>NZ_JBVVQF010000008.1:0-217450 GCF_055811815.1 Mesorhizobium sp. WSM4836
GGTGTCGATCCGAGCCGCATGGACGGCATAAGGTCACAGCTGAAGTCAATCGGGCTCGAGCCCTATGATTGCCTCAATCCAGGCCTGATGGACTATGTCGCCACCTGGACGGCCAAGAGATCCGGCGCGTTGCCGGCCTAGTAGCCGCTCGACTATCATCGATCGAGCCGGGCGACATCGCCCGGCTCGATCATGTGTACGTGCGCATGTGGGTCATCGAAAATCCACTAGACTAAGTTTTATAGACCTAGACTAAGTTTTACAGACTAAGTCACGAGGCCCGCCATGCGCACCGTCAATATCCACGAGGCCAAGACGCATCTGTCTTGTCTTATCGACAGGGCGGCCAAAGGCGAATCCCTCATTATCGCCAAATCCGGCAAGCCGATGGTCAAGGTCGTTGCCATCGACGCACCTGCGGCCGGCGAAATGCGTCGCGTGGGGTTTATGGCCGGGCAGTTTTCAGTTCCGGACGATTTTGATCGCATGGCCGATGAGGAAATCGAGAAGCTGTTTGGCGGCGAGCCATGAAACTTCTGCTCGATATCCGTCTTCTGCTCTGGGCGGCGCGCGCGCCCGGAAAGCTCCCGCAAGCCGCCCTTGCTAGGCACCTGAAGTCAACTATCGCTTCAGACCACCCATGAAGGCCTTTACTCGAGCAGAGTCGACCTGGTTCCACCAGACGCCGTCGTGCTTCAGCGCGCTGGCGATGATGACCCCGTCGACAATGGCGAGGATATCCTTGGCGTTGTCCGCCGTGACCCCGCTGCCGACCAGCGTCGGCAGGCCGGCGGCCTGCTTGATCATGCGTATGTAGCCCAAATCCGCGGCGTGGCCGGTGCGCTGGCCGGTGGCGATGATGGCGTCAGCGTCGAAGAAGACCAGGTCCTTGACCAGTTCCTCCACCGGACGGTCGGCGACGATGGCGTGTGCGCCGTGCTTGACATGGGCATCGGCGAAAATGCGGATGCCGTTGGCGCGCAGCCTGGCGCGGTAGCGCGCCGCGCGGCCCGACTCGCCATCGATAAAGCCCTCATTGGCGACATAGGCGTTTGCCCATTGATTGACGCGGACGAAACCGGCGCCGACAGCGCTGGCGATCGCCAAGGCCGGGATCGCGGCGTTGGCCAGGACATTGATGCCGATCGGCCTGCCGAGCTCGCGGCGGATTCGGTCGGAGACGACCGCCATATAGGCCGCCGTCTCCGGCCCGATATCGTCAGGCTTGGCGAAGGGGATATCGCCATGGTTCTCGACGATGACGCCGTCGCAGCCGCCATCGAGATAGGCTTTGGCGTCATCGAGCCCGCGCTGGTAGATCACTTCCACGGCCTCGCCGTCATAGCGCGGCGCGCCGGGCAGCGGCGCCAGGTGAACGACGCCGATCACCACCTTGGTGCGGCCGAAAAGGTCTAGAAGCGCGTCGCCGCCGGATTGGCCGATCTGGGTCATGAGAGCTCCATTTGATCGATGAGCGCCGCCATCTCGGAGGCGGAAGGACAGGATGCCAGCGTGCCCGGCCGTGTCACGGCGATTGCGGCCGCCGCGAGCGCAAGCTCCAGCGCTGAAGTGACCGGCATGCCCCGCGCAAGCCCGCCGGTCAGGCAGCCGCAGAACACATCGCCGGCGCCGCTGGTGTCGAGCGCCTCGACCTGCGGCGCCGGCAAACGAAGCGGCTTTTCATGGCCCGGGCCAAGCACGAGACAGCCTGCGGCACCGAGCGTGATGACGACGGTGCCTGCGCCTTTGGCTACCAGCGCGCCGGCTGCTGCTGTCATGTCATCCCGGCCGGTCAGGGTTTTCGCCTCGGATTGGTTGACTACCAAAACCTCCGCTAGGCCGAGATCGGGCAGCGAGCCCGTGTCGATCGGGCTGGCGTTGAGGACGGTGCGCGCACCGTTTTCCCTTGCTGCCCCGAGGCAGGCATTGGTCGCAGCAGCCCGCAAATTGCCCTGACAGACGAGGATGTCACCGGGCGCGATCCAGCGAACAAGTGCTGTCTGCGCCACCGGGTCGAAGGCTTCGCTGCAGACGACGCCGCTGACGATGAAATTCTCTCCGCCTTTATCGACGACGATGGTCGAGCGGTCGCTCGGCAGCTCGAATTCACTCACCTCAAGGTCGGACAACTCGCTGTCGAGGCGGGTCCTGATCCACGCGCCAGCGGGGTCCTTGCCGAGCGCCGTCCAGAACGTCACCTCTGCACCAGTCCGTGCTGCTGCGACTGCCTGGTTGGCGCCCTTGCCGCCGAGCCCGTCGGCATAGCTCACGGCATTCAAGGTCTCGCCCGCGACAGGGAAGCGGCCGACGCGAAACACGGTATCGACGCAGGCATTGCCGACGACGTGGACATGCATGGTTCAGCTCTCACTGGTCGCCCAGCCCAGCATCTGTTCGAACAGGGTCTTGTAGCCTGGCCAGGCGATGAATTGCGGCGGCAGCCAATGCGGCCCGACATCGGATGTCCACGCCACGGTGCGGCCCTTGCCGTAATGGCCGGTGACAAGCAGCGGCAGCGAGCCATAGTCCGACGACACGCTGGCCAGGACCTCGGCCCCGTCCTTCAGCGTCACCTCGTTGAAGCCGAGCAGGATCGGCCAGTCCGAGCCGAGGCCCCTGAGGATGGGATGGCTCGACCCCGGCTTCGGCACGGGCGCAAAACCTTCGGGAACCTCGACACGGTCGTCGTAGGCCAGGCAGTTCACCGGCAGCACGTCCTCGACCGGGGTCTTGCGGTAGCGCGCGCCGCCATTGATGCCCTGGAAGCTGTAGTAGCCGCCGAACATCAACAGACCGCCGCCGCCGCTGACGTAATCGCGCAGCAGGCGCAGGCGGTTCGGGGTCGGCTTGGAGTGGACCCAGGTGTCGGGATGCAGCAGCAGCGTGTTGGCGCCGATGTCGGAGAGCACGACCGCGTCATAGGCCGACAGCGCTTCTATGGTCTGTGGAAAGCCGCGCTGCGCCTCATGCGCCGGCATGAAGGTGACGTCGAAGTCGGTCGTCTTCAGCGCGCCCAGCAATTCGTCCGCGCCGGTGTGGTAGGTGACGGTCGGAAACTGGTCGAAGCCCTTGATATGGGTCGCCGTCGAGACCCAGGATTCGCCGGCAAGCAGGATTTTTTTCTTGGACATTTGAACTCCCGTCGTAAGTCTGGGCTTCTTAGAACCGCGCGAACACGCTCTTCGGATTGGCGATCAGCATGCGGTCGATGGCCGCCTGCTCGACGCCGTGGCGTTTCAGGCGCGGTATGAAATGCTTCAGGATATAGCCATAGCCGAAGCCGCCGAAGCGCGTCAGCATGATCTTGAGGAACACGTCCTGCGACAACAGCAGGCGGTCGCCGAAGCCCGCCTGGACAAGGGCGGTGATGGCGCGTGCATTCTCCTCGTCGGAGGGCGATTGCGCGTCCTGGTCGGCGTAGTAATAGTCCATGCCGATCATGTCGTATTCGAGGAACGCGCCGCGCCGGGCGAGGCTTTTCTGGTAGTCGGGATCGTCGTGGCTCGGGTTCATGTGGCAGAGCACCGTATGACGAAGATCGGCGCCTTCGGCCTCGACGATATCGAGCACCTCGTGCGCCAGCCGCTCCCAGCCCGGCAGATGGATCGACAGCGGCACGCCGGTGATCCGCGAAGCGCGCGCCGAAGCGCGCAGCGACTTGCGTTCCTCGGCGGTGAAATCCTTGCTGACGCCGACCTCGCCGATCAGCCCGGCCATGATCGGCGGCTGCGTCTCGCCGCCGCCGACATCGTTGACGATGAACTCGGTCACGGCGTCGACATCCATGGTCTTCAGCCATTCGGGATGGGTGTGCTCGAGATAGAAGCCGGTGCCCATGACGATCTTCAGGCCGGACATGCGGCTGATGCGGGCGAGCTTTTCGGGGTCGCGGCCGATGCCGATATTGGTGGCGTCGACGACGGTGTGGCCGCCCAGCGCGCGATAGCGCTGCAGCTCCGACAGTGCCAGGTCGGCGTCGTCGAGCGAAACGTTGTCGCGGTTGACGTAAGGGTTCATGCGCAACTCGCCGATGATCTCGATGTTCACCGGCTGCTCGGCGATCGCCAAGTCATCGGGATGGCAGGGGCATTTCCAGCTGCGGGCGCCATCGAGCAAGATGTGCTCGTGCATCAGCGTTATGCCTAGGTCGTCGACCGGAACCGGGCCGAGCACGGTCATCACATGGCCAGTATCGACCCCGATCGCCAGCCGCTGGCCGGGCACCGCGTCATCGAAAAGACCGCTCATCGGCTCAACGGCTCCGCACGGCGCCGCGGAACAGGCGGAAGTTCAGCCAGATGGCGATCAGGATGATCGTTCCGGTGACAATCGGGGTCAGGAAAGGCGACAGATGCGCCAGGATCAGGCCGTTGCCGATGACGGCCACGGTCAGCGCGCCGAGCACCGTGCCAATGATCGTTCCACGGCCGCCGAACAGGCTGGTGCCGCCGAGCACGACGGCGGCGATTACTTCCAGCTCGAAACCCTGTCCGGCGTTCGAAGATCCCGATCCAAGGCGGGCAGCAATGATGATCCCGGCAAGGGCTGCCGCGGTGGCGGAAATCACATAGACGAAGAGCGTCGTCTGCCGGGTGTTGACGCCGGCACGCCGCACGGCCTCAGCGTTGGCGCCGATGCCGGTGACATAGCGGCCGAATGGCGTCTCGTTGAAGGCGAGATAGGCGATAGCCAGGATTGCCAGCGCGATCAGCGCCGGCACCGGCACGCCAACGAACCAGGCGCGGCCCAGCACGGTGAAAGCGCTTCCGGGCTCGATCGGGATGGAATAGCCGCCGGTGATTAGCAGCGCCACGCCACGGATCACCGAAAGCCCGGCAAGCGTGACGATGAAGGACGGGATGCCCTCATAGGCGACGAAATAGCCCTGTACCGCGCCAAGCAGGCCACCGAGCGCCAACATGGCGAGGATAACGACTGGCCACGGCAGGCCAAACTGCAAAAACGTCGCCGACAGCGTCGCCACCAGCGCCAGCACCGAGCCGACCGAAAGATCGATGCCGCCAGTGGTGATGACGAAGGTCATTGCCGCGGCGACGATCAGTAGCGGCGCCGACTGCCGCAGGATGTTCAACAGATTGGGCGATGTCAGAAAGGCGTCGGTCGCAACCGAGAAGATGATGCAAACGACCAGAAAGAACAGCGCGATCGAGACGACACTGCCATTGGCGAGCAGCGCATCGCGCCAGGTGCTCTTGTGTACTCGTGAGGGCTGGGCGGCGTGGGTCGCGTCGCTCATGCCGACGCTCCACCGCGATAGCCATTGGTGGCGGAACGCGCGCTGAACTTGCGGCCGACGATCAGATTGACCACGTCTTCGATATTGGTCTCGCCGATCAGCCGCTCGGCGACATTGCGCCCCTCATACATGACCTGGATGCGATCGCAGACGAGGAACAGGTCCTGCAGCCGATGGGTGATCAGGATGACGCTGACACCGCGTGCACTGACCGCGCGGATCAGTTCGAGCACTGCCTCGACTTCGGCCACGGCAAGCGCTGCCGTCGGCTCGTCCATGATCAGCACGGCCGGCGCGAACGAGGCGGCGCGGCCGATCGCGATCGATTGGCGCTGCCCGCCGGAGAGGTTTTCGACCTTGAGCCGTGTGTCGGCAATGACGATACCGAGCCGATCGAGCATCTGGCGCGTCTCGTCATGCATGCGCTTCTTGTCGAGAAAGGAAATACCGGCGATGCGGTGGCGCGGCTCGCGGCCGAGAAACAGATTGCCGGCGACATCGACCGTGTCGCACAGCGACAGGTCCTGGTAAACCATCTCGACGCGCGCCGCACGTGCGTCCGCCGGCGAGGTGAAGATCACCGGCTTGCCGTCGATCTCGATAGTGCCGGCGTCCGGGACCACTGCCCCCGACAGCACCTTGCTCAATGTCGACTTGCCGGCGCCATTGTCGCCGACGAGCCCCAGCACCTCGCCCGGCTTCAGCGTCAGCGACACGTCATCGAGCGTCTGGATGGCGTTGTAGCGCTTTGAGATGCCGCTCATCCGCACCCGATAGGTCTGGCCACTGCTCATCTGGGATTCCACGCGATTGCAGGCATCCGCGACGCAGCCTCAGGCGGCGCCGCGGCTCGGTCGCCGACGCAGTTTACTTGAACATCGCGCGGTATTGGTCGACATTCTTCTTGGTCACGATCGTCACCGGGATATTGATGATCGGATCGACTTTCTCGCCCTTCTTGAGCTTGCCCAGCGCTTCGACCGCGGCCTTGCCTTCGCCGGCCGGATCCTGCTGCACGACCGCCACCACCCAGCCGTCATCGATGCCCTGAACGGCCTGCTTGGTCAGATCCCAGCCGAACACCTTGACGTCGCCGGTACGGCCCTGGCTGGTCACCGCCGAAACGGCGCCGAGCAAGGCCGGCTCTCCGGTCGCATAGAGCGAGTTCATGTCCGGGTTGGCGGTCATCAGGTTTTCCGAAGCGTTCAACGCGGTCTCCTGAACGTTCTGGCCGTCGACCGTGTCGAGGAAGGTGACGGCCTGGCCGCTTTCGGTCACCGCCTTCTTGAACCCGTCGAGCCGCTGGTTCTGGATGAATGAATTGAGCGCGCCGACGATGCCGATCTTGGCCTTGCCGCCCATCTCGGTCTTGACATAGTCGGCGTAGAACTTGCCGATGTCCTCGCCGGCCTTGGTGTTGTCGACACCGATGAACGAAATAGTGTCGCCGTCGGGGATCTGCGCGTCGATGGCGATGACCGGAATGCCGGCCGCCTTGGCCGCGGTGATCGCAGGCTTGACGCCGTTGACGTCGATGGCGACCAGAATGATGCCGTCGACTTTCTGCGTGATGTAGTTCTCGATCGCGTCGTTCTGCGCGCTCGGCACATTGTTGGCGTTGAAGATGACCAGCTTGGCGCCGGCGGCGTCGGCTGCCTTTTGCGCACCCTCGTTGATCTGGTTGAAGAACAGGGCCTGCTGGTTGATGTTGACGAGAGCGAACGTATCGGCAAGCGCCGATCCCATGGCTGCCGAGCCCATGGCAATGGCGGCCGCACAGCCGGCGAGAAGTTTGAACAGACGCATTTCGGTTCCCCTTGCTTGCGGACCAGACCTCGGCTGGTCCCGTTGGTGCTACAGGCACGACGCAAACATTCAAGAGACTTGAATATTTGTCAATCCAAATGAACGCAGAGCGTCGTTCAGAAAGTCGCTGGCGTGTTGACCCAGAAAATGCTGGCGCGTTCCTCGCCGATGTTGCGGTAATGATGCGGCAGCTCGGACCTGAACACGAAGGCATCGCCAGTGGCGAGAGCATGGCTCTTGCCGTCGACGATCAGCTCGATCCGGCCTGCGAGCACATAGCCCACTTCCTCGCCGGCATGCTGGATCGGACCTTCGCTCGAGCCCTCTGCCTCAATGTGATGGATGTTGCATTGTAAGAGATGGCCAGGCGAATACGGAATGATGCGTTCGAGCGAAATTCCCTCGCCACGCCGTAGCGCGTCGAGCGCAATCAAAGGCCTTGCGCCCGCCCGGAATACGATCGCCTCGTCGTCATCGACCTGCTCGAACATCCAGCCGATGTTGGTGTCGAGAACCTCGACCAGGCGGTGAAGCATGGGCAGGGACGGCGAAGCCTTGCCGTTCTCGATCTTGGACAGCAGGCTTTCCGAGCAATTCGCAGCCGCGGCCAGCCTCTTTAGCGTCATGCCCCGTGTCTGGCGGGCGAGGCGCAGCCGAGTCCCAAGTCTCGTGGCATTTACGGTGGCGTCCGTTTCTGACTCCGGCCGCCGTCGATCGATTTTGTTCATCTGTTCGCCAACCATTCAACGGTCAAGGGCAACTATCGCGCGAGCAAAAGACCTCTGCCGACGATTTGCAAGTGCTGATGCGTCAAATTCGAGACTGCAGCCGTAGCTCCGGCATCTGGGCGAATGCTGCTCCCGCATGAACCGTGCTGATGATCTCGCCCCAGTTGTCCTATCGCTTGGCTGCCCATCGTGGTCGAAATCGCCAGCCGTTACCGCGTTGCGTCACGTGGCGAGTGGACTTGGAGCGACAATGCGGGCAAGGCGGGCCACGCAGCCAATCTACGCAACCACGGCCGTGCCGACCGGATTAAATCTGGACTGTGACCGAATTCGCGAAGTCGGCCAGAAGTCACCCGCGGCAGCGCCTATGGAGTTACGCCCCGGGGCGCGCAGGCTCTCGGTAGCGGCGGCGTGCGGAAGCGGTGTGCTGTTAATGCTTTAGAAGTATAGACACATCCACACGAGGGGCGAAGAAGCAACGCCAATACAGCTCATTGGTTACGACATATTTATTTTCGCAGATATGGTATTGCCCGTCCGGGGATTCCTGGACGCGGTCCCGTGGGATGGTGAAATTATGCGGCAAATAAGTGTAACCGCCGTCTACCCTGGATCGCACCGAAGACCGAGGAATGGCGCGGCAATCAGAACCACCGCAGCACTTGAATTTGGTCTGTGGGTCAATCTTGTCTTCGTACCAATCATGGGCGTTAGCGGCTGTTGCGGCGGCGATACACATTGCCGTGAAGATGAGCCTTCGCATGGCATTCCTCAAGTATCTGGCAGGCGCTGCTCGTTCGAGCGTCATGTATATTAGCGTTCGATTGAAAATGCCATTGGCCTCCGACCGACTAAAGCGGCTCCAGCAAGCGATGCTCGCAACTGAAAGGCCGCATCGGTTTGACATCCACTCTCGATTATCAAGACTTTGCGCGAAAGCAGGATTCGCCCTGAAAAGCGTTGTTGAACAGACGCTAGCAACCGTCGAAAGGGTCTCATGGTTATTATTCTCCTTTGATTGCGAAGGCCGGACAAGCCCAACTGCTGGCAGTCGAACACCTTTGATCTGCGTCAGACGATCGTCGGTTCACTGCCATCGTAACAGAATGGAGGAGATCGCCGTGGGCGCCATCAAGCCGTCGCGCTCCGCGACGATCGCGCCGTCCGTGACCCTGTCGCTCGGGTGCAGCACCACTCGATCGCCTGCGACCAAGCCCGACAGAACCTCTGCCGTGCTGTTGTTTCGCTGACCAATCTCGATGATGGACGCCCGTGTACGGCCGTCCCTTACCGAGAACACCGCCCAGTCGTCTCCTTGTCGGAACAGGGCAGCCACGGGCACGGTCAGGATGTCGTCGGCTTTCCAGATCGTGATATGCACGATGACGCGGTAATCATGTCCTAGTGCCGACCATTTCGCCCGAGGGTCGTTTAGGTCGATCGTCGTGCGGACCCGTTGTTCCTCGATGCCAAGGGCTGAAATCTTGGTGAAGCCCGCCGGATCGACGCGTACGACGCGGCCCTGGACTGGCGGTCCACCCCAGTTGTCGATCCAGACTGGCGCGCCTTGTTTGATGCGGACAGCGTCGGTCGACAGCAGGTCCGCGATGATTTCGAGATCGAGAGGGTCACCGATTTCGATCAGCGGAGCACCAGCCTGGACCACGCCCTCGCTCTCCTGGATGATCTTAAGGACGCTGCCGGTTACGGGGGCGCGCAACTGTATGCAGCAGGCGGGATCCAACTCCGGAGCGGGACCCGATTGTTCGCCAAGTCGCGCTGCAACGCTGTCACGCTCGTTTCGGCGGACCTCGAGTTGGGCTTTCGCACCGGCGAGCGCTGCTTCATTAGTATCGATGTCGAATTTGGCTGCGTCGAGAACCTTTAAAGAGATCGCTTCTGTGCGCGCCAGCGCCTCGGCCCGCCCAAGCTGCTTTCGCGAAAATGCAAGCGCGGCCTCGATCCGACGTATCTCGGCTGCCGCAAGGTTCACCGCCGCGTCGGCCCCAGCCAGTGCCGCCCGCAGCTCCTCATGGGTGCGTGCGTCGTGAAAGCCGGGCAGCGTCGGCTGCATCACCGCCATGACCGTTGCGTCCTTTGTAACTTGATCCCCGACGTGACGCGGCGGAGAGATCCGCAAGACCTTGCCGGCGATGGGGGCAGACACTGTATAGACGTGGCGCACGCGCGTTTTCGCCTCGTCGTCGATCGTGACCTCCATGGGACCTTTCGCCACCGTCGCGAGGTCCACAGCAATGGGCCGCGGCCATGCGAACCAGAGGGCGCCGGCCCCCAACACCGTCACAGCAGCGATCCCAAAAATTCGCTTCATCCATATTGCGCGCATCGTTCAATCTCGCGTCTTGAGAACGGCGACAAGGTCCAGCTCGTTGAGCCTTCGGCGAACGACGAGCGCGGAAAGTACTGCTGCGGCGACCACGATGGCGCTGGCGAAGACATAGGTGGATTGCTCGACGATCAGACGTACCCGCATCAGTTCGCCTGCCAGGTTCTTCTGCATGATCCAGGCAAGGCCATAGCCAATCAGCCAACCGGGCGGCTGCGCGATCAGCGTGAGCAGGGCAAGTTCGAGCAGGAGGATGCGCAATACTTCGCCCCTAGTGAAGCCGAGGACGCGCAAGCTGGCCAACTCCCGCGCCCGTTCGGAGAGCGAGATGCGGGCGCTGTTGTAGACGACGCCAAAAGCGATGACGCAAGCCAGCCCGGTGTAAATGCTGGCCATGGTCGTGATCAGCAGGGCCACCAGCTTGCGGAAATTCGCAAGCGACACTCGCTGCAAGGCCAGGCCACCGACAATCGGCATGTCCTTAATCGCAGGATAGAACGCCTCCCGACTGTTCTGGTCGAGACTGACATTGATGCTGTTTACCGACGGCGCTTCGCGCATCAGGCGCGCGAGCGTGTCTGAATCCATCATCCCGCGGATGCCGAAGTAGTCTTCCACCAGGGCTGCCACAGGCACGACAACGGTCCGCCTTGTTCCTTCCAGCAAGTCGAGCTCGACGGGATCGCCAACCCTCACTCCCAGGATACTCGCAAGCATGCTCGAAATCGCCAGGCCCCCTTCTGGCAGGCCGACTGGCCGCAGGTCGACATCAATGATGCGGTTGAGGTCGGCGTTACGCAGCCTGCCGCTGATCATGATGCGGCGCTGAACGTTGCCGTTCCTTATGCGGACAGGCACCTCGCGGTGAGGTTCGGCGACAAGGACGCCCGGAAGCCGTGCGATCTGCAGGACGACGTCGAGCGGACGTTTTTCCACGAAACTCACAGTGGCGTCCTGACGGTCGGCGAGGAAGTACGTTACATCAATCAACTCCTCCATCGCGTCGCCGGTGAAAAGCGAAACGATCAGGATGGCTGTCGCCAGCGCAATTCCAAGCGTCGTGAACAACGACCTGAGTGGATGGCGCGTGATGTTGCGCAACATCATCGTGGTCGGCTGGGAGATGAGTCTGTCGAGAGAGAAGCTCGCCGGCAGCAGTCGCCGATAGCGCGGAGGCGCCGGCGCCTGCATCGCGACGGCAGGCGCCAATCGAATGACCTCGCGAAGCGCGCGCACCGCCCCGATGATTGCGGCAACGAGACTGAGCGCGGCGGCAATGACGTAGAGGTCCAGGCTCTTGGTAAAGACGAGGAACGGAAAATGGAAGAAGTCGCCGAACAGATTGGTGATGCGCATCCCCAGCCAAGTGCCTGCTGCGCTGCCGATCACAATGCCGACCATCACGATGAGGATGACGAATTTCAGGTAGTGCGAGACGATGCTGGCGTTGTTGTATCCCAGCGCCTTCATCAGCCCGATCTGCTCGCGTTCCAGGGCAACCAGCCGGGTGAGTGTGAGATTGACCAGGAATGCCGATACCAAAAGGAAAATCGGCGGCAGCGTCCGGCTCATGTTGTTGAGCATGTCCAGTTCGTGGTTCAGCCAGGCATGCGAAGTCTGGTCCTTGCGCCCGTAGGCCGCTCGCCCGCCATAGCGCTCAAGCAGGGCATCGAGGCGCATCATGACCTCACTCTCGGACGCACCCCGCAGCAGCTTCAACGACACTGATGAGAACGCATCATCGAGGTCGAAGGCGCTGGCAAGCGCTTTTTCAGACATCCAGATGAGGCCGAAGCGGCGATCGTCCGGCATGATGTCGCCTGGTCCGACCGCATAGATGAACTCCGGAGACAGCGCGATCCCGACAATCGTCAATTCACGTTTCCGGCCATTCAATATGGCCGAGAAACGTGCCCCGGGTTGAAAGCCGTGGGACAAGGCAAAGCCTTCGTTGACGACGACCTCTTCGGCTCGCCCAGGCTCTGGCATGCGACCAACACGCATGTAGAGCAGGTTGAGCGAAGCCTCACCGATCTCCGGCAGGGAGATGACTTCACCTGTCGCCGGCTCCAGATAATCCGGTATGTCGAGCAGCACGAGCCTGGCTATTCGCGCGTCGACCGAAGCGACGCCGGGAATCTCGGCAATCCGGTCGACGAGCGTTTTTGGTGCGCGGCTCACCGAAGCAAAGACGTCGGCGAAGCGGTAGCGTTCGTAGTAGGCGGTGCGCGTCTCGTCGAGGGAACGGTAGGAACCGACGGCGAGGATAAGCGTCGCCACTCCTCCGGCTATGACCAGGGCGATGGCAAGCGCCTGCGCCCAGAGCCGCCCGAAGTCGCGAAGGAGCTTGACATCGAGCACGCGCATCCAGATCACCAGATCAGCTCGGCGGCAGTTCGGCGAACCTCGTTCTTACGGGTTCTCGAGATCTGCCCGTCGGCGAAAAACAGGACGCGGTCGGCGACGTCCTGGATGCTGGCATTGTGCGTGATGATGAGCGTTGTGGTGCCAAGCTGGGCATTGATGCCAAGCAGTGCCTCGATTACCCGGATGCCTGTCTTGGAATCCAGCGCGCCGGTCGGCTCGTCGCAGAGCAACACGTCCGGGCGCTTGGCGATCGCGCGGGCAATGGCCACACGCTGCTGCTCGCCACCGGAGAGCTGAGCCGGGAAATGGTGCATCCTGGGTTCAAGTCCGACCAGGGCGAGCGCCTCCTCCGGGCGCATCGGATGATCTGAAATCTCCGTAACCAAGGCGACATTTTCGTAAGCCGTCAGACTGGGGATCAGGTTGTAGAACTGAAACACAAACCCGACATGCTGCCGCCGATAGGCCGTCAGGCCCCGATCGTCGAGATTGGTCAGTTCCTGGCCCCTGAAGAACAACTGGCCGCTCGTGGCATGGTCAAGTCCGCCCATGATGTTGAGCAGCGTCGACTTCCCGCTGCCCGACGGTCCGAGCAGAACGACCATCTCTCCCGCCGAAATCTCAAGGTCCAGCTTACGCAGTGCAAGCACTTGCGTCTCACCCGAGGTGTAGGTTTTGGTCAGCGCTTTTGCGGTGAAGACGGTGTCAGCCATGGCCGTCGGGGATTTGAGGCATCTGTCGCGTCGCTTGCCACAGTCACCCGTCGAGGTGAGCGCGACATTGATACAAATCAAAACAGGGATCCAAAGGCCGTGACCGAGTGCCAGCTCCGGTCAACAACCAGGGAGTGAGCATCCGAGTCGCCAGAATCGGCTGGTTCTGACCCGGTATTGATTTGCCTCAAGAAGGTCGTGGACTGCTACGCTACAATGCCGCCAATTGGCGCTCGGACGCCTGTTTACTGAGCTAAGGATAAGGCAGATGAGAGCAAAGGATGTAATGACTGCAAAGGTTGTTACCGTGTCGCCTGACCACAGCATAAGACACGCCGCACGGATCATGCTCGATCATAGCATCAGCGGCATGCCTGTCGTCGATGACGACGGACGCCTGGCTGGAATTGTGAGCGAAGGTGATTTCCTGCGCAGGTCGGAACTCGGTGCCTCAGCTTTTCCGGCAGGTGAGGCGCGCGGCTATGTGAAGGGCCACAGCTGGAAAGTGGCGGATCTGATGACCTCGGATGTCATCGTGGCCGACGAGGAAACCCCGATAGCGCGAATTGTTGCGCTGATGCAGGAGCACGGCATAAAGCGCATTCCGGTGATGAAAGGACAGCGTCTGGTCGGCGTCGTCAGCCGCGCCGATCTTCTGCGCGTCGTCGTTGCGAGCAGGTCTGACGACGCTACGGCGGCAGGTGACGATGCGATCCGGCGCAGCATTCTTGCACGATTGCGAGAGGACGCAGGGGTCGAAGCAGACGCATTAACGCTTACGGTGACTGATGGCCTGGTGCATTTTTCGGGCGTGGTCAGATCGCAGAATGAACGGGATGCTGTCCGCGTGGTTGCCGAAGGCGTCAGGGGCGTCAAAGGGGTGTTCGACCATCTGTGTCTGGCGCATCCGTGAACAGCGGACGGGAACGCAGAGCGATGCGAGCGCATTCTCCCAAGACCAACAGCGTCGCGAACACCTCAGCCATGCAAGACGATCTTGCGGCCCTGCAACGGGAGACATTCGATTACTTCATCCATGAGGCGAACCCCGCCAACGGTCTCATCCGGGACAAGACCGAGGCGAATTGGCCGGCAAGCATCGCGGCCACCGGCCTTGCGCTGGCATGCTATACAGTGGGTGTCGAGCGCGGATTTATGACGCGAATTGTGGCGGCCGAGCGGACTTTGGCGACGCTGCGCTTCTTCTGGAATAGCCCACAGGGGCCGGAACCGGATGGTACCGGATATCGCGGTTTTTACTATCACTTCCTGGACATGCAGACCGGCCGGCGGGCCTGGCAATGCGAGCTGTCGACGATCGACAGCACGTTGCTGCTGGCAGGCGCGCTGGCTGCAGGGCAGTATTTCGAGAAAGACACCGAGGCCGAAGCCGAGATCCGCGGCTTAGCCGAAGCGCTCTACCACCGGGCCGACTGGCGCTGGGCACAGGATGGGGGAGACACCGTAACCCATGGCTGGACTCCTGAGCACGGGTTCCTGAAATATCGCTGGGAAGGCTACGACGAAGCGCTCTTGCTCTATGTCCTGGGACTAGGTTCGCCGACACACCCGTTGCCTCCGAGCAGCTACACTGCGTGGACCTCGACCTTCCGATGGGAGAGCTGTTACGGTTATGATTACCTCTATGCGGGACCGCTGTTCATCCACCAGCTCTCGCACGTATGGATCGACTTTCGTGGCGTGCAGGATGCCTTCATGCGCTGCAAGGGAAGCGACTATTTCGAGAACAGCCGACGCGCCACCTTCGTCCAACAGCGTTATGCCGTCGACAATCCGCGTGGATTCGAGGGTTATGGCGAACACTGCTGGGGCATCACCGCAAGCGAGGGTCCTGGTCCTTCCACGCTCAAGTTGAACGGCATCGAACGCCGGTTCGAGGGCTATGTCGGGCGCGGTGTCCCTTATGGTCCCGACGATGGCACGCTCGCCCCTTGGGCTGTCGCGGCATCCTTGCCGTTTGCTCCTGAAATCGTCCGGCCGGCGATCAGTTTCTGCATCCACCAGGCCAAGCTCAAGGCCGCAAATGCCTATGGCTTCAAGGCGGCCTTCAACCCGACGCATCCGGGGACATCCGGCAGCGCCTTTGGATGGTGGGTTTCGCCTTGGCACTTCGGCCTCAACGAGGGCCCGATTGTCCTGATGATCGAGAACGACCGCAGCGGCCTTTTGTGGCGGCTGATGCGCTCGTGCCGGTACATCCGTAGCGGCCTGCAACAGGCGGGGTTCGAGGGCGGCTGGTTGAGGGAGCTTGAACCAAGCCCGACGCCAACTGCTTGATCGGCTTGGCCGGCGGAGGAATCAACAAAGCCGTGAAACAGGGGAGCGTCGTAGTCACGACCTTTCCTTTGGCGAAGCGTTCCCGGACAATTCGGCGCTGGCCCCGGTCGGCGCTGGCCGGGGCAAGCCGCGATGACGGCGCTAACAATTAAGGCAAAACCGATCGGGCCGGCGCAATCGACTGCAGGGTGCCGTTCGGCGCATGGATCAATGGAAACAGCCTATTCGCTTGCTTCACGGCCCGACACGTCTTCAACGAGAATACGAAAGAAGACGTGCGGAGTGCTGTCTGACATGGGAGGTCCGATCGGCTTGAGGGCACCAGGCTCCCACCAGTCCGCGTGCTTGCTCAACACTGACCATGCATGACCGCGTTGAAACTCATGGCCGGTCCGATCACTCAGTTCTTCAAAGCGGCCGTCGACAATGACGCTTCTCCATCCGCGTCCTTGGTCGTGTTCCTCTACCTGGACGCAGACCAGGGGATTGGCTCTCATCCATTCGATCTTCTTGCCTAGCAAGGAAAACGCATAGAGGTGAGTGTCAGCGTAGGCGTAGTTGAAACACACGACGTAGGGCTGTCCGTCCTTCGCGCATGCCAGATGGCCGACGCGATTGGCCGCCAGCAATTTCGTGCATTCCAAACTGGAAAGTGTGCGGATCCGCATCGATGCGAACTCCTCTTTTTCACAGCTTATTTCACACCTTGGCAGCTGCACTCGCAATGACTTGGATCAAACTGCTGCGTCCGCTTGGTCGGCAGGTCTCGGCCGCGAATGCGCGCGCGCAAATGGCAGCGGCAGCTTCAAGCTTGAGATTGCGGCGAGACCCATGGCCGCGGCAGCGGCGAGGAAGGCGGCGCTTTCCAGACGGTGGGAACCGAACAGCAGGCCGGCGGCTGCGGAGCCCACTGACAGCCCGAGGCTGACCGCAGCCGACTGGATGCCGAGTTCCACACCTTGGCTTCGTGCGCTGATGCGCGACACCCAGTAGGCGAGCAGCGGGCTGATTACGCCGGCCGAAGCCGAAACAAGGGAAACTGCAAACAGCATTTCCGTGAGCCCGGCAATTGTTGGCATAACTGCCAGACCAATCGCCATCACCAGGAAGGCGGGAGCCACAAGCAGCCTCGCCGTCGCCGGTTTGACGAGCGGCGAAAAGACAAGGCCCTGGACCGCAAACATCACAACGCTGCATGTCGCGAACATGAGGCCGAGGGCGGCGGGACCCATTGCGAGTTCGACGTTTCGCAGCGTGAGCCCGACCTCGAATGCACCAAGCCCTGCCGCGGCCACGGCGGCAAGGGCGAGCAGCCGTAGCTCTCCGGGCACGAACATTGACGAGCCGTGCTTGCTCGCCTCGGCACCGGGGCTGGGCAACAGGTTTCCAGGCAGCGCAAACCACACGCCGAGCGCTGCCGCTACAGCGAGGCCGGACGCAAGAAAGAAGGGAACCGCCTGCGACAGGGCAGCCGCCATGCTCAGGTCAAGCTTCAGTTCCGCCACGAGCCCGCCGAGCGTGGGCCCGAGCAGGAAGCCTGCGATCGACGCCATGCTCATCCGGCCAAACGCTCTTGTGCGGCGATCGTCCTCGCCTTCGGTGTCGGCAATGAACGCAAGAGCCGTTGGCCCCACGGCAGCCGCGAAGCCGCCATTCAAGATCCGACCGACATAAAGAACGAGCAGACTTGGCGCCAGCGCCGAAGCGGCCAGGGTGATGGCAAAGCCGATCAGACCGACGACAAGGACGGGTCTGCGCCCGATCAAATCCGACCACTTCCCCCAGAGGAAAGCGGCGCCGACCGGCGCGGCGACATAGGCAGCGGTCAGGAAGCCAATCTGCCGCGCGTTGAATGTCGGGTCTGTGGAACCGGCAAGCCGCTCGACCATCATCGGCAGGACCGGCAAGACGATTCCGTAGCCGAGCGCAACGACAAAGGCCGAGGCGAGAAGTGCGCCCAAGGCCCACCGCGGCGTCGGCAGGCGAGCTTGCATCGACACCCTCATGCCTGTGCGCCCGCAGGGTCTTGATGAACTGCGCCTGCGGTGGTCGACGCGGCAGGACGGATGCCTTCGAGCCTGGTTCGCTTGAGCAGCAGGGCGTTGACGGCCACAAGCGCCGAACTGCCCGACATTGCCAGCGCCGCAAGCTCGGGGCTCAGCAGGAACGGGTAGAACACGCCCGCCGCGATCGGGAAGGCGATGAGATTGTATCCGACCGCCCACCACAGGTTCTGGTGCATCTTGCACAGCGTGGCGCGCGAGAGCGTCATCGCACCGACCACATCGTAGGGATCGCTCTTCATCAGCACGATGTCGGCGCTTTCAATGGCGACGTCGGTGCCCGCGCCGATAGCAAATCCGACGTCGGCCTGCGTCAGGGCTGGCGCATCGTTGACGCCATCGCCGACCATGCCGACCTTCAGGCCTTGCCCCTGCAACTCCTTGATCTTTTCTGCCTTCTGCCCTGGCAGCACGTCTGCGAGGACGATGTCGATGCCGAGCACGTCCGCGATGCGCTTGGCGGTGCCGGCGTTGTCACCGGTGAGCATGGCCACGCGAACGCCCTGGTCGTGCAATTTGGCAATCGTTGCGATGGCCGTCGGGCGCGGCGTATCTGCGATTGCGATCAGCCCGAGCAGCTTGCCGGACCGTGCGACATGGATGACGGTGCGACCTTCACCCTTGAGCCTCTCGGCCTTCTCGCCGAGTGCCAGAAGATCGATCTTCTGCTCATCCATGAGGCGCCGGTTGCCGAGGAAGACCTGGTCTCCATCGATGGCGGCACTGGCGCCCTTGCCGTCGATGTTCAGGAAACCCGAAACCTTTGGGAGTTTCAGGTCTCCGGCCCGCTCGACGATGGCGACAGCCAGCGGATGCTCCGATCCCTGATCCACGGCGGCCGCGACTTGCAGAACCTCGTCGGGCGAAATGTTGGCGGCGGAGACGATCTCGACAACCTTGGGCTGACCCATGGTGAGCGTGCCGGTTTTGTCGAAAACGATCACGTCGAGCTTGGTCGCTTCCTCGAGAGCGGCGGCATTCTTGAACAGGATCCCGTTTGCCGCGCCAAGGCCAGTGCCGACCATCACGGCCATCGGGGTGGCGAGGCCGAGCGCATCGGGACAGGCGATGACGAAGACCGTTATGGTCAAGGTCATCGCGAACAGCAGAGGCTGGCCGAGCCACCAGAACCAGACGGCGAAGGTCGCAAGCCCGATGAGGATCGCCGCGAGTACCAGCCATTGCGAGGCACGATCGGCGAGCAACTGCGCCGGTGCCTTCGAGTTCTGGGCCTCCTGGACCAGCTTCACGATCTGGGCGAGGGCGGTGTCGGCGCCCACCTTGGTGGAGCGATAGCGCAGCGTGCCACTCTTGTTGATGGTCGCCCCGATGACCTTGTCGCCGACCTTCTTGGTCACCGGCATCGACTCGCCGGTCAGCATCGATTCGTCGATGGTCGACGTACCCTCGACCACCTCGCCGTCGACGGGAAGCTTGTTGCCGGGGCGCAGGACCACGATGTCGCCGAGCACGACGTCGGCGGTCGCAACCTCGACCTCCTTGCCATCGCGCAGGACGGTGGCCATGGGCGGGGCGAGGTCGAGCAGGGCCCTGATCGCGGCCGACGCCCCGGCACGGGCGCGCATCTCCAGCCAGTGCCCGAGCAGGATGAACACGAGCAACACGCTCGCGGCCTCGTAGAACTGCTGCCCTTCGAAGAAGAAGGTCGCGCCGACGCTGAATAGATAGCCGGTGCCGACGCTCAGCACCACCAGCACGGCCATGTTGAGAACGCCGTTACGCAGGGCCCGCCAGGCGGCGACCAGGAAAGGCCAGACCGGATAGAGGATCGCGGCGCTAGCGAAGAAGAACATCGCAAGGTCTTCGCTCAGCCCGAAGGGCGGACGCAGCCAAGGTCCGCCCAGACCCATCGGCTCCATGGCGAAAATCGGCAGGGCAAAGACCAGGCTGATGAAGAACCGGTTACGTATATCCTTGACCATGCCCTGCATGTCCACGCCGGCGCCGTGTCCCATCTCTTGGGCCATGGCGTCGTGCCGCGCCTTGGCGGCAATCGGCCCATGAATCGCAGGAGCCGGCTCGATCATGGCGGCGTGCTCCCCATCGTCGTGTCTCCCATGATCGTGTTGGGCGTAATCGTGCCCGGCGTGACCGGACTCCGGGCGCGGATGCCCCGGCGGGATCGTCATGCTGTTGGGAATGCACAGGTGCCGGGGCACGATCTCACCGCGGCAATGGAAGCCGCAGGCCTGGATTTCGCGGGCAAGGGTTTCCGGGTTCGTCAGCGCTTCATCGAATTCGACGGTTGCGGTCGTGGAGCCCGCATTCATGGCGACACCGGCAACACCCGGCAACGCCGCGAGACGCTTTTCGACCGCCGCGAAATCCATCATGCCGACAAGGTCGCGCACTTCCAGATTGACCTTTTTCATCATTGCTTCTCCGTGCCGCGGGTGCGTCTCAGCTTTGATAGGCAAAGGTCGACATCATGCCGCTCGCCATGTGGTAGAGGTGGTGACAATGGAATGCCCATTTGCCGGGATTGGCTGCGTCGACGGCAATGGTGACCGAGCGCATCGGCGGCACCAGCACGGTGTCGCGAACCGCGCCCTGGAAGCGCTGGCCATCAATCGCGACCACCTGGAAATGATGGCCGTGAAGGTGCATCGGGTGGGCCATCATGGTGTCGTTGCGCAGCGTGACCTCGACGCGATCGCCGTTGTCCGCCAAGATGCGAGCGCTGGTTTCGAATCCCCAGCGATAGGCAGCCATGTCGCCGGTCAGTGCCATTCCGAAGGTCTTGTCCGCAGGGCGCGAGGCAAGCGGCGCGATTGCTCGAAGTTGTGCCTCAAGCGTCAGGTCCAAAATCGGAGCGTCGACATCAGCCGCCTTCTTGAGCTTGGCCACGGTTGCCCCCGCTGGACGCAGGACAATTCCAGTTCGTTCCTTGCTCCCCTCGCGCAGCGCCAGGATCGGAAAGGAGGAGCTGAGGTCGCGCGGCAACTTCACGCGCACGTCGATGCGCTGGCCCATCGTCATTGGAAACCGCCGGCCCGTGACCGGTTCGACAGGCTGACCGTCGACCGCGATCAGCTCGCCTTCAAGCTCGCCGAAGTCGATCGTGAACGCCGTCGCCGTGGCGCCGTTGATGATCCGCACCCGCACGCGTCCGCCCCGCTCGACCGGGACGATCTCGGGGTCGTCCAGGGAGCGGTCATTGGCCAGATAGGCGTCATACTCGATGTCATTGATATCCATCGCCACGCCGCCGTGATTCATCCCAGCCATGGCGTCGCCGGCCCCACCTGACATGTTCATGCCGTCCATCGGTGTGGAGCCGCCGGTATTCTTATTCTGCAGCCCGGCCAGCAGCTCCTCCGGAGACGAAAACGAGAAGTCGTGGAGCAGGATGACAACCTCCTGCTCGTCTTTTGCATCATCGGCAGGATCGGCGACGATGAGCGGCGCAGCCAGCAGCGATTGCTCCTGCAAGGTATGGGCATGCATCCAGAAGGTGCCGGGCTCGCCGACCGGGAAATCGAAACTGCGATCGGCTCGCGCGCCGATGAGTGGCAGTGGCGCGTCGGCAACGCCGTCGCTCGGCCAAGGCGGCGTCAACCCATGCCAATGTATGATCGTCGGCTCGGCAGTCTCGTTTCGAACCGTGACATTGAAGGCTTCGCTCGTCCGCAAGCGCAGGCCGGGCGCGCCGTCGGCCCTTCGCAGGCCGAACACGGTTGCAGCTTTGCCGTTCACCTCGATCGTGCGGCGCGAGATGCCGAGTGGCTGGCCGCCCGACTGAGTAGCGGAGGGCGCCGCGAGCAGGCTCGATGGCATTGCAAAAGCTGCGGCGCCTGCCACCGCGCCCTTCAGGACATCTCGACGTTTCATAATGGTTTCCTCGGTTCAATTGGGAGTTTCGTTGTTTCGTTCAGCACAAGATCAGGTTCAAACGCGCCGGCGATGAGTCGGGGCGATCAGGGCGCACGGTGCTCGCCGGCGGAACCGAACAGTCTGGCCAGATGCGGAAAAAAAGCGGGGACACGGCCTGCGTAACGGTCGTATGCGTCGCCGAATTCCTTTCTGGCCTCACGCTCTTCAATGAAGGAAAGCCGCACATACATGCCGACCAGTATAGGAAACATCGCCAGCGTCAGCAGCGTCGGCCACTGCACGAGGAACCCTGCCATGACGAGAACGAAGCCGACATATTGCGGATGCCGTACAGCGGCATATGGGCCGCCGGTTGCGAGGCGATTGTGATGCTGCGCTTGGTAAAGCACCCGCCACGCGGTCGAGATCAGCACGAATCCGCCACCGATCAGGAAGAAGCTGAGAATGTGAAACGGGCCGAAATGCGGATTGAGACGCCAGCCGAACATCATCTCCGGGAGGTGACCGGCATCATGCGAGAACCATTCGATGCGGGGGTATCGTGACTGCAGCCACCCCGAGAACAGGTAGATCGTCAGGGGGAACCCGTACATCTCGGCAAACAGCGCCACCAGGAAGGCGCTGAACGCACCGAAGGAGCGCCAGTCGCGGCTGGTTCGCGGCTTGAAGAAGCTGAATGCAAACAGGATGAAGACCGCCGAATTGATGATAGCCAGGCCCCAGAGGCCATAGGCGGGAGATTGCTCGACCATCGTCATGCTCCTTTATGGTGGATGGTGCTGTCTTGTGCGTCCTGCTCGGTTTCCTTGTGCCTGGCATGGCCGCCGTGGCCGCCATGCCCACGGTGGAATACGTGAAGCAGAGGACAGGCGAGCAGCAGCAGAAAGGGCAGGATGCCCAGCGCATGCGCCCGGTGCTCAGTAAGGAGGAAAAATGCAGCGATCACCAGGAAAGTGATCGTGACTAGTCCGGTCTTCGAAGCCCAAAATCCGCCCGCCTCGGCCGCCGGTTCTGGTTCGGACCCGGTCGACGGACCCGACATGCGATGCACGTTGTTGGTATCCATGGGATGGGTTCCTTATTTGTCAGCGATTGTTATTGCGCGAGCTTTCCAGCCCATACGCGACGAGGCTCACGGCCCAGACCAGCGCGCAGGCGAACAGTGGCCACCTGAAGTCGGAGCCAATCGTGAAGTTGACCACCGACATAAGGCCGATGGACGACGCTCCTCCTATCAGAGCACCGATCAACGCGACCGGATGGCGCGCGCGGAACGCGGTGATCGCCAGCGCAATCAGGAGAACGCCGGTGGCGAGGGCGTAGCCGCCGAGCACCCGGAAAACCCGCGTGAGCCACATCGTCAGACGCGGACCAATGGCTTCCAGTTCGCCGGCCGAGAGCCGCATATAGCGGACATCCTCGGGCAGCAGTGGCGCCCTGAGAACGATGAAATACAACCCGATGCCGGCGATGATTATTCCCGCCAGGACAAGAGTTGCGGATGACGTCGTCCATGGATTGACTGCTGCTTTCATGGGCTGAACCTCGACTTGCTTTACCGGCCTCCGGCGGCGGCGACTTTCTGTCACTTCACGTGCTGCTTGAGCCATTCCTGCATGGCGGCGATTTCGGCCTGCTGAGCCGTGATGATCTGATTGGCCCAGTCCTTGACCTGATCATCCTTGCCGAATTGCAGAACCGCACGAGCCATGTCGATGGCACCTTGATGGTGCGGAATCATTGCCTTGACGAAGGCGACATCGGGATCGCCGGCCTGGATGCCCTGCATCATCGGCCCGTCCATTCGCTTCATGGCATCCATGTAAGACCTGGAGGCCTCGGGCATGTTGGCGGTGTCCATCGGCATGTTCATCATGCCGCCGCCCTGCATCATGCCGCCGCCCTGCGTTGTGCCGCCTGGCATCATTTGCTGCATCATGGAAGCCATCTGCTCCATCATGGGCATCATCTTCTGCATCGTCGACATCATCGACGTGCACTGCTCGGGCAAACCGCCCGGCATCGCCTCCGCGCCAGGAGCCGTTGTCTTGGTTTTTGATGCATGGGTCGCCGGATGATGCGGATCCGTCTGCGCAAATGCCGCGCCGGACAGAGTTGCAAGGACTCCGAGCATGATCAATCCAAGGTGGATTTTCATGACTGTTTCCTTTGTCGCTGGTGTGCAACCGACAGGCGAACTTTGGAAGCATGCGCAATGCAGCCAGATCGCCGCTAATGGCTATGGTCTCGCGGATCGTTCGCGCGTTTATGGGCTTGACGGGGCGCTGCTGGTTTCAACAGGCCCAACGGCCGCGACGACGCGATATCAGGCGAAGATCCGGGGAGGTTGCAGGAGGGCCTCGGGGTCGGTGCCCGTTGCCAGGAACGCCTTGCCCGCCATGAAGCGGATGGCGTCCGGCGCGTGACGAAGAATGCCGCATTCGTTGGCGGAAATGCCCGCAAAACAACAGCCGCAGCAGGTCGAGTGCGCGCAATCCAGGCAACCATCACATGGCGAGCGATGGTTGTTCTGGTCTGTGGACGCGACGTGATCCATCACCCCGTGCGAGGCGCTCGTCGACATCATGGCAACTTCAGCGGTGGCACCGGCGCCTATTGCAGAAGTCCGCTCGGCAAAACCAGCAATGGCAGCACCGCCCGCGATCAGGAGGATCACGGCGAGCAGCAAGCGAAGCTGGGCCAAGGCGAGTTTCATGGATTCAGTGTAGCCTAACTGCATGCCGCTACTTTGATGCAAATCAATGCCCACGAGCGTGGCTAATCCGAAATTGATATCATTCCGGCGGCAATGAGGAGATAGCGACATGCTCACAGTCCCCGGGGTGGCGGAGGCCAGCGCGTCCCTATCGGAGCGGCTCAACCGCAAATGCTTCTGCATCACGCTCGACCGGGCGAAACTTTGGGCGGCGCTGGACCACGAAGCCGGTAAGCCTGGTTTCTGCGAAGCCTTTATGGCATCGCGACCGCATCTTTTTTCCAACGTCCCGGTCTTCATCTCCGCGCCCGCTATCGATGAGATGCAGAAAATCGTCGGCGCTATCGAGGCGACGGCACTTGCCGGCTTACCGCGAAGCGGTCCTCTCCTGGGCTCCCGACATCGCGCAACGGGATTTCGGACCCGTCGGCGTCATGATGGGCTACGATTTCCACCTCGAGGATGATGGTCCCAAGCTGATCGAGATAAACACCAACGCCGGCGGCGCTTTCCTCAATGCGCTGCTCGCCGAGGCACAGAAGGCTTGCTGCTCTGAAGTCGACCGGGCGCTGATCGGTGCCAGGGACGGTCACTTCGAAGCCAGCATTATTGCGATGTTTACGGACGAATGGCGCCGCCAGCGGGGAGCCGGTTCGCCGCGAAGGATCACGATCGTCGACGATCTGCCCGAGGAGCAGTACCTCTATCCTGAATTCGTGCTTGCCAGGCAGCTGTTGCTAAGACACGGTTTCGAAGCGGTGATCGGTGACGCGGGCAAGCTGGAATACGAGGGCGGCAGGCTTCGGCTGGACGGCGACGAGATCGATCTGGTTTACAATCGCCTCGTCGATTTCACGTTTGACGGGCCGGAGCACGCCGCACTCGGGGCGGCTTATCGGGATGGCGCCGTGGTGGTCACGCCCAATCCGCACAACCATGCGCTCCTTGCAAGCAAGCGAAATCTGACATTGCTGTCCGATCGGGCGGCGCTCGAAGCATTTGGCCTTTCCCCGGAGCTGCGCTTGCGGCTGACAGGCATCCCGCGAACCATGCTGATTACCCCCGACAATTCGGATGCCGCCTGGCAATCCCGCAAGGACATGTTCTTCAAGCCGCTCTCGGGCCACGGCAGCAAGGCGGTCTACCGCGGCGACAAGGTGACAAAGGGCGTCTGGGCCGAGATCGCGCGCGGTGGTTACGTGGCCCAGTCATTCGCCGCACCCGGGCAGCGCATGATCGAAATCGACGGCGCACCCGCGCAACGCAAGATGGACGTGCGGCTTTACACTTACGATGGCCGGATGTTGCTCGCCGCCGCCCGCCTTTACCAGGGCCAAACCACGAACTTCCGCACACCAGGCGGCGGTTTTGCTCCGGTTCTGGTCATCTGACCATGCGTAGGTCCATCAGTACTGACAAAGAGCTGATCGGTCGAGCGTCCTTGCGGAGAACTGTTGCCGTTCTTGTGTCTCAGTTCACGGGTGCACTACACCATGTCTCCGGTTCAAAGTGTTACCCATCTATCGGCTGGACATACCCCCGCGCGCTCCGCGGCTAGAGGGCGGTGGACGCGAAATCGCACTTGCGGTGACCTCACATCACTGCGGCGGCACTGATCCTGCGGAAACGCGTGACGGAGAGGACGAAGAAAACGCCACCCACCAGGCCGACCGTGGCAAATTGCGGCCAGACAACGTCCATGCCGGCGCCTCGATAAAGGATCGCCTGGGCGAAGCTCACGAAATGGGTCGAGGGTGACAATTGCATCACCGCTCGTAGATAGGTCGGCATGCTGTCGAGCGGTGTATTGCCACCGGAGAGGATGTTCATCGGGAGGGCGATCAGGATGAAGAGGAGCCCGAGCTGAGGCATCGAGCGAGCGACCGTGCCCAAGAAGATGCCGATGGCGGTGGCGAAGAACAGATAAAGCACGACCCCCGCCATGAAGAGCGGAACGGAGCCGACGATCCGAATTCCCAGCAGCGTCTCTATTACCAGCCACAGTGACAGACCGACCGCGACGGTGATCACCAGCCCGTTTGCCCACACCTTGGCAGCTGCGATCTCGAACGGGGTAAGGGGCATGATCAGCAGATGGTCCATCGTGCCATGCTCTCGCTCGCGGATGATCGCTGCGCCCGCAAGTATGATGGCCAGCATGTTGACGTTGCCGATAATTGCCATGACGGCATTGAAGAGTTGCGTGTTGAGGTTGGGGTTGAAGGCGACGCGGACGGCGAGATTCACCGGCTGGGCCTGCGGCGGTTCGGCACGCGCGGCAAAGCGAGCGATTTCGCGAGCGATGATCTGCTCCAGATAGCCGGCGCCGATTCCGGCCTGCATCATAGCGGTCGCGTCGACATTGGCTTGGATGGTCGGCTGGCGCCCAGCCTTGGTGTCGCGCTCGAAATGTGGCGGGATATCGAGGACGAACGTGCTGCCGGCTGTGTCCATCAGCCGATCGACCTGACTGGCCGCGATTTCAGTCGGACGGCTGAAATAAGGTGGCTGCAGAGCTGCGGCAATCGCACGCGACAGTGTCGAGTGGTCCTCGTCGACGATAGCGACGGCTGAGTTGTGGACCTCCTGCGCCGGGCTCTCGGCCTGCGCATAGACCGCCAACGTGAAAGAGTAGACAACGAAGCCGAACAGCACGAAGTCGCGCGAGAAACTCCGCAACTCCTTGGTACCGAGCCAGAAGATGTTCGCCAGATGTTGCATCATATCATTGTTCTTGCCGGCGGAGAAAGGCAAGGCTGATCAAGGCTAGAAGAGGAATGAAGACGGTAAGGGCCAGCAGGCTTCCGGCGAGCTCCTGGAAGCCGAGCGCCTTGGTGAAAGTGCCGACCGAGATCCGCAGGAAATACATCGCCGGGAACGTGTGGGCCATGAAGGCCGGGAAACCCACCAGCGAGGAGACCGGCGTCAGCATGCCGGAGAATTGTACCGCGGGAAGTGAGGTCATAATTCCCGCGGCGAAGAGCGCGGCGATCTGGGTTCGCGTAAATGTCGAGATTACCAGACCGTAGCCGGTCATCGCCGTCACGTAGAGAAATGCGCCGAGAAAGAGCACCCAGAAGCTGCCTTTCAGCGCCACGCCGAACAGGAAGACGGCCATCGCAACCAGGATGAGAAAGCTGACCAGGGAGAGGATGACGTAGGGAAGCTGCTTCCCCAGGAGGAATTCGAGCCGTGTGACCGGCGTGACGTAGAGATTGGTGATTGAGCCCAGCTCCTTCTCCCTGACGACACCGACCGCCATCAACATCGCCGGCATGAATGCGAGCAGCATCGCTATCGTTCCGGGGACCATGGCAAAGACGCTCTTGAAGTCCTGATTGTAGAGGAATCGGGTCTCGACGGCCTGCGGCGCTTGCCGGTTGCCGAGCGCTGCCGCACGATCGGCGAGATACTGTTGATGCACGCCTGCAAGATATCCGCGGGCGGTCTCGGCATGAAAGGGCATGGCCCCGTCGACCCAGGCACCGATGTCGGCCGCCGCGCCGCGGCGGATATCCCGGCCAAAGCCTGGCGGGACCTCAATGGCCAGCGCGAAAGTGCCGCTCCGCAGCTCCTCGTCGAGCTCCTCGTAGCTGGTCAGCACTTTGCGTTCAACAAAATAAGGCGATCCGCGAAACTCCTGTAGATAGGCCCGGCTCTCCGGCGTGTTGTCTCGATCGAGTGCAGCAAAGGTCAAATGGTTGACGTCAGTGTTGATACCGAGCCCGAAGACCATCATAAGGAATGCAGTACCAAGGATGGCGAAGCCGAGGCGCACCGGATCGCGCCAAAGCTCCAGCGCTTCGCGCCGCGAATAGGCTAGAAGCCGTTCCAGGCTGAAGCCGCGCGACCGCGTAGGCCGGGGCGAGGGGATGGCGGTAGTCCCGGCTTCCGGCAGGCGCCTGACAGAGCTGGCGTTCTCGCTGCCTGCGGCCTGGAGATAGTCAACAAATGCTTCCTCGAGATCGGCTGCGCCACTGGCTTCGACCAGTTCATTGGGCGTGCCGGTGGCGAGCACCTTGCCGCCATGCATGAGCGCGATCCGGTCGCAGCGTGCCGCCTCGTTCATGAAGTGGGTCGAGACGAAGATGGTGATGCCTTGCTGCCGCGAAAGCTCGACGAGGAGCTCCCAGAAGCTGTCGCGGGCCAGCGGATCGACCCCCGAGGTCGGCTCATCGAGGATCAGGAGCTCCGGCTCGTGCACCACGGCGACGGCAAGCGAGAGTCGCTGGCGGATGCCGAGCGGCAGCTGCGCCGCCCGCTGGTCCAGGTAAGGGCCGAAGCCGAACCGCTCGACAAGTGCGGCGATGCGGGATTTCCCCCTGTCGCCGGCAATGTGGAAGAGACGCGCGTGCAGGTTGAGATTCTGCCGAACCGTCAGCTCGGTATAAAGCGAGAACGACTGCGACATGTAACCGACGCGCCGCCGCAGCCGCACATCGGTGCCAACGATCGGCTGCCCGAACAGCCTTGCCGTTCCTTCGGACGCCGGCAGCAGACCGGTCAGCATCTTCATAGTCGTGGTCTTGCCGCAGCCGTTCGAACCGAGAAAGCCGAAGATCTCGCCGCGCTCGATGGCGAAGCTGACGCGGTCCACCGCCACGAATTCGCCGAAGCGCCGGGTGAGGCCATTGGCGACGATGGCCATCTCGTGCTCGCCCGGCGGCCGCGGCGGTACGACGAGAGCGCGGCGCCCGGCGCGAACAGCCTCCGGCAACAGCGCGATGAAGCTTTCCTCAACGCTTGCCTGCCCCGTCAGCCGCTTCAGCTCGGCTGGCGTCCCAGTTGCGAGGATACGGCCAGCATTCATGGCGATGAGATCATCGAAGCGCTCGGCCTCCTCCATATAGGCGGTGGCTACCACCACGCTCATGCCGGGCCGCCCCGCGCGTATGTGCTTGATCAGCTCCCAGAATTGACGGCGCGATAGTGGGTCGACGCCCGTAGTCGGTTCGTCGAGAATGAGGAGGTCAGGGTCGTGGACCAGCGCACAACATAGGCCGAGCTTTTGCCGCATCCCGCCGGAGAGGTTCTTGGCGGCTCGGTTAGAGAAGGAATCGAGGCCGGTCGCTTCGAGCAACGTATCGATGCGCCAGGCCCGCTCGCGCGCCGGCTCGCCGAACAGGCGCCCGAAGAAGTCAATGTTTTCCCTGACGCTCAGATCGGGATAGAGGTTCTTGCCGAGCCCCTGTGGCATGTAGGCGATGCGTGGGCACACGGCCGAACGATGGCGAGAATCGACCATATCGCCACCGAGTACCGCCACGCGGCCCGTCTGGCTGCGCTTGGCCCCGGCGATGAGGCCGAGCAGCGTCGACTTGCCGACGCCGTCCGGGCCGATTAGTCCGACGAGCACACCAGCCGGGATCGCGAGCGTTATGCCGTCGAGCGCAAGTGTGCGACCGTAGCGGTGCGAGAGTCCGTCGACGGCTATGACCGGGCTAGCGGGATGGCTCATCTGTCCGTCCCAGCGCAAGAGAAGCCGGCCACTCAGCGTCGCCGTTGAGTCGGACATAGGTGAGCCCGGGCAGACCCGAGCTTATCTCCGCCGCATGAGCGCTAAGATATTCCGGGTTGACGCGTACGCGGACACGGAACATCAACTTGTCGCGCTCCGCCTTGGTCTCCACGGCCTTTGGCGTGAACTGCGCCTCTCCGGAGACGAAGACCACCTTGGCAGGGATTGGCGCTTTGGGGGCGGCGTCGAGCACGATGCGCGCATCGCTGCCCACGGTCGCGCGACCAGCCTCCGCTGTGGGCAGGAAAATGTCCATATAGATATAACCGATGTCGAGAACGGTGAGGACCTTGCCACCGGCCCCCAGGACTTCGCCGATATTGGCGAGGCGATACTGGACACGGCCGTCGCGCGGGGCGACAAGGGAATTGTCGGCGATGTTGATCCGATAGAGATCGGTATCGTGATTGGCGGCCGCCACCGTCTGTTCGGCTTGCCCCACACGCGCGGTGGCTGCCGCGAGTGCGGCACTGGCGACGCTCATCTGCTGGTGGCGTTGGTCGAGAACCTCGGCCGTTGCATAACCCCTGTCGACGAGGACGATCGTGCGGGTGAGCTGCTGCTCCGCGAGCTTCGCCTGCGCCTTCTGCTGCTCGAGATCGGCCTGCGCTTCGTCGAGCATCCGGCTTGCCCCGAGCACCTGCGCCTCGGCTTTGTGGAGCGACATCTCAAGATCCTGCGTGTCCATTCGTGCGACCACTTGGCCCGCCCGAACGGTGTCGCCCTCGTCAACGAGGAGCGCAGCGATGCGGCCGCCGAACTTGGTCGCGACGTCGATCTCATCGGCCTCGACCCTGCCGTTGCCGAAGGTAATCCCCGCGGGCAGTCCGGGCTCGGCATGCTGCCACCAATATCCCGCTGTCGCGGCTGCGCCGGCAACCACAACCAGGGCCAAGCCGAGCCAAAGCCGGGTGCGCGCTCTGACGGTCTGGGCGGGGGCAGGCCCGGCCAGACTGCGATCAGTTGGGCTCGGCACAAGCATTCGGCCCACCGAGGGGGCGTTCGGGGGAAGCAGCCCGGCGCTGCCAGCGCCAATGGTCTCGATGTTGGGCATTCATCAATTCCTGATAGAGATAACGCGTGGCCGCGCCTCAATTCTACCTTTGCCCGTGTGTGGCGAGTGGGCGTTGATCTGCGTCAAAGGGGGTGTGATGCGCTTCAGTTGATCCAGGCGCGCAGTGTCGGCCCCACTACCCGAAAGATTCTCATGCGTCAGCGGCGAGCACCCCGCAGCGAGCGATTAGACTAGCGCAGGTTTTGAGGTCCCGAAATTCGGTTATGTCCCTCCGGGAAGGTACTTGGAGCCAATAGCGGGCAGGCACGTTCCCGCGCTGGTCGCGGGAGCTGCTCGGCCGTACCGAGGCTCGATGGATGAAACCAGAGCGCCCGTTTCAAACCATGTGCCGTGTTCGCCTCTGACAATTTCGACGGCCTCATCAAGCTTGCCGATCGCCGCAGGCTTGCCCGTTGCTTCGACGAATTCAATCGCGGCGCCGACCTTCGGTCCCATGGACCCGGCCGGAAAATCTCGCCCCGATATTTCTGTCGGGGTAACCCTGCGGAGCGCACGGGCAGTAGCGGTACCATAATCGACATAGACGGCATCGACATCGGTCAGCATCAGCAGCATGTCGGCCTTCAATTGGTGGGCGAGGAGCGAACTCGACAGATCTTTGTCGATGACGGCCTCCACGCCGCAAAGACTGCCGTCATTGCTCGCCACCACCGGAACGCCGCCCCCGCCCGCGCAAATGACGATGACGCCGCGTTCGACAAGAAACGAAATCACGGATGTTTCCAGAATCTCCAGCGGCCTGGGCGAGGGGACAACGCGACGCCATTTGTCGCCATCGGGCGCGATCTGCCAGCCGCGTTCCGTGGCAAGCCGCCGCGCGGCTGCCTCGTTATAGACTGGGCCTATCGGCTTCGTCGGATGAGCGAAGGCCGGGTCGTGCGGGTCCACTTTCACCTGGGTCAGCAACGTCGCGAACAGCCTCTCGTCGAGAAGGTTGCTGAGTTCTTGCTCGATCACATAGCCGATCATGCCGGCGCTCTCGGCGCCGAGCACGTCGAGAGGAAACGCACTGCCGTCCGAAGTGGCTGCCGCCTGCAGGGCCAGAAGCCCGACCTGCGGACCGTTGCCGTGCGTGATCACGACTGAGTGTCCTTCGCCGACAAGTTCGGCAAGCACCGAAGCGGCGCGCGCGATGTTGGCGCGCTGGTTTTCCGCCGTCATCGGTTCACCGCGCCGCAGCAGTGCGTTTCCGCCGAGCGCAACGACGACAAGCATCTCAGTTGCCGATCGTGGCGACGAGCAGGGCCTTGATCGTGTGCATGCGATTTTCCGCCTGGTCGAGAACAATCGAGGCATCCGATTCGAACAACTCGTCCGTCACCTCCATGCAGTCGATCCCGTATTCCCGCGCAATAAGCGCGCCGATCTCGGTATCGGTGTCGTGGAACGCCGGCAGGCAATGCATGAATTTGACGTGCGGGTTACCGGCTGCAGCCATAACCTCGCTGGTCACCCGGTAAGGTCAAAAGACGGATGCGCTCGGCCCAGCCGGATTTGTCCTCGCCCATCGACATCCACACGTCGGTGTAGACGAAATCGGCGTTCTGGACGGAGCCCGTCACGTCCTCGTCCAACCTAAAGAGGCCGCCGCTGTGTCCCGCCAGTTCCCTCACGTGGGCACAGAACTCCTCATCCGGCCAAAGCTCCCTCGGCGAGGCGATGCGCATGTTGATGCCGACCTTGGCCGCTCCGAGCGCCAGCGATAGCGCGACATTGTCGCGGCCCTCGCCGACGAAGGTCACCGTCACGTCCGAAAGATGCTTGTGCGTGAACTCGCGCATGGTCATCAAATCGGCGAGGATCTGCGTCGGATGCGCCTCGTCGGTGAGACCGTTATAGACTGGCACGCCGGCATGCGCGGCAAGCAATTCGGCCTGATGCTGGCCAAAGCCGCGATATTCGATCGCGTCGTACATCCGGCCGAGTACGCGTGCGGTATCCTTCATGGATTCCTTATGGCCGATGTGGCTGCCGCTGGGTCCGAAATAGGTGACATGGGCGCCCTGATCATAAGCCGCCACTTCGAACCCGGTCCGGGTGCGGGTCGAATCCTTCTCAAAGATCAGCGCGATGTTCTTGCGGGTGAGACGCGGCACTTCGTGCCCGGCGAGCTTAGCGGCCTTGAGATCGGCGGCGAGCTTCAGAAGAAACCGGATCTCGCCAGCCGTGAGATCGTCCAGGGTCAGCACAGAGCGGCCGTGAAGGTTGATCGACATCGGACTTTCCTTTCGGGTCAAATCGGATCGCGGGCGATGGGGCAGGTCATGCAGTGCCCGCCGCCGCGACCGCGGCTCAGCTCGGCGCCTCCGACCGTGATCACTTCAATACCGGCGCGGCGCAGAAGTGTGTTGGTGTAGACGTTGCGGTCGTAGCCGATGACCACGCCGGGCTCGACGGCCACGACATTGTTGCCGTCGTCCCATTGCTCGCGTTCGGCCTCGTAGCGGTCGCCGCCGGTGGCGATGATCCGCAGCGATTTCACTCCGAGAGCCTCGGCGACAACCGCCGTGAACGGCTTGTTCTCTTCCGTGACCTCGACGGCCGCCGCTCCGTCGCCCGGCCTTAGCGAGAAGGCGCGCAGCCGCTCGACCACCGGCGGGTACATGGTGACCAGGTCGCGGTCGCAGAAGGTGAAAACAGTGTCCAGATGCATGAAGCTGCGGTCCCGCGGCATCAGCGCCGCGATCACCCGCGTCGCTTCGCCGGCCGCGAACAGGCTGCGCGCGAGGCCGCCGACCGCTTGCGGCGTGGTGCGTTCTCCCATGCCGACGAGGACCGTTCCATCGCCGATCGGCATGACATCTCCGCCTTCCAGGCTGATGCCCGTTCCGGGATCCGGTGACACGAAGGAGATGCCGCTGTCGCGAAAGCGAGGGTGGAAGCGGTAGACGGCTTCGACATTGGCCGCTTCCGGGCGCCTGGCCGGCCAGTACATGGCATTGACCGAGATCGAGCCGTAGATCCAGCAGGAGCTGTCGCGAGTGAAAAGCTGGTTCGGCAGCGGCGGAAGAACGAAATCCTGCGGCGCCAGCGTTCGTCCGGTCAGTCCCCTTGGCTCGAACGGAAGCTCCGCCCGGGCGATGCCGCCGATGAGACAGGTTGCCAGTTGCTCCGACGGCATCTCGTTGAGCCACCCCCGCATTTCGTCGACCATGTCGAGCCCGACGACGCCGGAGTGGATCCGCCGATCGAGAAGCCAGTCGCGGGCTTTGGTCAGGCTCATGGTTTCGGCCAGCAAGTTCCCGAACGAATGCACCACCACGCCGCGCTCACGCAACGCATCGACGAAGACATCATGCTCCTGACGTGCTTTCTTGACCCAGAGGACATCGTCGAACAGCAATGCCTTGCAATTGTCGGGCGTCAGCCTTTGCAGGCTGAGGTCCGGGCGGTGCACCAGCACCTCGCGGAGCCGGCCGATTTCGGAAAATGCGCCGAGCCGAGTTGTGGTGATAGGAGCGTTCATAGCGGGCTGATGCTCCCGTTCCACATGAGGTAGGCGGCGGCGATGCCCGCGGCGACAATTGCCGCGGCGATCAGCGCTTCGACAGGATGGAACACGCGTTGATTGGCTTCGCGTCGGGCCCGGATGTAGAACAGGATGCCGGGCGCATAGAGTATCGCGCACATGAACAGATACGCCGGACCGGCCGCGTAGACGAGCCATAGCCCGTAGGCGGTCGCCAGCAGCCCGGCAAAAAGCGGGCCGGCGCGTTGTTCGCCGCTCCCGTAACTTTCTCCGGTCAGCGCCAACTTGGCCGCGTAGGCTCCGGAGAAGATGTAAGGCACCAGGATCGCCGCCGACGCGATGTAGAACAGCGCCTGGTAGGTGCTTTGCGCGAACAGCGCGATCACCAGGAATGCCTGGACGAGCAAATTGGTGATCAAAAGCGAGGTCGATGGCACGCCGCGCTCGCTCTCTTTGCCGAAAAAATTCGGCATCGTGCCGTCCTTGGCGGCGAGATGCGGTATTTCGGCCGCAAGCAGCGTCCAGCTGAGGAAGGCGCCGACCACCGACACGACAAGCGCGATGTTGATGAGGATCGCACCCCAGGGGCCGACAACCGCCTCAAGCACGCCAGCCATGGAGGGGTTCTTCAGCGCGGTAAGTTCAGGCTGGCTGAGAATACCGAGCGACAGCAGCGAGACCAACGCGTAGAGGGCGAGGCAGGTGAAAAAGCCGAGAACGGTTGCAAGGGCGATGTCCTTGCGGCGCTCGGCGCGGCCGGAAAACACGCTGGCGCCCTCAATGCCGATGAAAACCCACAGTGTGACCAGCATCGTGCTTTTCACCTGTGCAGTGATTGAGCCGTGGCCGGCGTTGCCAAAGCCGGTGAAATCGAGCGACCAGACATCCAGCTTGAACGCAACCGCGACGACCCCGACGAAAAGGACGATCGGGGCGATCTTTGCCACGGTTACGACCAGGTTTATCACGGCGGCCTGCCGGATGCCGGCGAGGATCAGCGCGTGGATCAGCCACAGCAGGATGGATGCGCCCAGCACCGCCTGCCAGGTGTTTCCGTCGCCGAAAGCCGGAAAGAAATAGGAAAGCGCGCTGAAGACGATCACCGCGTAGGAGACGTTGCCGACCCAAGCGCTGATCCAGTAGCCCCAGGCGCTGTTGAAGCCGATGAAGGGACCGAAGCCGGCCTTGGCGTAAGCATAGGGGCCTGCCTCGAGCTCCGGTTTGCGGGTTGCAAGCGACTGGTAGACGAAGACGAGCGCCAGCATACCGACGGCAGTGATGGCCCAGCCGATCAGGATGGCAAGAGGACCGGCACCTGCCGCCATATTCTGCGGCAGGCTGAACACACCGGAGCCGACCATCGAGCCGATCACCAGTGCGGTGAGGGAACCCAGCCGAAGCTTCGTTGCTGCTGCGGCCGTCACCTTTGGGACAGGGATGTTGATTCCAGCGGTGGTCATGATGCTCTCCCTTTTCAAAGCTTTGATGGGAGGCAATGAACCGAGAACGGAGGCCGCCGCTTTGATGCCGGTCAAAAAGAATGTGTCTTCCCGGTATATGATTATGGGACCTCAAATATTCCGAGCATCTGAAAGGTTGCCGTGAGAAGGCGGTGTTGCTTAAGGCCTTCTGGCATGCCCAAAGCTTCCAGGTGAGGGGCACTGCTTTTGAAACTGATCGACAGGCCAGATCCCATGCCAGCTGCTGGCGAAATCAGGTTGAAGGTTGAGGCATGCGCGGTTTGCCGGACCGATCTTCGTGTCGTTGACGGTGACCTGCCTCGCCCAAAACTGCCGCTCATACCTGGCCATGAGATTGTCGGCATCGTTGATCTGGTCGGTGAAGGCGTTGCGCGATCCCGGCTCGGCAAGCAAGCTGAGACCACGATCGAGAACATGGCAGCAGGAACGGTGGCCTGACCGGCCTCGATGGGATCATGGCCAAAGGCAGCTGGGGCAAAGGCATTCCCGATGAAGGTGCTGACTTGCCTTTCCCGCGCGACAGCTCTGCATGCGGCGCTTGGCCTGTCCACTGTGCTGGCGAGCGCAGATCAGATATCGCACGGCAAGGCACTGGTCGAAGTCAATTGCGCGCTGGCATGCGATCGGCCGAACTGACAAGAGCAGCCATCCCGATGCGCCTGAATTTCGCAAACTCTCGCGGCGTTATCCGCCCACCGATCTCGAGGAGGCGCTCGCCCAAGGAATTTCAACCGGGAATCCGGATATGCATGAGTGGGTCGCCAGCCCCGATCAGATCGAGGCAATCATAGCCTATGTCGCGAGCGTGCAAGGACCGTGACCGCTACACGCCAGATGATCAACCCTGACCGGCTCGGATTGGCAGGCGCCTGCCCACTCTGCAACGCTATCTTTAATGATCCAGATCAAGGCTGGGCCTGCTGCTCCCACCCATTATTTTCGGTTGGCGCGGCCCTGCCGTTGGCGATGATCCTCCTTTCACCGGCCACCTGGCTTGCAATAATCGTTTCCGCTGCCTCGCTCTTGTTCCTTGCTGTGCTGGGTGCGATCGGCGCGAAGGGCCGGCGCCGCCAATGTGCTGAGGGCCACGGTTCGCGTCACGTGGTGGAGCGCGCTGGCAATGACACTAACAGCTGGGATCGGAACCGTCGTTGGCACTGCCATATGAGTCAGGCCTCCGCCTCGTGAGTGGCGATGGCGACCGCAGCAGTATTCGGTTCGCCGCTGCCTTGGGGGCCTTCTCGGTTGTGGCCTGTCTGTTCACTTTCCCCACTTCTGAGTTCACCGTTGGTGGTGCACATCGCGGCGAAAGTAAGCACCTTTGCGCTTGCTTTGAAGGCATCCTATTCTGGAGGGTAGTAGCCGCTCGTGGGTATAGAATGTCGGTACTGCCTTTCTTGAGAACTAACGCGTCGCTCAACGCGCTGCTGGCTGCGACCGGGCTTGTGGCGATGGCTACGCTCACGACACCGGACATGTCCGGACGAAGCAGACTGGCTCTGGCTACCGTTCTCGCGGTCATTTGGGGCGTCTATCTGTTGCAATTGGCCGAGACGCTGCTCAAGCGCCGGGCGGGAGACGTTCGGGTCAGGACGCCAGCAATCGCCATTGATGTGCTCGCGGTTTTGGTTCCACTCGCCGCATTTCTGCTCGTCGGAACGCCCGACCGGAGCCTCTACTGTGCTGTCTGGCTGCTGAAACCGCTGCGCGACTCGACTTTCTTCCCGCTGCTGGGCAGGATCCTGACCAACGAAGCGCGCAACCTGATCGGCGTCACCACGGTCCTTAGCATCGTTCTGTTCGGTGTTTCGCTCGCGGCCTATGTCATCGAGCGCGACGGCCAACCGGAAAAGTTCGGCAGCATCCCCCAGGCAATGTGGTGGGCGGTGGTCACGCTGTCCACTACCGGCTATGGCGACGCTATTCCGGAAAGCTTCGCCGGCCGCGTCCTTGCCGGGGTGGTCATGATGAGTGGCATCGGCATCTTCGCGCTCTGGGCTGGCATTCTTGCCACCGGCTTTTATCAAGAAGTCCGTCGCGAGGATTTCGTCCGTAATTGGCAATTGGTCGCCGCCGTGCCGTTGTTTCAGAAGCTCGGCCCGGCCGCACTAGTCGACATCGTGCGCGCGTTACGACCTCGCGTCGTGCCGGCGGGCGCTGTGATCTGCCGCAAGGGTGAGACCGGTGATCAGATGTTCTTCGTCGTGGAGGGGCGCGTCAGCGTCGCGACGCCGAACCTGGTGGAGCTTGGCCCTGGCGCCTTCTTCGGCGAGATGGCGCTGATCACCGGCGAACCGCGCTCGGCGACCGTCAGCGCCACAACGGTGGTCTCACTCCTGTCGCTACACTCGGCGGATTTCCAGATGCTGTGCGGCAGCAGCCCGGAGATCGCGGAAATCATCCGCAAGACCGCGCTCGAGCGGCGCGGCGCGGCACCTCAGGGTTGACCTAGACTAGGTGTTCGTCAGGAGGATGCGCTGCCAAGGCTGCCGATTGCCTGCCGATGGTGGCTGGCTGGAACTACATGATGCGGCTCTATCGGCCGCGTAGCTCGGCGACGCGACGGGTGACGACACCGACTGGGCAGGCATCAGACAAGCCGGTCGACAGCGGTCTGCGCCACGCGTTGATGCCTGAGAGGAAGCCTGGAGTCGAACGGCTTCTCGGCGGGTTTCACCAGCAGCTGCTTCGAATCCTGTCAGTCTGAGGGTGGATTAATGTCGCCAAGCCGTCGCGATCCACTCAATATCCCCAAGCCATTTCACAACTGGTTGCAGCGGACGGCCGCCGCTTACCTCCTTGACCCGTAATTTGCTAGCGTGCGCGTTTGAAGCACAACAAATAGGCTACGCAAGATGGGTGCGAATGATCCCGGCTTCAAGGACGTTCCCGACGTCGCCAATATCGGTTTTCCCATCGCCGAAGTAGAGGCCGAGGGCAGCCTTGTCATCACCAAGGCGCGAGGTACGGGAGGCCTTGTCGACCTGCGCACCGTCAAGGAGCAACTGCTCTACGAGATCCACGATCCGGCCGCCTATCTGACCCCTGACGTCACCCTCGACATCACCCAGGTCGAGCTCGAGCAGGTCGGGCACGACAGGGTCCGCGTGCGCGGAGGGAACCGTTTGTTTGGAGGATCCAGACCGAAGGAACTGCATCCATTTCGCGAAATCCACGGCCAGCATCACGCCGTCTCGACACCGGGCGACATCCTCTTTCACATCCGTGCCGCACGTATCGATCTTTGCTTCGAACTGGCGACACAGATCATGTCGCGGCTAGATGGCGCAGTCTCCACGACGGATGAGGTGCACGGCTTCAACTATTTCGATGACCGCGACCTGATCGGCTTCGTCGATGGCACCGAAAATCCTGTGGATGAGCGCGCCGTCAAGGCCGCGATCATCAGCGAGGAGGACCCGGCCTTTGCCGGAGGCAGCTATGTGATCGTACAGAAGTACCTGCATGATCTGAAAGCATGGAACGCGCTCCCCATCGAGAAGCAAGAGGGAATTGTCGGCAGGAAAAAACTCTCCGATATCGAGCTGGACGATGCCGTGAAGCCGACCTCGGCGCACAATGCGCTGACCACGATCATCGAGAACGGAGAGCAGTTGGAGATTGTACGCGACAACATGCCATTCGGCGAAGTCGGCAAGGGTGAGTTCGGCACCTATTTCATCGGTTACGCCCGTTCGCCGCGCAGAATCGAGCAGATGCTCGAGAACATGTTCATTGGCCGCCCGCCAGGCAACTACGATCGGTTGCTGGACTTCAGCCGTGCGGTCACTGGTACTTTGTTCTTCGTGCCGTCGGCGACATTCCTGGAGAACGTTGCGACGGGCGAAGCGGTCATCTCGACCGCTGGTCCGGCCCCGTCGGGCGGATCTATTCGGAGTCGCCGTCAATAGGTTCGCCACCGAATACGAGAGCATAAGATGATACGGTTGGGGCGAACCATCCGCTTTGTGTTGAGAAAGGCGGCGTCCCTCAGCGACTAACACAATCGTTGTTCGCCAATAGCTTACGAAGCGTTTCGCCAAAATCGATTCAAGGAGTTGGTCCAGCCACTCGCCGATCGCATTTACCTTCTACGGAATGGCGGCTTTGCGGCCCAAGTCGGCCGTTCAGGGCGACTTGATCACCGCCTGGAAGCCGACCCTCCCGAGAGCCTCGGATCGACGCGCTTTCGCCAACAGCCGACATGGAACCGCACCACAAAGCAAGTCGATCCAGCCTGGAAACTTGAAGCCCGCTGCACACGTCGCGGGGTGATTTCCCGTTATGGAGGCAGCGTCTAGCGGCCTTCGCTCCGCCACAGCACGTAGCCTGCGACAATGAAAATAACGATGGCGAAGATGCGGTTGAGCGTGTCCCTGCCGGCGGAAAGCCGGGTGGCTAGAGTCATGCCGATCATGCCCCCAAGGATACCGCCGCCAATGAACTCGGCCGCGAGCGGCCAATCGATCAGCCCAGAGGCGGCATAGTTAACGGCTGTAGCGAGGCCGAAGGCGGAGACCGCGAGCAGAGAGGAGCCGACCGCGTTGATCATCGGCATGCCCGTGGCGGCCAATAGGGCGGGCACGATCAGGAAGCCGCCGCCGACGCCGAAAAATCCGGACGCACCACCCGCGAGGATCGCAGCGAACGCCGTCAGCAGGCACATACGTCGATCCACGGGCCGAGCCGTTGCGGCTACGGTCCTGCGCGGCTTGAGCATCAGGATGCCGATCACGATCATCACCAGGGCGAATAGGACAAGCAGGCGTTGATCGTCCATAGCCTTCCCGAAGCTGGAGCCGGCGAGTGCGCCGACCGCACCGATGGCGGCAAAGACGATCGCGCAGCGCCACCAGATGTGCCCTCTCAGCGCATGGCCGGCGAAGTTCGCAATCGCGTTGGCCGAAACGGCAAGTGCGCTGGTGCCGATGGCGATGTGGGGGCTAGAAACGCCAACGACATAGAGCAGGAGCGGTGCGGCAAGGATCGAGCCGCCGCCACCCAGTAGGCCAAGCATCAAGCCGACGATACCGCCCGAGCCGACGGCGCTTACCATGGCGCCGGTCACGGCCGCACCCGCTTGAAGAACCGGTCGTGGAATATCATGCCGGCGACCATTGCCAGCGCGAAGAGCCAGGTTTGCCAGAGGCCAAGCGACAGCGACGCGACAGCGGGGCCGGGGCACAGGCCGCCGAGTCCCCAGCCGAGGCCGAAAAGCGCCGAGCCGACGATCAGCCGAGCGTCGATGCTTGTCGCGGCCGGGAAATAGAACGTCGTGTCGAGTATCGGCCGTGGCATGCGCCGCCCCACGCGGAGTCCGACGAAGGCCACCGTGACGGCACCGCCAAGCACGAAGGCGAGGCTCGAGTCCCACGCGCCAAAGACGTCGAGAAAGCGTTGCACGCGTATCGGGTCGAGCATGCCCGACAGCGACAGGCCGAAGCCAAAGACCAGACCGGCGCCGACAGAAACGATGATTTGCGAGTTGCGAAAGGTCATGGCGCGATGCACTTCAGTAGAGCGACGGCGAGCACGCCGGCCGTGAGGAACGTGACGACGGCGGCGAAAGAGCGCCTCGACAACCGGGCAAGGCCAAGGACGCCATGGCCCGAAGTGCAGCCCGAACCCATGCGCGTCCCGAAACCCACGAGCAAGCCGGCGACGACGATCAGGGGCCATGATCCGGTGACGCTGACGGCCGGCCTATGCCCGAATAGCGCGAGGAACAACACCGGTCCGAGGGAGAGGCCGACGACGAAGGCTCCGTTCGTCAGGATGTTGGCTCCCTGCGCCAGGCGCCCGACAATGCCACTGACGCCGGCGATGCGGCCGTTCAGCAGAAAGAGCAGGACCGCGGAGAGGCCGATGAACATGCCGCCGATGAGCGACGCCCAGTAACCGCTCATGACGTGCCCCCGGGCTCGCAGAAGATACCGTAGAGAGCCCCGATGAGCTGCGCCGCCTTCTCCGCCGTAAGGCGGTAGAAAATCTGCTTGCCTTCGCGTCGCGTCTCCACAATCCCAGCCTCGCGCAAAACGGTGAGTTGCTGTGAGAGCGTCGGCTGGTGGATATCGAGCTTTTCCTCAAGCGCGCCGACCGAGTATTCGCCCTCGGCCAACGTGCAGGCGAGCAGCAGCCGGACCGGATGGGCGAGCGTCTTGAGCAATCCCGCGACTTCGCCGGCGCGGACCTCCATGGCGGCAAGGCTCATGCCTTTCGTTTTCAAATCGTCCATCGCAGTCACCATGCCGCTCCCTGGAGCGCGTCGAGTGGAAATTTGAGATAGCGCCGGCCGTTGTCTTCCGGTTCTGGAAGGCGGCCGCCCCGCAAGTTTACCTGCAGCGCGTGGAGGATCAGCTTGGGCATGGGCAGCGTGCGATCGCGCACCTCGCGCAGTTTGACGAAGGCGGCCTCGTCGATCCCGGCGATATGCGCGTTGGCGCGCTTCTGTTCGCCCACCGTGCTCTCCCAGCGTGGCGTCCGGCCTTCCGGCTGGTAGTCGTGGCCGGTGAAAAGGCGCGTCTCGTCCGGCAGCGCGAGTATATCCTGAATGGACCGCCACAGAATCTGGGCATCGCCGCCAGGGAAGTCGGCCCGCGCGGTGCCGCTGTCTGGCATGAAGAGGGTGTCGTGAACGAAGGCCGCGTCGCCGACAACGTAAGTCACAGAGGCAAGAGTGTGTCCTGCCGACAACACCACATTGGCGTCGATGGAGCCGATCTTGAACCGATCGCCGTCCACGAACAACCGATCCCACTGCGAACCGTCCTGTGCGGAATGCCCGTTGTAGATGCGTTGCCAAAGCTTTTGGATATCGACGACATGCGCGCCAATAGCGGTTGGTGCGCCGGTCTTGTCCTTAAGGTAGTGCGCCGCGGAGAAGTGGTCGGCGTGCGGATGGGTGTCGAGGATCCATTCGACCGACAGTCCCTCGTCGTCGACATAAGCGAGGATGGCGTCGGCGCTCCCGGTTCCAGTCGCGCCGGACTTCTCATCGAAGTCGAGCACCGGATCGATGATAGCGCATCTCTTCGTCGCCGGATCTGCAACCACATACTGGATTGAATAGGTGCGCGGATCGAAGAAACCTTTTACGCGCGGGCGCTCGCGGGCAGTTCTTTCCAGCCATTTGACCGCGCCGGAAAGGTCGAAACCATGGCTCTTTCCGAACGATACGACATTGTCGACCTTCATCCGGCCATCGAGCACTTCCCCCAGCCCGAAAAGCGTCAGTGCCCGTGCGCCGCTTTTGCAATGCGCAATGACTGGCCCTGCCGAAGCAGCCATAGCGGATCGGAACGCGTCAATATCGGCCCGTGTGATCGTCGCGCCGGTGACCGGAACGAAGCTATAGCGAAGGCCGGCATCGTGCGCTGCTCGCTGCTCGGCAAGGTTTCCAGGCTGGCCGGCCTCCTCCCCGTCGGGTCGTGCATTGATGAGCGCATGAAAGCCTTCGCCGGCCAAATGCTTGAAATCGGCAACGTTTGTCTGGCCTGCAATCGAGAACGTGTCGGTGATGGCAATGGAGCGCATGCGGGCATCCTTCTTCGTATCGTTATACATTTATACATAATGTATAATGACGGCTCTGGCAAGGACTTCCGTACGGCCTGCGTCGAGGCTCGTATCATCGAACCCAAATAGCCGCGGTCACACGTTTCGAATGTCTGGGAGAGTCAACAGCTCCAATTTCGCCGAAGCCCGCTATCGGCCGAAAAAAATGGCTGCAGAGAGTCCGCTTGGGTCAGATCACGACGATGGCCGCCATGATCCGAATGTCCGCCCTTGAAGATCCGTCGCCAGGAGCTGCCCGTCTCCTTGCGGCCGCCAAACTGCCGGGCGGCAACGCGCCTCAATGTCACTTGGAAGTCCGATTTGCGATTTCCCGAAAGGAGACGGCTCCGCTCGAGGTTGCGTATGAGCCATATCAGTTATGTTTTCGCCAAAAAGAGGGTTGTTTACCCAACGACGACGCAGGGAGAGGGCGAGACCCTCTTGGCTGCAACGGACAGCTAGAAAGGGTCAAGGCGCAGTTTGTTGCGCGCGATCTTCCAAGCGGATTCGACATGCCGCCGCGCCGCCGCCTCAGCCTGCTCCGGCTTGCGCGCCCTGATCGCATTCATGATCTCGTTCATTTCGGCGATCGCCGGCTCGCGCCGGTTCGACGAGGCGATCGTCATCGAACGCAACTGGTTGATACGCACATTCAACCCGCTGACAATCTCCCATGCGACGCGCTTGTCGGCTGCCTCGAACAGCGCTTCGTAGAACTTGGTCGTCGCGCGCATCACCGCCGGCGGCTTGGCCGAGGCCCAGGCTTCGAAAAGTTCGCTAAGGGCATGCTCCAGTTCCGCCAGCTGTGCGTCGCTCGCAGATTGCGCGCAGGAGCGCGCCGCGATCCCTTCGAGTAGGGCCCTGAGCTCATAGATCTCGTCGGTGCGGCCGAGATCGGGCTTCGCCACCGCCGGCCCGTGCCCCGGTATCATCTGCACCAGACCTTCGGCCTCCAGCTGCCGCAGCACCTCGCGTACGACCGACCGACTGACCCCGAGCTGATCGCACAACGGCCGCTCCACCAACCTTTCGCCTGGCTGGAAATGGAAATCCATGATCGCCTCGCGCATGCGCTCCAACGCCAACGTCCTCAACGTTTTGGCGGAGCGGTCGATGCGAAGCGTGTCAGCCATTTTGTCCTGGATCCCTGGCCTTATCACAAAAACAGATTCCACGACCGGTTGACAAGGCACGAGGCACTCCATAGCATGGTATACCATAATATGGTAGGCCGCTAACGCGGCTCCATCCCGAGGAATCCATGCAGCCGGCCATTCGCAAGATCGTGACTTACACAGAGAATACACTCATCGAAGGCGGTAAGACCGCGCCGCGGCCGCTGCGCCTGATCGGCGTCGCGGCGGTGCTGACCAACCCGTGGGCGGGTCGCGGCTTCACGGAAGATCTTTCGCCCGAGATCCGCGGCTTCGCGCCGGTGCTCGGCGAAACGCTGACCAACGAGATCATCAATACGGCAGGCTCGGGCGAAGCGATCGAAGGCTATGGCAAAGCCGCCATCTGCGGCACATCGGGCGAGATCGAGCATGCGTCAGCGCTGATTCACACACTGCATTTCGGCAACCACTACCGCCGCGCCGTCGGCGCTAAGACCTACCTTGCCTTCACCAACCTGCGCGGCGGTCCCAACACGCCGATCATGATCCCTCTGATGGACAAAAGCGACGAAGGCCGCCGCTCCCATTATCTCACCGTGCATTTCCAGATCGGCGATGCGCCGGGACCGGACGAGCTGGTCGTGGCGCTCGGCGCGTCCATCGGCGGGCGCCCCCATCACCGCATCGGCGACCGCTACCAGGACCTGAAGGAGGTCGGAGATTTGCATGGCTGACACCGCGGCGATCCGCAGCAAAGCCCCCGACGGCACCGGCTTCATCCGAGCCGGCTCGGCCGCGCCGGTCCTGCTCATCCACGGCGTCGGCATGGACGCAACGATCTGGCAGCCGCAGATTGCCTTGATGCACGACCGGTTCGACGTGATCGCCATCGACATGCTCGGCCATGGCGCCTCGCCCCTGCCGCCGGAGAACGCCGACCTTTCCGACTTCGCCGATCAGGCGAACCGGCTCCTCGATCACCTCGGCCTCGATCGGGTCGCTGTCGTCGGCCACTCCATGGGCGCGCTGGTCGCCCAGGAGCTGGCGCTCCGCGCGCCGTCGCGTGTCAGCTCGGTGGTATGCCTCAACGCCGTGTTTCGTCGCCCGCCCGAACTCTCGCAAGCGGTGCGCGAACGGGCGGCGGCGCTCGGCGGCCCCGGCGATCCGTCGGCGATCGCCGCGACGATTGCCCGCTGGTTCGGCGATCCGATCCCGCAGGTTCTGGCGGACGCGGCCGCGACGGCGCGCGCCGCGCTCGAAAGCGTCGACGTTGAAGGCTATGCCCGCACCTATCGCCTCTTTGCCCGCGCCGATACCGAGCACGCCGATCGTCTGGCCGATCTCACAGCACCCGCGCTGTTTATGACCGGCTCGGAGGATCGCAACTCGACACCTGCCATGTCGGCGGCGATGGCGCGGCTTGCACCGGCCGGGCAGTGCCTGGTGCTGAGCGGCGAAAAGCACATGATGACAATCGCTTCGCCGCAAAAAGTGACTCAGCGCATCACGGCCTTTCTCGACCAGGTCGCGGCTGTTCGCCCGATGGCCATAGCGATCGACCCCGTACTCGATACCATAGAATTCCGGCGCGCGCTGGGCTCCTTCCTGACCGGCGTCACCATCGTCACGACGATCGATGAAGCCGGCGGCCCTCGCGGCTTCACCGCCAACTCCTTCACCTCGGTCTCGCTCGATCCGCCGCTGGTGCTAGTCTGCATCGCCAAGAAGGCGCTGGGGCATCAGGCGTTCTCGACCTCGAGAGGCTTTGCCATCAACATCCTATCGGAAGCGCAGAAAGCAGCGTCCGGCATCTTCGCCTCGAAGGCTGCGGACAAGTTCGCCTCCGTGGCATGGCAGCCCGGACAGACCGGCAATCCGCTGATCGAGGGATCGGTCGCGGTGTTCGATTGCGGCATGGAACAGCTGATCGATGCCGGCGATCATTCGATCCTCATTGGCCGCGTCCATGACTTCACCCACAACAGCGCGCAGCCTCTCGGTTACTGTCGGGGCGCCTATGTCTCGCCGGGCCTGACCCAGGAGGCGCTCGCGGCTGCCGCTCCCCCCGGAACCGAGGTCGGCGCCATACTTGAGAACGAAGGCCGCGTGCTCTTCTTCGAGACTGCCGAGGGATCCTACCAATTGCCGGCCGGGCATGGGCTGGGCGCCGTGAACGACGCGTGCAGCCTCAGGGGAAGGCTTGCCGCCAGAGCCATCGACGCCGAGCTCGGCTTCCTCTACGCGGTGTGGGACGACGCGACGGACACCTTGCGCACCCATGTCTATTATCGCGGAACGGTGGATGCACCCGTCTCCGGCGACGGCCAGATCCGCTTTGTCGAGATCGAACGCATGGCCGAACTGACGGTCGCCGACCCGGCTGTCCGCTCGATGCTCGCCCGCTACGCGCGCGAGCGTGCCGAGGACACTTTCGGCGTCTATGTCGGCAATGAGGTCGAAGGTGAGGTCAGGCCGCTCGCCAAGCCCGCGCCCTCGGCGCCAATCCATTCCCGCCGCGGGTGAGACCGATGAAATTTTCGCTTTTCGTCCACATGGAGCGCTCGGACCTCGCCAAACCTCATTCCGAGTTGCTGACGGAACTGGAGGAACTCGTCCTGCTGGCTGAAGCGGCGGGTTTCGAGACGGCCTGGATCGGCGAGCATCACGGGATGGAATTCACCATCTCGCCAAACCCCTTCATCAACATCGCCTATCTGGCCGCCAAGGCGAAAACCATCCGCCTCGGCACCGGAACGATCATCGCGCCCTTCTGGCATCCGATCAAACTCGCCGGCGAAGCGGCGATGGCCGATGTCGTCACCGGCGGCAGGCTGGATCTTGGCATCGCGCGCGGCGCCTACAGCTATGAATATCAGCGCGTCTTCCCGGGGTTGGATGCCTGGGGCGCTGGCCAGCGCATGCGCGAGATGATCCCGGCGATCCGCGGCCTCTGGGACGGCGACTACGAGCATTCCGGCGAGTTCTGGCAGTTCCCGCTGACCACCTCGTCGCCCAAGCCGTTGCAAAAGCCCTATCCGCCGATCTGGGTGGCGGCCCGCGATCCGAACTCGCACGACTTCGCGGTCGCCAACCAATGCCAGGTCCAGGTGACGCCGCTGGCTTCCGGCGACGGCGAGGTCGCAAGCCTGATGGAGCGTTTCAACACTGCTTGCCAGGCGCATCCCGACATCGCGCGGCCGGAAATCATGTTGCTGATGCACACTTTCGTCGCCGAGGACGCCGCCGACGCCGAGCGTCTGACGCAGGACCTGTCGCAGTTCTACTGCCAGTTCGGTGCCTGGTTCCAGAACAAGAAGCCCGTTCGTCAGGGTGTTCTGGAGCTGCTGACCGAGGAAGAGATCGCGGCCATGCCGCAATACGCCCCGGATAAGATCCGGCAGAACCTCGTCATCGGCGAGGCCGACGAAGTGATCGCCAGGCTGAAAGTCTATGAGGCGCAAGGCTACGACCAGTATTCGATTTGGATCGACAGCGGCCTGTCGCACGAGCGCAAGAAGAAATCGCTGCGGCTGTTCATCGACAATGTGATGCCGGCCTTCCAGGAGGCAGGGGCGCGATGAGCAGCACGACGTTCAGGAACTACATAGACGGTCAGTTCACCGAGCCTTCCTCCAGCTTCGACAGCATCGATCCGTCGACGGGCCTGCCCTGGGCGAAGATGCCTGCCGCGACCATTGTCGATGTCGACCGCGCCGTGGAGGCCGCGCACCGGGCGCTGCGCTCCGGTCCCTGGGCGGCGATGACCGCGACCGCGCGCGGAAAACTGTTGGTCAGGCTCGGCGATCTCGTCGCCGGCAATGCCGGCCGCCTGGCCGAGCTGGAAACGCGCGACACCGGTAAGATCATCCGCGAGACGCGCGCCCAGATCGCTTATGTCGGCGACTACTACCGCTATTACGGCGGCCTCGCCGACAAGCACGAAGGCGCCTTCATCCCGATCGACAAGGCCGACATGGAGGTAACGGTTCGGCCCGAGCCGATCGGCGTCGTTGCCGCCGTCGTGCCCTGGAACTCGCAGCTCTTCCTATCGGCGGTCAAACTCGGCCCGGCGCTGGCCGCCGGCTGCACCGTCGTCCTCAAGGCCTCCGAGGATGGCCCGGCGCCCCTGCTCGCTTTCGCCGAGCTCGTCCATGAGGCCGGCTTTCCGGCCGGCAGCGTCAACATCATTGCCGGCTTCGGTCATGATTGCGGGCATCGCCTGACCAGCCATCCGCTCGTCGCGCGCGTCGCCTTTACCGGCGGCCCCTCAACCGCTCGGCGGATCGTTGCCAACACCGCGGAGAACCTCGCCTACACGACGCTTGAGCTCGGCGGCAAAAGCCCGGTGGTCGTCTTCGCCGACGCCGATCTGGACAGCGCCACTAATGCCGTCGTCGCCGGTATCTTCGCGGCCACCGGCCAGAGCTGTGTTGCCGGCTCGCGACTGCTGGTCGAGCGTTTGATCAAGGACGAGTTCCTTGCACAGCTGAAGCGCAAGGCCGAAGCGATTGTCATTGGCGACCCGCAAAATCCCGCAACCGAGATGGGACCATTGGCGACCTCGCGCCAGCGCGAAAGGATCGAGGCTATCGTTGCGGAAAGCGTGGCGGCAGGCGGGCGGCTGATCACCGGCGGTGCGCGGCCTAAGGACAAGGCTGACGGATTTTACTACGCGCCGACGATCATCGAGGCGCAGAACCAGGCACTCGCCTGTGTGCGCGAGGAATTGTTCGGCCCGGTGCTCAGCGTGCTCGCCTTCGACAGCGAGGCTGAAGCGCTGGCGCTCGCCAACGACACCCCCTTCGGGCTCGCTTCCGGCGTCTTCACCAGCAATCTCGCCAAGGCGCATCGCATGGCGCGCGGCATCCACGCCGGCGTCGTCTGGGTGAACACCTACCGCGCCGTCTCGCCGTTGGTCCCTTTCGGCGGCTATGGCCTTTCGGGCCTCGGCCGCGAAGGCGGCCTCGATGCCATCCGCGACTACACGCGTTCGAAATCGGTGTGGATCCGCACGTCGGACGACCCGATCCCCGATCCTTTTGTCATGCGGTAGCCGCTGCAGACCAAGGAACACGGCCGGGCACAAACGATCTGGCAGTGCAATCAACAACGACAACAGAGGAGAACCACATGAAACTGATCTTCGCCGGCATCCTTGCTGGACTTCTGACCACAACGGCCGCGAAGGCCGAGGAAATGGTATTCACCAGCTGGGGCGGGACCACCCAGGAAGCCCAGACCAAATCCTGGGCCGAGCCTTTCGCCGCAGCTTCCAGCATCAAGGTGCTGCAGGACGGCCCGACCGATTATGGCAAGCTGAAGGCCATGGTCGACGCCGGCAGCGTCAACTGGGATGTCGTCGACGTCGAGATGGATTTCGCCATCAAGGCGGCCAAGGACGGCCTGCTCGAACCGATCGACTTCAAGGCAGTGCCGAAAACCGATCTCGATCCGCGCTTCACCACCGACCATGCCGTCGGCAGCTTCTACTATTCCTTCGTGCTCGCCTGGAACAAGGGGGCGGTCCCCGGCGAACCGGCTGGTTGGGCCGACATGTTCGACGTGAAGAAATTCCCGGGTAAGCGCACCTTGTACAAATGGTCGGCGCCCGGCGTGATCGAGATCGCTCTGCTCGCCGACGGCGTGCCGGCCGACAAACTCTATCCGCTCAACCTCGACCGCGCCTTCAAGAAGCTCGACACCATCAAGTCCGACATCGTCTGGTGGAGCGGTGGGGCGGAGTCGCAGCAGCTGATCGCCTCCGGCGAGGCCGCCTTCGGCCAGCTCTGGAACGGCCGCGTCTTCGCGCTGGAGAAGGACGGCGCAGATGTCGGTGTCTCCTGGAACCAGAACCTGACGGCCGCCGACGTTCTCGTCGTCCCGAAGGGCGCCAAGAACAAGGACGCCGCCATGAAATTCCTCGCCGCCGCGACCAGCCCGACCGGCCAGGCGAAATTCGCCGAGGCGAGCGGCTACGCCCCGATCAACACCAAGGCCAAAGCAGAAATGCTCGCCGACGTGGTCAAGGGCTTGCCCGACGCCCATGTCGACGGCCAGATCAACCTCGACATGAACTATTGGGCCGAGCATCGCGACGAGATCGCCGCGCGCTGGTACGCCTGGCAGGCGAAGTGACGCCCGTCTTTTGACAGGATCGGGATGGCACCAGCCGTCCCGATCCGCAATCCGGGATTACCGGCATGTCGGTGGAAGCACAGCAAGGGATCCCAACCCCGCGACTGCCGGCAGGCCTGGGCGGCCTGCTTCCGGCGTTGGTCCTGATCGGACTGTTTTTCGTCGTGCCGGTGCTGGCGCTTTTGCTGCGCAGCTTCACCGACCCCGCTCCCGGCCTGCAGAATTATGCAGCGCTGCTGGGCGACGGCACTTATGCGCGGGTGTTCTTCAACACTTTCCTCGTCGCGTTCGTCGTCACCGTCGTCACGGTGCTCGTCGCCTTCCCGGTCGCCTGGATGCTTGCGATCATGCCGCCCGCGCTCGCCTCGATCCTGTTCGGCACCATCATCCTGTCGATGTGGACGAACCTCTTGACCCGCACCTATGCCTGGATGGTGCTCTTACAGCGCACCGGCGTCATCAACCGGGCGCTGATGGGCGCCGGCATCATCGACCAACCGCTGCCGCTCATCAACAATCTGACGGGTGTGACCATCGGCATGGTCTACATCATGCTGCCCTTCATGATCCTGCCGCTGGTGGGCACGCTTCGGGCGATCGACCCGATGACGCTGCGCGCCGCGGCCCTCTGCGGTGCCAGCCCGCTCGCCGCCTTCCGCCGCATCCTATTGCCGCTCTCGCTCCCCGGCATCGCCGCCGGCGGCTTGATGGTCTTCGTCATGTCGCTCGGTTATTTCGTCACCCCGGCGCTGCTTGGCGGCACGTCGAACATGATGCTCGCGGAAATGATCGCGCAGATGATCCAGTCGCTGCTCAACTGGGGTCTCGGCAGCGCCGCCGCCTTCATCCTGCTCGTCGTCACCATGGCGCTCTATGCGCTGCAACTGCGCGTGGTAGGCAGCAGGCGCGCGACGGGAGGCGCCTGAGATGCTGCTCGACTATGACCGCCTCGGCTGGCTGAAAATTGTCCTGCTCGGCTTCACCGCTTTGGTCGCGGCATTCCTGCTCCTGCCGGTGGTCTTCATCGTGCTGCTCTCATTCGGCTCCTCGCGCTGGCTTGCCTTTCCTCCGCCCGGCTGGACACTCAAATGGTACCAGGAGCTGTTTACCGATCCGTCCTGGATCGAAGCGGCCCTCACCAGCGCGCGCATCGCTGCGATGACGGCAATCCTCGCCGTAGCCGTCGGCCTGCTCGCCTCCTTCGCGCTGATTCGCGGCCAGTTCCGCGGGCGTGAGATCCTGCGCGGGCTGCTCTTGACGCCGATGGTGCTGCCGGTCGTCGTCTTCGCCATCGCCATCTATGCCTTCTTCCTGCGGCTTGGCCTGGGCGGCACGACGGTCGGCTTCGTCGTCGCCCACACCGTGCTTGCGCTCCCCTTCGCCATCATCCCGATCGCCACGGCGCTCGAAGGTTTCGACAAGTCGATCGAGGATGCGGCCATCGTTTGCGGCGCTAGCCCGCTTCAGGCGAAGCTGCGGATCACCCTCCCGTCGATCCACATCGGCATCTTCTCCGCAGCGATCTTTTCTTTCCTCGCCTCCTGGGACGAGGTCGTCGTAGCGATCTTCATGGCCAGCCCCACCCTGCAGACCTTGCCGGTCAAGATCTGGGGCAGTCTGCGCTCCGACCTCACCCCGGTCATCGCCGCCGCCTCCAGCCTGCTGGTCGCGCTCACTCTTGCTCTGATGATCGTGACGGCCCTCTTGCGCCGAAAGCTGCAGACATGACCCAGCCCTTTCTCTCGATCCGCAAATTGCGCAAGGCATTCGGGGCCTTCACCGCCGTTCATGATGTGACGCTGGATATTCCGAAGGGCGAGTTCCTGACCTTCCTCGGGCCGTCGGGTTCGGGCAAATCGACGACGCTTTATGCCGTCGCCGGCTTCCAGGATCCGACCTCCGGTGACGTGCTGCTGCAGGGCAAGTCCCTGTTGTCGGTGCCCTCGCACAAGCGCAACATCGGCATGGTCTTCCAGCGCTACACGCTGTTTCCGCATCTGAGCGTCGCCGAAAACGTCGCCTTCCCGCTCCGCGTGCGCCGCCGGCCGGATGCCGAGGTCAAGCGCAAGGTCGCCGACATGCTTTCGCTGGTGCGGCTCGAGAACTTCGCCGAGCGGCTGCCCGCGGCGCTCTCGGGCGGCCAGCAGCAGCGTGTCGCGCTCGCCCGCGCACTGGCCTACGATCCGCCCATCCTTCTGATGGACGAGCCGCTCTCGGCGCTGGACAAGAAACTGCGCGAGGAGATCCAGGCCGAGATCCGCCGCATCCACCGCGAGACGGGTGTCACCATTCTCTATGTCACGCATGACCAGGAAGAGGCGTTGCATCTGTCGGACCGCATCGCGCTTTTCAGGGACGGTCGCATCGAGCAAATCGGCACCGGCGAGGACCTTTACCTCAGGCCGGCCACCGATTTTGTCGCCGGCTTCATCGGCAACTCGAATTTCCTGCCGGCCGAGCATATGGGAACCGAGAATGGCGCAGCTGTGGTGCAACTGGCCGATGGCTCGATCGTCAAGGGCGTGAAAACGAGTCAGACTCTCGACCGCGGTCAGAAGGCCAGGCTGATGGTGCGGCCGGAAGCATTCAGCCTGACGCCCATGCCAGGTAACGCGTCACTCACCGTCAAGATCATCGACGCGGCTTTCTTCGGCGACCGCCGACGCGTCCTGGCACGGACCGGGTCGGGGGACGAGATCGATGTCAGGCCGACTTCGGATGCAGCCGGACCAGAAGGCGCCGAGGCCACTTCGGGCCGGGAAATCTTCTTCGATCCCGCTCAGGCATTTTTGTTTCCGGCCTGAGGGTCCGAATGGGGTTAGACTAGATCGCCTTGGTGCCCTGCTGCGGCCTGAAGGACCGCTTCTGAAAATCCGTGTTTCGAAGCTGCCATTCCGCTCTCGGCCCCGTTCCAGCCATTGCGATCCGCTCGCTCAATTCGCGATGCTTTCGGCAAAATCCCGCGTCAATACCGTTGCTGCTGCCGCGATAGCACGCTTCACGTCCGACTCGGTAGTGCGAGCGTTGACCACGCTGATGCGCATGGCGCGACGGTCGCGCCACATTGTGCCGGAGAAGAAGACTTCGCCGGTCTCGTTGATTTTTTGAATTATCTCGTTTGTGAAAGAATCGTTTTCCTCGGGCGAAGCTCCTGGCCGGCCGAATCGGACCAAGCCCTGATTGAGCGTGGGCCTTGCAAGTATCTCCGCACCGGGCAGTCCGCCAATCCCTTCAACCATGTCCGCGCAATGCACGCAACAACGGTCGACCAGAGCCTCTACACCGCTGCGACCGAGTTCTCTTAGCGCAGCATAAACAGGAATCCCGCGCGCTCGGCGGGAATATTCCGGGTTCCAGTCCGTCTGGTCGCGCGCGACGGACGTTGGCGCTACGTAGGTCGCGCTCGAAGTCATTGCCGTGCGATGCGCCGTGCGATCTCGGACTATGGCGATGCCACAATCGAAAGGAACGTTCAGCCATTTGTGAGCATCGGTCGCCCAGCTGTCCGCCAATTCTACGCCGTCGAGCCGATCGCGGTATGTCCGGCTTGCGCGTGCGAACAAGCCGAACGCGCCGTCGATGTGAACCCAGGCGCCGGCTGAATGTGCCAGCGGGATTAACTCCTTGAACGGATCGCATGCGCCGATGTTCAGGTCGGCTGCGTTAAGCACGAGCATGGTGGGCCTGGAATCGCCCGAAAGCGCTCTGTCGAGCACGGCAGCAGGAACGCGCCCCTCATTGTCAGTTTGCAACATTTCCAAGGCGTTACGGCCGATGCCAAGCAAGCGCACCGCACGGTCTATGGTGACGTGCCGTTGGTCGCTGGCCAGCACCCGTATCTCGGGTGCTCCAAACAATCCGTCATCCTCGACGTCCCATTGGAAGCGGTCGAGCAACCCGACCCTTGCTGCGGCAAGGCTCGTCACATGCGCCATCTGGCAACCGCTGGTGAACGCGAAGGATGCATCTCGTGGGAGGTCGAGCAACTCCTTGATCCATTCTCCGGCAACTTCCTCGATCACTGCGGCAGCAGGACTAGCTGAATAGAGCGCGGCGTTCTGGTCCCATGTGGCAACGAGCCAGTCTGCCGCCAGCGCTGATTCCAGGCCGCCGCCAAACACCCAGGCAAAAAAACGTCCGCCGGCATTGCCATGCATACCGTCAGCGGCATCCCTAGCTAGTGTCCGAATGACTTCCTCCGCGCTCCGGCCATCCGGCGGTAGAGGTCCGCCAAAAGATCGTCTGAGATCCGGCAAAGTCGCTGTCGCCCCGACCGGCCGGGTATCCAACCCCCTGATCCATTCACCTGCCGCCTGGCAAGCAAATTCTAGCGCGGCGCTCACCACCCAAGCCCTTTCGACAAGATGGAGACCCAAACGGAGGTTTGCCCTCACTGATTACTTTCATCGATCCCGATTGCCTCGACAAACGAAAAGGATTTAGCTGGGGCATCAACAGGTTTGGCGAATGACGTCTGTCTCCATGCTCAAACGCACACACTCATTGCCGAGTTCGACTATTCTCCTGGGCCTGGAGAATTCGCTCCTGCGAAGCTTGCAGGCGGTTGCCGATACCGGCAGCTTCGTTGGTGCCGCGCGAGTAATGCACCGGACGCCGTCAGCGATCAGCATGCAAATGAAGAAGCTTGAACGCCAGATCGGACAGAGGATATTCGCGCCCAAGGGCCGTTCAGTAGTCCTGACCCCAACGGGTGAGGCGCTTCTCACCTATGCGAGGCGCGTAACCGGAATCGCTGAAGAGGTGATGGTGCACTTCAATCGTCTCTCCCACAGCACCAAGGTGCGGCTGGGCATACCGCACGACTATGCGGCAGCATTCTTGCCTTCGATGTTAAAGGGCTTGCGGGTCGCATCCCCGGAAGTTGAGGTCGATGTGACCTGCAGCGTAAGCAATGCCTTGATTCAAATGCTGGACAGTGGGGAGCTTGACGTCGCTGTCGTTACGGCAGGCATAGCGGACGGCCTCGCACTGACCGATGGCGGGATCTATCATGATCGACTTACGTGGGCAGGCCTCTCGAATGGCCTCGCACATCGACAGCGTCCGCTGCCGATTTCAATTGCTCCGCTTACCTGCCCGTGGCGGAGAGCGGCCATCGATGCACTTGATGGAGCACGCATACCGTACCGAGTAGTCCACACGAGCAATAGCTTCGCCGGCCAGATCGCCTCAATACTTACGGGCGAGGTGGTTTCCCCGTTACCCCTTGTAACTCTGCCGCCGGGCATAGTGCCGTTCGGATTGGAACACGGGCTTCCCCCCATTGGATCCTGTAGCTTGGACCTGAAGCGCAGTCCCCATGCACTGGGCGAGCTTGTCTCCGCCGTTGCGGATCACATCCGAACATATTTCGATCTCGCGAGCCGGAGTGCGCAGGGGCCTGCCTTGCATAATTACCAAAGCTGCTAATTCATTAGGTTGGCTTGGCGATCCACCAAACGCTTTTCGAATTTTCACTCTCACATGGTTCGGGCGAAAGTCGGCTAGGGGGTAATTTCGTCCCGTTAGCGGACGGTCATCTTCCGGCCCCATTTCAACTCCGAGTTATGCTTCATATCGCATAGAGATAGCTCTGGCCTTGGGGCTGGTCGGGTAAACTATGTCAGTCCGCAATGTCGCCAGAAGGCATTGCAGAAACGTCCATCCATATCGCGCCCACGGCATGGCCGTCGGGATCAGCAAGGTCGCGAGTGTACATGAACCCGTGATCTTCGATTGGATTGATGTCAGCCGTGCCGCCGTTCGCAGCAGCTGCGGCAGCCATCGCATCGACGCCGTCGCGGCTGTCGAGGGATAGCGCCAGCATAACCTCGCTGGAGGTTGATGGCGGGATCGGACGGGTCGTCATGGTCTGCCATTTGGCACGGCTGAGCAGCATGAAGTTGATGTGGGCACTCCATACCATCCAGGCAGCCGTCTCATCGGGAAACTTAGGGTTCTTCTCGAAGCCAAGTGATTCATAGAATGCCACGGACGCCTTCACGTCGGAAACTGGCAGGCTCACAAAAATCTTCTTGCCCATCAAACATTCCTTTTCGTTGTTGAGATGCCAGTCAGCGGGTGGTTCCTCTTGAAGACGGTCGACCGCCCGCAGAAACGACAGAGCATCTAAACTTTTTTCTAAATCTTCGGCAGCGGCACAGATGCCGAGGCACAGCAGCATCTCCGCGATGAAGGCAGACTTAGCAGTGAACGGCAGCGGGCTCTCCCATAGGCGCCGGCCAAGCGCCACTGATGTTGAGCCGAGCCTACGTTGTTACTGCATATGCGTTCATTCGGCGTCGGGCGGTCATTGTCCGCTTTTCCCGTAGCATACCTAGCAGCGGACGGCCGGCAGTCGGCCGCGAAACAGACCTTTGCCGAGCGGCGATCAGCTTGGCGCGATAACCTTACCCCTCTTTCGCTTTTCGGCGGCAGACGTCGGCCTTCGTGAGGTGGGCGTTCGCTTGGGGCGACTCCGGCGACGGCGCGTTTTGTTCCGTTCCGCCAAAGGGGTTTGCTGGTGTGGATGTTGTTTTCCGGGTATTCTCTTCGTTGAAGGATAGGCCCAGTCGACTTCCATTGCGGTTGCTTAAGCTTGGCCGCTCCGCTCGGGAGGAGCCCTCTGATTGCGATGGCGCGCTTTGCCCACCTTGCCCTTCTCGCCTTCGGATTGTTGCCTGGAAATTGCGATGGCTGGGGAGCCTTTCGTCCCGAGCTGGATCAAAAACGATCCGACAGCCAAGACGGTGGCTATAGAGATTGTCGCCGATTGGAACCAAGTCGAGCGGTACCGCAGGGACAACATTCGGACCGGCATTATCGACTTCAACGGCTACTGGGGCGGCAATCTCACGATCATGGTGCCAGAAGAATGGTCGTCCAGATCGAGTTCATCAATGGCTCCTCGAATTTCAGGCACGGTCTGATGGTGACCAGGGTTTATGCTCGGTCAGAGATGCCAGTGAAGTTGGACGCTGAGGATGCGATTTGGGGGGCATACACCGCTCCGCTAGAGGGGATTAAAATTAATGAGAGGAGACAACTCAACTTTGTTGCCCAGCAGGCGGGGAACTACTTCCTCGCCTGTCCGAGACAAACGCACCTGATGGACGGACATTGGATCGGTTTCGAGGTGAGAGGTAATCTTGAGCGGGCCGTGGCAATCGTCCATGAAGACAAGTTTCCGCAGGAGCAGCCACCAGGACACCCATAGCGTTGCGCGAGCAACCAGCGTTATGGCTTCCTCGCGGAGATCATTGCAAATCCATGGCGGCTTAGATCGGTAAGGATCGGGCTGTGTCAGAGCAAACTGGTTTGAAAGCGGGGCAGCGGCCTACAGTTGGCTGCCGACGTCCGCTTCATGAGTGGTATCGCACCGAACTCAGACGGGTCTGCTGTCGGCCAGAAACGGTCAATTTTCCATTTGCGAGAATCGGTCCGCGCCGTGCGGGGTTGGGCAAGAAGCATGGTTCAGTCGAAGAAGCCCGCATCCTCTTCACCGAGATACTTCCTGGCTGCTTCGGCGTCGATATCGAGGCCCAGCCCCGGCGCTTCCAGCAGGTCCACCATGCTGTCCTTCACGATCTGCGACGGCAGGCCGATTACGAGGTCCTCCCACCAGGGGTCGGAGGCGCTCGGGTATTCGAACGCGATGTAGTTGGCGGGGAGGGTGGCGCAGACATTGATCAGCGCGCCGAGGCCCAGAAGGCCGTTCGCAGTGCCGTGCGGTGCCATCAGAATCGAGTGCATATAGGCGTGCTCGGCGACCCATTTGAGCTCGGCAATGCCGCCGATATCGGCCGGATCGGGGCCGATGACGCGCACCGCCTGGGTTTCGATCAGCTCCTTGAAATTGTGCCGCAGGTAGATCTGCTCGCCGGTATGAATTGGCGTCGAGGTAGAGGTGGTCAGCTCCCGATAGGCCTGCGGATTGACCCACGGCACATAGTCGCCGGTCAGCATGTCCTCGAGCCACATCAAATTGTACTTCTCGACGGCGCGAGCGAACTTGATCGCGTCGGGCAGCATCCAGCCCGGGCCGCAGTCGAGCGCCAGGCTGACCCTGTCGCCCAGCACTTCCTTCATCGCGATCACGCAGTCGAGCATGTGGTTGAACCCGCGCTCGCTGATCACGCCCTGATCCATGGCGCCGTGATAGCCAGCCTTCTTCTGCGTCACGCCGTAATGGAAGCCCTCGATGGTGTCCTTCATGTTGGAGTGGAACGAGATCCCTTGCTTGATCATGAAGAAGTTCTGCGGCTGCTCCATCATCCATTTCAGGTCAGCGGCGTAATCCTCCGGCCGGTCCCCCGTTCGCTTCTGGCGGATCGAGCCGTTATAGACGCGTACCTTGTCGCGCACCTTGCCGCCGAGCAGTTTGTAGGCCGGCACGCCTGCGGCCTTGCCGGCAATGTCCCACAGCGCATGCTCGATAGCGCTTACAGCCGCGCCATAGGGCTTGAAAGAGCCGCGTTGGCGGATCTTCAGCATCACCCGCTCGACGTCGGTCGGGTCCTCGCCGATCAGCGCCTCGCGGAAATGCAGCACCCAAGGCTTGAGATAGGTCTTGGTGAACTCGACTTCGCCAAGGCCATAGAGGCCCTCGTCGGTAACGATGCGGACGATGGGATGTTTGCCGATGACGGCACAGCGGAGGTCGGTGATCTTCATCTTCGGTTCTTTTCGCCTCAGCTCCAGGTGCGGTCCCAGGAATACTCGTCGTCCCAGTGATCCGTGGGCTGCCAGATGCCGGTGACACCCGGCTGCAGATGCTCCGAGATCACCTCGTCGACGACATCGTCAATCCCCAGGCCAGGTTTGTCCGGAACATTGATAAAGCCGTCCTTCACGAGCGGCTTGGGAGCGCCGGTGACGATATCGTCCCACCAGTCGACATCGGCAGAGTGGTATTCGAGCGCCATGAAGTTTTCGGTCGCGGTCGCGACATGTGCCGCAGCCATTGCGGCGATTGGACTTTCGGCCATATGGATGGCCATGGCGACACCGTGGTCCTGCGCCATGTCGCCGATCTTCTTGGTCTCGAGGATGCCCCCGCTGGTGAGCAGGTCCGGGTGGATAATGGAGAGGCCGCCGCTCTTGAGCAGGGGCTCGAAGCTCTCCTTAAGGTAGATGTCCTCGCCGGTGCAGATCGGCACCGTGGTGGCGGCCTGCAGTTGTCGGTATTGCTCGGTGTACTGCCATGGGATCACATCCTCGAGCCACGCCGGCACGTATTTTTCAATCCGCCTGGCGAGCCGAATACCGTTCTGCAGCGAGATGTGGCCGACATGGTCGATGGCCAGCGGAATATCCATGCCGATAACATCGCGAACCTCGGCAATGTATTGTTCAAGCAGGTCGAGGCCCTTGTCGGAAAAATGGAGGCCGGTAAACGGATGGGGGACGTTGTGCAAATCGTAGGCGGCATTGCGGGCGCGTCGCTCGTTGAGGGTTGTGACCGGGCCGCGGCTGGGGTGAACGCGGTATCCTTCAAGGGAGCCGGCAGGAGACACGACCGCACCGGGGACATCCGCGATCTGCATCAGCCCCAGATCCATCTTGAGGAAGGTGAAACCGAGCTCCATGCGCTGCTTGAGGCGCTTGCCAGTCTCCATGCCGCTCGGCACGGTCGCGTCGGTGTCGCAATAGACGCGCACCTTCTCCCGAAAACGGCCGGCGAGCATCTGGTAGATGGGGACGCCATAGGCCTTGCCGGCGAGATCCCACAACGCGATTTCGACCGCCGAGACGCCGCCGCCTTGCCGGCCGTGCCCACCGAACTGCTTGATCCGGCGAAACAGGCGGTCGATTTCGCAAGGGTTCTCGCCAAGCAGCCGGCTCTTCAGCATCAGCGCGTAGGTGGCGCTGGCGCCGTCGCGCACCTCGCCAAGCCCGACGATGCCCTGGTTGGTGTAAATCTTGAGCAGCGCTGAGGTGAACGGCGCGCCGACGATTTCGGCTACCCGCATGTCGGTGATGCGAAGCTGGGATGGCTTGGAGTTCGCGTTCACCCGATCGAGCGCTTCGTCGGCGCCACCTGTTTTTGCCATGACTCATCCTCGTTTTCGGCTTGTCGCCCCGCACCCTGGGCCGGCATTTAAGCGTCGCTAGCCCAGCTCGATCTCGTGCGCCTGCAGGTAGTCGCGGTCCATCTCAATGCCGAGACCAGGCTTCGACGTCAGCTTGAGGCTGCCGTTCGAAACGTCGAGTGGTCTGTCGATCAGGTGATCGTATTTGCCCAGGTTCCATTCCGACGTTTCGAGTTTGTAGAAGTTGGGAACGGTCATCATCACCTGCGCTCCCGCAACCACGTTGATCGGTCCCGCGGCGTCATGTGGCGAGACCGGTACGTAATAGGCTTCGCACAGCGCAGAAATCTTCTTGAGTTCGGTAATGCCGCCGGTCCAGGTGACGTCGGGCATGATGTAGTCGGCGAGCCTGTTCTCAAGTACCGGCACGAAATCCCATTTCGTGTGGCCGCGCTCGCCCCATGAGATAGCGGTATTGACCTTCTCACGCACCTGCTTGAGCGCGTCAAGGCTCTCGGGCGGGCAGGGCTCCTCAAACCAATCGATCCGGCCGGCCTCCTCGAGGCTCCGACAGAGGCGAATGGCGGTGGGGACGTCGAAGCGGCCATGCGCATCGATGAGAATGTCGACGTCGGGCCCCGCCGTTTCGCGGATCAGCGCCGTGAGTTCGGCGGCTTCGCGCTCGTCCTTGCGGGTCATGCTGCCATCGAGGTAGCCGTCCCGCTGTTCGCGGGGCAGGCCATCGGCGCTGCGGCCCTGGTGGGGGTAAGGATCGAACTTGAGCGCAGTGTGTCCCGACTCGACGATGTCCAAGATTTCGCGGACCACAGCCTCCTTGCTGGTGAATTTGGCCTGGTTGGGATGGGTATAGAGCGCGATTTCATCGCGTACCGGTCCGCCCAGCAGCTCGTAAATCGGCTTGCCGAGGACTTTGCCCCGGATGTCCCAGAGGGCGATATCAATGGCGCTCACGCATTCGACGGCGGCGCCGCGGCTGCCCATGTAGGTGAAGCTGCGGAAGATCTTGTGCCAGAGATGCTCGATGCGCGCCGGATCCTCGCCTGTCACGGCCACGCCGATCTGCCGCAGGATCGCGCAGAGAGCGCGGTTGGCGAGCATTGTCGTGGTGGTGATCTCTCCCCAGCCACTCACTCCCTCGTCGGTCGTCACTTCGACGAACAGGAACTCTCCCCAGTAAGAAGCATCGGACTTGATCAGCCACGGCCGAATGCTCGTGATTTTCATCTCAACTACCTTTGCCTGAAAATGGTCAGCTAACGATGTTCTGGACAGGACATTCTATCCGGCCCGAGCGGCGTTGCGCGCACGCATCTGTTCCAGAATATGCCGGCCCGAACCCTCGACATGGCGGGAAACCAGTTCAGCCGCCTTGTCGGCCTCTCCCGCCTTCACAAGCGCGATAAGTTCGCGGTGCTCGCGCATGATCGCGGCACGTCGCGCCAGCGTGAAATTGAAACGCCGGCTCACGGCTCGCAGCACTTCGCGATGCTTCCACCAAAGCTCGGCGGCGTGGCGGTTGTAGTGCCGCTGGTACATCACTGTGTGGAAAGCGGTATCCAGCTCACTGTGCCTGAATGTGTCGGCGAAGTTGTTCTCTTCGATCAGGCCCTGGAGACGTTCGAGTTCGGCGATGTCCTCGCCGGTCGCCATATTCACAAACCATCGCGTCAGGGCTGGCTCGATCAGAACACCGATCTCGTAGATATCCCGGACAAAATCCTGATCAATGGGTCGTACGCGCGCCCCGCGATTGGCGACAAAGGTGACAAAGCCTTCGCCGCGCAACAGCTGCAAGGCCTCGCGTACAGGATTGGTCGAAGTGCCGTGACGCCGGGCCAGATCTGTGACCACAAGCCGTTCGTTGGCGGCGAGCCGTCCCTCGATGATGTCTTCCCGGATCAATTCATAGAGCGAGGCACCCTCGCTGGAGGCCCCGATGGGATCGGTTCCAACCGGTGGCATCGCCTTGAAAGCGCTTGTTTCGGCCAACGCCGGCTCCCCAGTTTAATACATACCTTGCCCGATATCACACACGGCTTTCGTAAACAATGTACGATTCTGCGCGTTGACAGGCAATCCACGATCTGAAAACGTACTAAGCGATCGAGAGGATACACTGAGCTGAAACAAGCGTCCTAGCGATCGAAACGAGCAAGGACCGCTTTCGGGCGGCATGGGAGAACCAGGGAGGATACCTATGACGAGAATTGCGCTCGGCAGTGCCGTCCTGCGCGGCACTGTCGCCACTGCTTTGATGGCATCCCTGACGTCCACATCGGCGCTGGGTGCACCGCCGGTTGACCTGAGCAAGTGGTCGCCGGAATATGTGCGCTCGATTGCGGGCACACAGGATTTTGACACGGCGGCCGATTGCGCCAAGGTCACCCCACTCGATTATAAGGGGCGACTGACTTTCTGGTATCAGGGCGTGTTCGAGGGCGACCCCGACCTCCTGCGCCAGTACTACAAGGATTTCTTCGAGACCTTCCGCAAGACATATCCAAACATCCAGCTTGAGGAACAAGCCCTCACTTATAACGACCTTCTCGACAAGTTCCGCACCGCGCTCCTGGGCAATGCCGCGCCTATGGCGGTCCGCCTGCAAATCCTGGGTGGTACCGAGTTCGCCTCAAAGGGCTATCTGCAGCCGCTCAAGCCAGAGGATGTCGGGTATTCGACGGAGGATTTCTGGCCCGGCGCCATGAAGGCCGTGACCTGGGAGGGCGTGACCTACGGCATTCCGACCAACAACGAGACGATGGCGTTCATCTGGAACGCCGACATCTTCAAGCGTGCGGGCCTGGATCCGGACAAGCCTCCGGCAACCTGGGCCGACGTCGTCAAATATTCCAAGCAGATCCACGACAAGCTCGGCATTGCCGGCTACGGCCTCGTGGCTCGCAAGAATGCCGGCAATACGCCGTACCGCTTCATGCCACAGCTATGGGCCTATGGCGGCGGCGTCTTCGACGAAGCGACAGCAAACCCGACGTATGAGCAGGTCCAGCTCGATAGTCCGCAGAGCAAGGCAGCGCTGCAAGCCTCGTACGACATGTATGTTCGCGACAAGTCGGTTCCGGTTTCGGCACTCACCAACCAGCAGGCCGACAACCAGCCCCTGTTCGTCGCCGGTCAGCTCGGCATGATGATCTCGCACCCGTCCGATTACAATGTGATGCTCGACCTCCAGAAAAAGGCGACGGGCACCGACAAGGACAAGGCGCAGACGGTCATCGACAACATGCGCTACGGCCTGATCCCGACTGGTCCCGACGGCAAGCGCGCCGTCGTGTTCGGCGGCTCGAACATTCACATCCTGAAGCCCGAATATGTCGAGGGCGGCAAGGTAGACGAGCCGGCTGCGAAAGCTATCATCTGCATGTGGACAAGCCCTGAATGGTCGCTGAAGATGGCCTACGCCGGATCAAACCCGGGCAACCTCAACGGCTTCAAGACCAAGTGGATGAAAGAACGTCTGGACAACATCAAGTTCCTCGATGTCACCACCTCGATGCTGCCATACGGCATCCCGTTCCCAGCCCTGCCGCAGGCCCCCGAGATCATGAACATCATCATCCCGGACATGCTGCAGAATGCCCTGACCGGAGCGATGACCGTCGACGAGGCAGCGGAAGACGCGGCTAAGAAGGTGAAAGACCTGATGGGCGGACTCTAGTCCAGGCCTGACCTACGACCTGACCGGCTGCGCCGCCGGCGCAGCCGCCTCGTTTCGAAGAATAAGGGCACGCCACAAGTGACGATCGTGACCGGCAAGGCCGAGGCTCGCCGAAGATTGCAACCCGGTACATCCGGCACGCTGCGGAAGAGCTGGGAGCATCGCGCGGACTACGCGTACGTGCTGCCGGCGATTGCTGTCATGCTCATCGTCATCGCCTATCCGATCTACTACACGATCGAGCTGTCATTCTTTAAGACGCCGCCTGGTCTGCAGCTCCGCGACAAGAGCTTCGTCGGCTTCGACAACTACACGACCATCCTCACGAGTCAGGTGTTCTGGAAAGTCACCTGGAACACAATGATCTGGACACTGGGATCAACTTTCATCTCCTTTGTCCTGGGGTTTGCCACAGCGTTGGCACTCCACCGCGACTTCATCGGCCGTGGTGTCTTGCGCGCTATCCTGATTATCCCTTGGGTCATCAGCGCAGTCGCCGCCTCCTATACCTGGAAGTGGATCTACCATTCGGACTTCGGGATCATCGGCGCGGTGCTGGTCGGCCTCGGATTGGCCGACCAGCCGCCGAATTTCATCGACAATGTCAGCACGGTGCTGCCCTCCCTGATCGTCGTCAATATCTGGCGCGAGTTTCCGTTTGCCATGATCATGATGATGGCGGGTCTGCAGACGGTTCCCGACCAGTTGCTGCGCGCCGCAAAAGTCGACGGTGCCAATGCATGGCAGCGCTTTTGGCACGTTACCTTCCCGCACTTGCGCAACGTGTCGGTCGTGACGATGCTGCTGCTCGCGGTGGCCAACTTCAATTCCTTCATCATTCCCTGGATCATGACCGGCGGCGGGCCGTCGAACGCATCGCATATCTGGATAACCCACATATATGAGCTCGCCTTCGGACGGCAGCGCTGGGGCGTGGCATCCGCCTATTCGGTGCTTCTGTTCCTCATACTGATGACGCTGGGCTACTTCTACGTCCGTGCGCTAAGCGGCAACGAGCGGAAAGAGGGGAGCGCATGAGCACGATTGCCGAGACAGCCCCTCGAGCCCAGACCCGTCGCCGCATGCGCATCGACGGATGGCGGTGGGCCGGGCGCATATTCCTCCTGTTCATGCTGCTTTATACCGCGTTGCCGATGATCTGGATGCTGATCACCTCGATCAAATCCGGATTCGCGGCGACGCAATTCCCGCCGCAATGGTGGCCGGACGAACCTACCCTCGCCAGCTACCAGAAACTGCTCGATCCGCAGAACAGCGTCGGCCAGGACTTCCTCCGCTTCTTCTGGAACAGCCTTTTTGTGTCGACCGTCACGACAATCCTTTCAGTGATCGTGGCTGTCCCTGCGGCCTACGCGTTTTCGCGCTTCCGTTTCCCCGGCCGGAATTTCCTGTTCTTTGCCGTGCTGCTGCGCAACATGTTCCCGGCGGTGATCTTTCTCGTGCCACTCTTCATCCTGATGCGCGCGATTGGTCTGATAAACACGCATGGCTCGCTGATCCTCACCTATCTCACCTTCGGCCTGCCGCTGGCGATCTGGCTGCTCAAGGGCTTTTACGACAACATCCCTGTGCAGCTCGAGCAGGCGGCGCGCATCGATGGCGCAACACGGTTCCAGGCCTTCATCATGATCGTGATGCCGCTCTCGACGCCGGGGATCATCGCCACCGCAATCTATTCCTTCATTGGCGCGTGGAACGAGTACATCTACGCCTACACCTTTCTCTCCAAGAACGAGCAGTTGACGCTGCCGGTCGGCATCCAGCGCTTCTTCTCGGAAAATACGACGGACTTTCCGGGCCTGATGGCGGCCAGCTTCATGATGAGCGTGCCCGTCGTGGTGCTGTTTCTGGTCCTTCAACGATACTTCGTACGCGCCCTTACAGAAGGCGCGGTCAAGCACTAGAGCCGGATGATTTCAGGTCGAATCGATCTGAAATCTGAATCCGGCTCTAAATCAGAGAGGTAGAGCATGATGTCGTCCGAAAACCGCTTCACACTTTTCGGCATCATGCTCTAGGGAGTTGCCGATGGCCCACGTGGTCCTGCAAGATCTCGTCAAGAGCTATGGCGGCTTCAAAGCTGTCAACCACGTCTCGCTGACGGTCAATGACGGCGAGTTCGTTGCGCTCGTCGGCCCTTCGGGCTGTGGCAAGACAACCACGCTCAATCTCGTCGCCGGGCTGACCCCGATCACATCGGGCGACATCATCATCGGCGAGCGAGTGGTCAACGACCTCGACCCCAAGGACCGGGACATCGCGATGGTGTTCCAGAACTACGCGCTCTACCCGCAGAAATCGGTCTACAAGAACCTGGCGTTCCCGCTTCAAATGCGCAAACTCCCCAGGGACGAGATCGACAAGAAGGTCAAGGAAGCGGCGCGAGTGCTCGATATGACGCATCTGCTCGAGCGCAAGCCGCGCGAACTTTCGGGCGGGCAGCAGCAGCGTGTGGCCCTCGGGCGTGCCCTCGTTCGCGACCCCGCCGTGTTCCTCATGGACGAGCCACTGTCTAACCTCGATGCGAAGCTGCGCGTGCAGATGCGGTCGGAGATCAAGCGTTTCCACCAGGACCTCAAGGCGACGATCATCTATGTGACGCACGACCAGCTCGAAGCCGTGACCATGGCTGACAAGATGGCGGTGATGAATGGCGGCTACCTGCAGCAATACGATTCACCGGCGCAGGTCTTTGCCCATCCGGTGAACATGTTCGTGGCCAGCTTCATCGGCAGCCCGGCGATGAGCCTTATTCCGCTGGAGGCCTCGACGGCAAACGGCAACACGGTGTTGACCGGCGCCGAGGGCTGGCGCCTTGAGCTCTCGCCGCTTAATGCCCACAAGGTCGCGAAAGCGACGGCCAGGAAAGTCGTGCTCGGCGCTCGTCACTCGACGATCAAGCTCCACAAGAGTGCGGTGCCAGGCAGCGTCCCGGCCAAGGCCTATACGGTGGAGCCGACCGGAGACGTCACCTTCGTGCAGGCGTTCCTGTCCGGCGCCATCGTCAACGTCAGCGTGGCGCCGAACATTGCCGTCGCACCCGACGAGCAGATCTGGCTCGAGTTCGACCAGGAGCGGATGCATCTGTTCGACGGCGAAACTGAAATGGCCCTCAAGGCCAACTGAGATTGGGCGAATGGGCGTGGATGACTGAGAAACTTAAGATCACCGCGATCAAGCCCTATCCGGTGTGGGTAGGAACGCGCAACCAGATGCTCGTCAAGGTCGAGACCGACCAGGGCATCTTCGGCTGGGGCGAGAGCGGCTTGAGCGGTCGCGAGAGAGCGGTGGCCGGCGCGGTCGAGCACTATCGCGAGTTCCTCATCGGTCGCGACCCCATGCAGATCGGGCGGATCTGGCAGGAGGTTTATCGCAGCCAGTACTTCGAAGGCGGGCGAGTTCTGCAAGCGGCGATTTCCGCCATCGACATCGCGCTTCACGACATCAAGGGCAAGGCGCTGGGCGTGCCGGTCTACGAGCTGCTGGGCGGCAAGCAGCGCGACCGCATCTCCACCTTCGCCTCGACCGGCGACGAGGCCGAGGGCGATGTCGCCATCGAACGAGCCCGCGAACTTCGCGCACAGGGGTGGCAGGCGATCCGCTTCTTCCCCTTTGGGCAAAACAGCAAGGACATTTTCGAGCCGCGCGAGTCAATCGGCGCTACCGCGAGTATGCTGAACAAGGCGCGCGAGGCGCTGGGCGACGACGCCGTTCTCGGCATCGACTACCATCATCGGCTGTCGGTGGCCGAGGCGGCGAGCTTCTGTAACAAGCTCGGCCGCGGCGTGCTTGACTTCCTCGAGGAGCCGATACGGGACGAGACGCCGGAGGCCTATGAATCGCTGCGCACGATGACCGAAATCCCCTTTGCCATCGGCGAGGAATTTGCCAGCAAGTGGCAGTTCTTGCCCTACATCGAGCGCGGCATCCATCAGTTCAACCGGATCGATGTTTGCAATGTCGGCGGGCTCACCGAGGCGATGAAGGTCGCTGGCTGGAGCGAGGCGCACTATGTGGACCTGATGCCGCACAATCCCCTTGGCCCAGTGTGCACGGCCGCGACCGTGCATCTCGCCGCCGCGGTACCCAACTTCGCGTGGCTCGAGACCAGAGTGCCGGAAACAAAGCTGGGCTTCGACAATTCCGAGTTCTTTCCCGTGCAACCACGGCTCGACGGGACCGATTACCCGGTCGGCGATCTGCCGGGGCTCGGCGTCGAGGTCAACGAAGTGGCGGTCCAGGCGCAGAGCTTGCGTTTCTGGGAAGCGCCTCACCTTAGGCGCCGCGACGGTGCTGTTACGAACTGGTAGTTCCATTCATCCGGAGTCCAAAAATGACGCATACTTCCGACATCGCGCGGCCGCCTAAAGACCTGATCGACGCGCTGAGGGAGATCGGCGCCGCGACGGTAGCCGGCACGCTTGGCCACATGGGCTTTCGCAATCCGCACATGGTCGGTCCGGTAGCGCAAAACCATGGGAAGTCGATTGTCGGGCCGGCGTTGACGCTGCAGTTCCTGCCGCAGCGGCCGGACCTCTTCACAGAGGGGGAATATGCCGATCCGGAGACGCAGCTGCACCGGCACGTGCTCTACCACGCGCAGGAGGGCGATGTGGTCGTGGTCGACGCGCGCGCCGACATGAGCTCGGGCGTCTTCGGCGATATGATGTCGACGTATTTCAAGGGGCGGGGCGGGGCGGGTATCGTCATCGACGGGTGCATGCGCGACCGGCCCAACGTCGAAAAGCTCGACCTGCCTTTATGGCTGCGCGGCTGGACGCCAAACTATCATGTGCAGACCAGTATCTATCCCAATGCCGTCAACGTTCCGATTGCCTGCGGCGGTGTCACGGTGATCCCCGGCGACATCATCGTCGCCGACGACGACGGCGTGGTGGTGCTACCCGTCGTGATGGCCCCGAAGGTGATCGAAGAATCACAGAAGCATCATGATTGGGAGGAATTCTCGCGGGTGAAGCTCATGGAGGGCGGGCCGTTGCAACGCTATTATCCGCTGCATGACGATGCCCGCGGGGAATACGAGGAGTGGCGCAAAACAAACCGCCTGGAAAACCCGAGTTAGTGCATGGATTCCCTCGTGGCGGGCGGGGAGTTTCTGGCGGCATCGCCTCGGTGGCTCGGTCATTCACTCACTTGCCAGGGAGGCGTGCATTTTCGGGCGCGGCACCCAGTTCCGACCGTACTAGGCGCCTTGGTCTCACCCATTCGCCGCGCGCTTTTTCGGACAGTACCAATCCATGGCCACGTCGATCGGGTGCATAGGCGTAGCCGTCCCGGATTTCGATGGGCTGTTCCACCAGATGATCGAAGTTCTGAAACGAATATTCCAGCCATTCGACTTCCGGAAGCGCGACCGCCATGTGCACGCCGATCTCCAGAAAGGTGTTGCCGATGCTGACCGGGATGCCGAGCTCGGCGGCCAGCCAGCCGATGCGCATAACATCGGTGACTTGACCGTGAACATTCAGGATGTCGGTTGCGTGAGCTTCCAGAAGAAGCCGTTTGCATTGAAGATCCAGATACTCGCCGGTGTTGATCTGAGTCCATGTCGTTGCCTGTCTGAGCATTCTCAATCCTTCGTGGTCGTGACGCAGGATTGGATCCTCGACCCAGAGAAGATCATGACCGGCATCGCGGATCGCCACCAATTTCATTAGCGCTTCCTTCGAGGACCACGCCTCGTTAGGGTCGATCATGATTTTCGAGCCTGCCGGCACACAGGATTTCAACAGCTCCAGCCGTCGCAGATCGCGATCGAAATCCGGGTGGCCGACCTTGATCTTGAAAGCGGAATAGCCAAGCGACGCCGCGTGGGAAAACAAGGAAACGAAAGCATCGTCGTCGAGGTGAAAATCGAGGCCACTGGCGTAGGCTTTCACACGGTTGCGACGACTGCCCAGCAACACGTGAAGGGGTAGACCAGCTTGCTTTGCCGCAAGGTCCCAAAGCGCCACCTGGACCGCTTCATGAAAAGGAAGGGAGTACGCCCGCTGATTGCCGCCGCGCGGGCGGTTCACACGATGAACCAGCGCGATCGCCTTGTGTCCTTTCAGGGCCGGCCAAACCTCGCTTTCGAAAACGGTCTCAATCTCGGTCTGGTCGGGCAGGGGATTGAAGAGCGTCTGGACGAAGCCCAGTCCGACCTCCCCACTTGTCGAAACGAGTTCCAGCGCGGCGACGTTGACATCGTCGGCTCGAACCTGACTGTCCCCGATTACCCGGTCGCGGGCGAACTGAAATCGGGTTATACGAAAATGCGAAAGGCTCATCACATGGGCTTTCTGATCGTCCGGTGCAGGTCGGCGAGCACGCGATGATCGCGCGCCTGCCTCCGAGGTTTGCCGGCCGGCGCAAAGAGGCCAATATGTCTTGCCGTGAATCCAGCGAGCGTCAACCTGTTCAATCCGGATAGCGGGCAGCGCATCGACATTAGGACGTGGATATCACGCGGCTGAACGCAGCGGCGCAACGTTCCGCGATGTTGCCTCGAACCCATCCGGAGCGAATGCGCACCGCTGGCGGTCAACCTGCAATGAGTGATCGGCATCTCGGCAGGTTAGCTAGTCTAGCTATAGGCGTTTTTCTGGTCCTCGACCCGTTGCGTATTGTCGGCGAGCAAGCGGCCCTCGTGCACCACAAGCTCGAGTGGATACTCGTGCATGAAAATCATGAAGTCAGGTAGCTTGTAGGCATCCGCGACGGCGGCATTGATCCTCTTCAGCATCCGGCGCTTGGCATCGCCGGCCGCACCCTGCGGACCATGGATGACGAACACGGGCCTGAACGGTTCGGCGGGCACGATGCCATTCTGGCTGACCATATCCGGTGACCACTCTCGTAGGAAAACCCGATGATCGTCAGGGAAAGGATAGGCCTCGTTCAGGGCTTCATAGAGCCCCTTCATCAGATGCCGCTTCCGGTCGGGGTCGATTCCGGCGGGGACGTCGAGATAGGCGATAGGCATAACTTCCTCCTAAGCTGACTTTAAAATCATATAGCACATAGACAGGATGGGCAAGGGTGCGCTAGAACTTTTTCATGGCAAAGCGAAGCTACAATCAGTACTGCGCAATTGCGCGGGCGCTCGACGTGATCGGCGAACGCTGGACGCTGCTGCTGGTGCGAGAACTGCTGCTCGGACCGAAGCGCTATGGCGATCTGCTGGCAGCGAACCCCGGCATCGGCACCAATCTGCTGGCCGACCGCCTCAAGGAGATGGAGAGCCAATGCCTTATCGAACGGGTGACACTTCCTCCTCCGGCAGGCTCGACCGTGTACCGGCTGACCGGTTCCGGGACGGAGCTTGAACCGATCGTGCGCGCCCTCGGCCGCTGGGGTGGGCGATTGATGGATAAGCGGGGACCGGGGCAGCAGCTCTCGCTGGGTGCTTATTTCGTGGCCATCCGGGAGTGGTTTCGGCCGGAGCGGGCAACGGGATTGCGCGAGGCCTACGAATTCCGCGTGGATGGACGGGTGTTCGAAGTCCGGGTGGACGAGGGAAGCTGCGCGACTAGCGAGGGCAGCGCGAGCGGTGCGGTTGCTGTGTTTGGGATGAGCCTGGAGACGCTCGACCAGCTTTTCCGCGGCGAGCTTGGTGCCGACCGGGCCATCGCCGACGGGCGGGTAAAGGTCGATGGCGACCGGGAAGCGTTGGCCCGGTTCCAGGCGGTGTTCCAGTCGCCCGCCGCGTCAGCGGTATGAGCGCACTGAGTAGCTGCCAGCTGCCAACCGGAGTTGGTCCCTGAACCTTTCAGCAGGATCCCAAAAGGCTGCGGAGCCGGCTGGTGGCACCAGACTAGCGGGCCTTGGCGATCAGTTCTGCCAGGCAATCAGCAGCCTCCGTCCCCGGCAAGCCGAGATCTCTGACACCGTCCATGTGGTTGCGGTTCGGGAGCACATGCGACGTTACTAACGACCCATGCCGCAACAAGCTTGCTGTGAATCGATCAGCTTGCTGATGAAAGGGTGGCGTCTCATTGGCTCCGACCAGAACCGCCGCTTTGGTCTGAGGATCATGCCGATAGGCAAGAGGTGTGAACATGGCGACTTCCTCGTCGGTTATTGCAATCTCGTTGGCGAGAAAGGAATCCTGGAGCGGCTTCAAATCGTAGAGCCCGCTCAACAGAAAGGCTGCCCTCACATTCGAGGGGGTATGCTCGCCCTCGAACAGGAACGTTGCAAGATGTGCTCCCGCCGAATGACCACTGACAGTCAGGGCCGCCGGGTTTCCGCCATGATCGGCGATGTTGGCCACGACCCACTGCTTGGCGCGGCGCACCTGGTCAACGATCGTCGCCATTCTGACCTTGGGCATCAGAGCATAATCAACGATGACGGCTATGGCCCCGGCCTGGGTAATCGTCGTTGCGACGTATGAATAGTCGCGCTTGGAAAACATTCTCCAGTAGCCGCCGTGGACAAACATGTGCACCGGCAGCGCCGTTCTTTTGCCTGCGGGAAAAAACAGGTCCATCGTTTCGGTCGGATCCGGTCCGTAGGCCACGTCGGCGGCCATCGCAATGGCGGCGCGGGCGGCCTCGCTGCGATCAACGAATTCCTGCACGATTTGGTCAAAGTCAGCGACGTGGTCGCGGATGCGAAAGGGATCGCCTTGCATTCTTCTTCTGCTCACATGCTGATGGCGAGGTATTTAGCCTCCATGAACTCGGAAATGCCGTGATGCTGCCCTCCCTCGCGGCCAAGCCCACTCTGCTTGACGCCGCCAAAAGGGGCTGCCGGATCGGACATCAGCCCGCGGTTGAGAGCGATCATCCCGGCCTCGATCCGGGAGGCCACCCGCATGCCGCGCGCCAGATCGCGCGTGTATATGTAGGCAGCAAGCCCATATTCAGTGTTATTGGCGCGTGCGATGACCTCGGCCTCGGTTTCGAAGCTCGAGATTGGCGCCACCGGCCCGAATATCTCCTCATGCGCCATCTTTGCGTCGCCCGGCACGTCGCGAAGCACCGTCGGAGGGTAGAAGAAACCACGTCCGGACAGCACTGAGCCACCGCACAAGACCCGCGCGCCTCGTGCAACCGCGTCGATGACGAGTCGGTCTATCTTCTCGACCGCCTTCTTCGTGATCATAGGGCCGCATTCGGTATCCGGGTCGGTGCCGGCGCCGACCTTGAGCGACGACATCCGCTTCTCGATGCCGTCGGAGAAGGCTTCGTAGATGCCAGATTGCACATAGAGGCGGTTCGCGGCCGTGCAGGCCTCGCCGGCGTTTCGCATCTTGGCCACCATTGCGCCATCGAGCGCCGCTTCGAGGTCGGCATCGTCGAACACAATGAACGGCGCGTTGCCGCCGAGTTCCATCGAACACGAGACCACATGCCTGGCAGCCTCTGCCAGCAGAGCGCGACCCACACCGGTCGAACCGGTGAAGGAGAGTTTGCGCACCCGCGGATCGGCCAGCATGGCGGCTGTCAAAGGCCCAGGACTGGAGGTTGTCAGGACGTTGACCACCCCCGGTGGAACGCCAGCGTCCTGATAGAGCGCGGCCAGCGCGTAGGCGGTAAGCGGGGTCTCACTGGCCGGCTTCAGGATCACTGTACATCCAGCGGCAAGTGCCGGCGCAATCTTGCGCGTCGCCATCGCGGCAGGAAAATTCCAGGGCGTGATCAGGACGCAGATGCCGATCGGTTCGTAATCGACCACAATGCGGTTGGTGCCGGAAGGCGCAGTACCGAATTCACCGGTAATGCGAACGGCCTCCTCGGCATTCCATCGGAAAAATTCCGCGGCATAAGCGATCTCGCCGCAGGCATCCCGGAGTGCCTTGCCATTTTCCAATGCGATGAGAGTAGCCAGAGCTTCCGATCGTTCCGTCATCAGTTCGAAGCAGCGCCGGAGGATCTCGGAGCGCTTTCGCGGCGACGTTGTCCGCCAGCCATGGGCCGCCTTGGCAGCGGCGTCAACGGCGGCGGCCGCGTCCGCCAAGGTCGCATCGGGTACGGCAGCTATGGTGGCTTCCGTCGAAGGATCGATGACCGGAATTACCCTGCCATCCGCGGACTGCCGCCATTGGCCGCCAATATACAGGCCGTGCGAAATTGTGTGGAAGTCGCTGACGCCCTGATCGTCCGCCAGAACCTGTGAATACGTGTTCATCTCCATATTCCCGATCGTTTACATGGCGCCGCTGGCGAGGTCGCCATCAAAGGCGGCCTGGACCAGGCGTCGCATGGACCCCAAATCGAATGGCCGCGGATTGTTCTTGATGAGGCGCTCGATACCGATCGCTTGTTCCGCCGTCCAATCGAGCTTGTCGGCAGGCAGCCCTAGCTCGGCCAATGAGGGGGTGATCCCGATTGCCCCAAACAGCCGACTGACCTCGCCAATGGTCGCGTCGGCCAACTCTTCAGCCGTGCGGCCCTTTCCATCGAGGCAGAGGGCATTGGCGATCTCGGCCATCTCGGTGACTGCCGCTGTTCTGTTGTACCTCATGACGTATGGCAACATGGTGGCAACACCCAAGCCGTGAGGGGTGTGGGTTACCGCGCCAACCGGGTATTGCACGGCGTGCGCTGCCGCCGTGCCGGCCGTTCCGAACGCGCAGCCGGCTGCAAGTGCGCCCATCATGACATCGGCCCGGGCGTCCTCGTCGGAGGGCCGGCGGTATGCCGTTTCAAGGCTTCGGCCAAGCAGCTTGATCGCCAGCAGGGCGAAATGATCGGTCAAGGCGGTTTTGCCGATAAAGACATGTTGCTGCGGAAGACCGGGATCGGTCCCGCGCCTGGCGGCGGTGAAGGCCTCGATTGCATGCGTCAGCGCATCGGCGCCTGCGATCGCCGTCAATCCCGGCGGGCATGTCATTGTCAGCTCAGGGTCGCAGATGGCCGCGGCCGCGATCAGATACGGGCTGGAGATGCCGACCTTCAGCGTGCGGTCCGGATCCGAGATCACCGCGACCGGGGTCACTTCAGAGCCCGTGCCGGCGGTCGTCGGCACCGCGATCAACGGCAGCGTCGGGCCGGGCACCTTGAACTCGCCGTAGTAATCCTGGAGCTGACCGCCATGACTGATGAGCAACGCGGCGCATTTGGCCATGTCGAGACAACTGCCGCCGCCAATGCCGATCACCATGTCTGGCGCGAACTGCCGCGCTTCCTCGACGCAGACGGCAACAGTGTCCCGGGGGACGTCGGGTAGGACACGGTCATGCACCAGTACGTCTATCGAGGCGGCTCGCAGCGCCGCGATTATCTCTTCGAACGGGCCTGTTGCGGCGAAACGTTCATCGGTGCAGACGAGCACGCGACGCCCGAGCCTGGCCGCGACAACCGCGATGACGTGGCGTTGGCCCTTCCCGAAGAGAATTTCGCGCGGCAGCCTTATGGCAGCGAAAAGGCTCATGACCTGCAGCCTGTGATGATGTCTGGAAAGGCTGCGGGCGCGGCACGCTGCTCCAGCAGGGCTACCGTTTGCGCCATTGCGCTTTGGAACAGCCTCAAATTATAGTCTATAAAATCGTATATGATATAGGATTGCATTAATCGGAGCATCGTGTTAGCGACTCGACATGTCAAGAGGCAAAACGTGCAGGCCATGAACTTACCCGGTGTAGACGAAGCGAACCTCGCCGGCGGGCGTATCCAGCGCTCCAGCAGCTTGGTTGAGGACGTCTACGAAGCAATTTTTGCGCAACTCATGTCGCTGAAGGTTGCGCCGGGCTCGCGCATCACCGTCGACAGCCTGGTAAAGGAATTCAATGTCTCCCACACGCCGATCCGCGAGGCGCTCGGCCGGCTCGAAGGCGAAGGCCTGGTGCTGAAGACGCATCTGATCGGTTACCGCGCCGCGCCGCAGATAACGAAACGACGGTTTGACGAACTATACGAGCTTCGCCTGCTGCTCGAGCCTCATGCCGCGGCCAAGGCAGCAGTGCTCCTGGACGAGACGAAACTTGCCGTGCTTCAGGAGTCCGCAGGCGTCATGGCGCGCCGTGAGGGCAAGGACGAGCGCCTGCGGTATTCCAACTTCGCCCGCCAGGATGCCATTTTCCATGACAAGGTGATGGAATTCGCCAACAACGAACTCGTGCGCGAGACACTGGCGCACCAGCATACCCACTTCCACATTTTTCGCCTGATGTTCCATTCGCGCGTCACCGAAGAGGCGCTTGACGAGCATGAGGCCATCCTGGCCGCTTTTGCTGCGGCCGATCCTGCCGCTGCCGAGCAGGCGATGCGTCGCCATATCGAGCATTCCCGCGACCGTTTGTTGCTGGCGTTCGACTGAGACTGTCCCGATGTGCCCGTACCCGCCGTCGATGATCGTCACGCAGCCCAGTGCCAAGAAATACTGCTTCCCCGATTCACCCTTCTAGAAACTCAAGCCCACCGGGCGAGTACAGGTCTCGCCCGGCCATTGTCACAGGAAAGGAAGTACCATGCCAGGCAAAAAGATCCTGATGCTGACCGGTGAATTCACCGAGGAATACGAAATCTTCGTGTACCAGCAGGCGATGGAAGCGGTGGGCCATACCGTTCATGTTGTGTGCCCAGACAAAAGCGCCGGAGACCTGATCAAAACATCGCTGCACGATTTCGAGGGCGATCAGACCTACACCGAAAAGCTCGGCCACTATGCGCTGATCAACAAGACCTTTTCCGACGCTGAGAAGCAGTTGGAGCAATACCACGCTGTGTACTGCGCCGGCGGTCGTGGCCCCGAATACATCCGCACCGACAAGCGCGTGCAGGCGATGGTGCGCCACTTTCACGAAACCAGGAAGCCGATTTTCACGATCTGCCACGGCGTGCAGATCCTGATCGCGGTTGACGGCGTCGTGCGTGGCAAGAAGGTCGGCGCGCTGGCGGCGTGCGAGCCCGAAGTGACGCTTGCGGGCGGCACCTATATCGACCTGTCTCCAACGGAGGCTTATGTGGATGGGACGATGGTTTCGGCAAAAGGCTGGACGGCCCTTGCAGCGTTCATCCGCGAATGCCTGAAGGTGCTGGGGACGGAAATCCGCCACGCGTAGACCTTTCTTCCGACGCATCGCAAAGGGGTGCGTCGGTTCCCTTTCTGCGGAGGAAACTTGTCACCGCCAATTCGGCTTCGGACCATAAATCACCTGCATCACGCTGAGTTTGCGTCCCAGGATCAGAAGCATTTCGTCATGCATTGATGCTCGTTTCATCAATTCCTGTGAGCGAGCGCATCAGTGTTTCCCTTGCTGAAGCAAGATGCGCTCGGCAGGCCACCTCAATCCGAGTGGAGTTGCGGCTCTCAAGCGCATCGATATAGGCAATGTGTTCGTGGATCGCGGCAAGGTTGCGCTGCTTTTCGTCCTGCTTGTTCCACTGATAGTGGTAGTGAAAAATGAACGTGATGATGTCGTAGAAATCATCGATAAAGCGGTTCGGTGAGGCCTCGTTTATGAGCCGGTGAAACCGGTTGTCCAGGCCGGAGAAGTCGTGAAAGCGGCCTTCAATTCGCTCCAGCAGGTCGGCATGCGCCATCTTGAGCGCGGCGAGTTTCGACCATAGCGGAGAACTGTCCGGCTGCAGTGAAAACAATTGTGCCGAACGCAGTTCGAACATCACCCGGATCTCGAAGAGCTCAAGTGCAAAGTCTTCGGTGAAGCCCTTGAAAAGCCAGCCTGTATTCGGCCTTTTCTCGATCAGTCCAAACCGGCTGAAGCGGATCAGGAATTCGCGAATTCCATTGGTCGCAACGCCGAATTGGCGCGCAAGCTCGAGCTCATTGATGCTGGTGCCGGGCCTGGTGTCACCCCGCAGCATCCACTCCATGAACTGTTGTTCGACATGCTTGGCGCGTGGCGTGGTTTCGGCGTCCGGATAGTAGTCGTTGTCGCTGACCGGGCGGCCCGTCGACCTGAGGCCCTTACGCTCGGTGACAAGTTCGCGGTGAACCAGTTCCCGCAAAACCTTTCTGACGGTTGTGCGGCTGACGCACATTCGCCGTCTAAGCTCATTTTCGGAAGGAAGTTCACCGGCCAGTTGCCCGTCGCGCAGCATATTTGCAACTCGATTGAAGGCCTTCTTGTAGACGGTGTCGGTTCTCATCGGATTTTCCTTGGAACAATACCTTGTCCTTTTAGCATGAACTTTATCCATAAAAAACAACTTGACCCGACCCGACTGGTTGTTTTTTATCGATAAGAAGAGGACCTGAACACGAATTGAGTTTTTGACGACGCGGCTCACGCGAGCCGCGGCGGGGAGGGGAAATTTGCCTGAAACGGGAAACACCGGCACGACTGTCGGCGAAGCCGCTTTGCCAGCATCCAGGAAGCCAGAAGCCGTCCCCGGCCTTGCGCTTGGCCTGATGCTGCTGAGCGCTGGTCCGGTCGTTATCCTGGTGCTGCTGATTGCCGTTCTCAGCTTTCTGTCGCCCTATTTCCTGACGGGACGCAATCTCAGCAACATCCTCGCCCAGACGGCCGTCATCTCCGTTGTTGCGATGGGCCAGCATCTGGTCATCCTGACACGCGGCATCGATCTCTCCGTCGGCTCGAACCTTGCACTGGCTTCCGTTGTCGGCGCGCTGAGCTTTCATGCCGGCGCCTCCGCCATCGTCGTGATCGCCGTGATGGTCGGCTGCGGTGCCGCGGTCGGCGCCATCAACGGGCTCTTCTATGTCTTCGGCCGGCTGCCGCATCCTTTCATCATCACGCTGGCGACGTTGAGCATCGCCAAGGGGCTGGCGCTGCAACTGGCCGACGGACGCGCCATTCCTGGCATGCCGGATTCGATCGATGCGCTTGGCCGCGACGCGGTCTGGGGTCTGCCTGGATCGGTGTTCGTCGTTGCCGGCGTTGCCGCGGTTCTTTTCATCATGGCTAAAACCATGGTCTGGGGGCGCTGGATTTATGCCGTCGGCGGCCGGCCCGACGCTGCATTGCGCATGGGTATTCCCGTTTCCTGGGTCCTGGTTTCCGTCTATGTCATCTCAGGGCTGTGTGCCGGCATCGGTTCGGTCATCCTTGCCGGCCGCACCGACGCCGGTTCGCCGCTGTTCGGCAATCTGCTGGAACTGGATACGATCGCGGCGGTGATCATTGGCGGCGCCAGTTTTCTTGGCGGTCGCGGCCACCTCGGCCATGCCTTGATCGGCGCCATCATGATTGGCGTTATCCGCAACGCGCTCAACCTGCTCAACGTCAACGTCTTTTTCCAGCTCATCGTCATCGGCGTGGTTATCGTCATAGCGGTCGAGTCCGACGTGCTGCGCAATTACCTCGAAGGGCGTGTGCGTGTCCTGCAAGCCGGGAGGCAGTCATGAGCGCCGTTGCGGCCAAAGTCGATCACGCCGCCTCCGACCATCCCGTTCTGGCGGTACGCGGTGCTACCAAGCGTTTCGGTTCGGTTCTGGCCCTGGATGATGTCAGCATCGAGGTGCGGCGAGGCGAGATCGTCGGCCTGCTCGGCGACAATGGCGCGGGTAAATCGACGCTGACCAAATGCATCAGCGGGGTGCACCAACTCGATGCCGGCGCGATCCTTTTGGACGGTGCGCCAACGCAGATACGCTCCCCTGCGGATGCGCGCTTCGCCGGCATCGAGACCGTCTATCAGGATCTGGCGCTGTTCGACAATCTGACGCCGGGACAGAACTTCTTTGCCGGTCGCGAGCTGGCTAGGCCGCAATGGCTTCCGCGCGGCCTGCGATTTCTGCAGCAGCGCCGGATGGACGCCGAGACCCGCGCTCTGCTGGCAAAGCTGAAGGTTACGCTGCCGCGGCTGGATGCCGTCGTCGCCATGATGTCTGGCGGTCAAAGGCAAGCGATCGCCGTGGCCCGCTCGACCGTGTTCGCCCGCAAGCTTGTCATTCTGGATGAGCCGACCGCCGCACTCGGCCTGCGTGAATCACGCCAGGTGCTCAACCTGGTCGCTGCGCTCCGCGACCATGGCAATGCAGTCATCCTGATCACTCACAACATGGAACACGTCGTCGAGCTGGCCGATCGCGCGGTGGTGCTTCGCCAGGGCCGCAGGGTCGGCGAACTGGTGCCGACCAAGGGCAACAAACAGGAACTGGTTTCCATGATCGTTGGAGCCTGACCCGTTCGAAATTTGGGGACCTTTCCGGTCCGCAAATGTCTGAAGCGTCTCCCGCCGGGAGGCGTCTCAATCCAAGGGAGGAATACAATGCCAATGAACCGAAAACTGTTCGCAGGACTGGCGATCGCCGTTGCGTTTTCCGTGCCGGCTTCGGCCGCAGACAAGATCAAGGTCGGCCTGATTACGAAATTCCCGGTGCCGTTCTACTCGACCATGGAGGACGCCGCCAAGAAATACGCGGCCGCTCATCCGGAAATCGAACTGGTCACCGGCCAGGGCCAGGCGGCTACCGACATTGAAGGCCAGATCGCTCTGATCGAATCGATGATCACGCAGGGCGTCAAGGGGCTGGCAATCACTCCGGTCGACCCGACGGTCGCGCCGGCGCTCGACAAGGCGGTGGCCGCCGGCATCAAGGTGGTTCTCGTCGACAACAGCATCCCCAACTGGAAAGGCCAGACGGCGCTGGTCTCGACCAACAACCTCAACGGCGGCAAGATCGCCGGAGAGTATCTGAAGACGGTGCTCAAGGGCGGTGACAAGATCGGTATCTTGCAAGGCGTTCCCGGCGTGCCCGCCCTGGATGACCGGGTCACGGGCATGATGCAGGGACTTGGCGACGTAAAGGTCGAGGTCGTCGGCAAAGGTGCAACCAACTGCACGCTGGAACTTGGCACGTCAGTGACCGAAGACATCCTGACCGCCAATCCCGATCTCAAGGCAATCTACTCGGCCTGCGGCCCGCCGATCCCTGGCGCTGTCAAGTCGATCAGCAATGCAGGCATTGCCAACGACAACCTCATATTGGTCGGCTTTGACGCCTGCTGCGGTGAGCTCGAAGCGATCAAGTCGGGCGCGGAGGACGCCAGCGTAGCCCAATTTCCCGCAAAAATGGGCGAGCTTGGCATCGACACTGTCGTCAAGGCCATCCGTGGGGAACCTGTCGAGGCCAATGTCGATACCGGCGCCGGACTGGTGACGCTGCAGAACGTCAAGGACTTCGAGTGATCCACCAGCGGTCCGGCGGACCGCCGGACCACTTTCTGTTGCCGGACTCCAGCTTAGCAAGGGGTGAATTACAGTCATGGACCCCACCATCAAAGTCGTGCGATGCGCCGAGCCCGGCAGACTGGTGTTTGAGGAGCAGCAGGCGCCAGGCGCTCCGCCCGAAGGCTGGGCACTGGTCAATGTCGCCTTTGTCGGGATATGCGGAACCGACTACCACATCTTCGAGGGCAGGCATCCTTATCTCGCCTATCCGCGCGTCATGGGCCATGAGGTTTCGGCAACAATCGCGGCAATCAACGGGCCCGTGGACCTGTCGGTCGGAGAGCAAATCCTCGTCAATCCCTATCTTGCCTGCGGAAATTGTGCCGCCTGCCGCCAGGGCAAGCCTAACTGCTGCATGTCGATTGAGGTGCTTGGCGTGCACCGTGACGGTGCCATGAGTGAGCAGATTCTCATGCCGGCGCAGAACTTGATACCAGCGGCCGGCCTGTCACCGGTCGAGGCTGCCACGGTCGAGTTTCTGGCCATCGGTGCCCACGCGGTCCGCAGATCCATGGCGGCGCCGGGCATTCGCACCTTGGTTATCGGCGCCGGGCCGATCGGCCTCGGGACGGCGCTTTTTGCGCGCATCGCGCAACAGAATGTGACCGTCATGGACGTCGATACCGAGCGGCTGACCTTTGCCGCGGGTCAACTGGGTTTCCTGGTGCTCGACGGATCGAAGGGATCGATCGCCGAAACGATAGCGGAGCGAACCGCCAAAACAGGTTTCGACGTCGTCTTCGACGCCACGGGGAACAGTCGTTCGATGCAATCTGCCTTTACCTATGTTGCCCATGGCGGCGTCATGGTGATGGTCAGCGTCGTGCCGGACGACATAACTTTCTCCGATCCAGAGTTCCACAAGCGGGAAATGATGCTGATCGGCAGTCGCAACGCGACGCGCGGGGATTTCCAGCACGTCATTGCCTCGATCCACGCTGGAAAAGTACCAATCGACCAGCTCGTCACCCACCGCACCACCCTGCGCGACAGCCCACGCGACATCGCAATCTGGGCGCAGCAGAAGTCCGGTCTGATCAAGGCCGTTATCGACGTAGCGGGATCTGGCTGACTTCAGTAACACAATCAAGATATGTCATCGCAGCCCTGGTGCTGCATTATGGGAGGCGGGTGCTCGATGACGCCAGGCTAAGCGTCGTGCTTGACACGGTATTCGGCGTGGTTTTCCTCAGAGAACAATTGTCCCTGCCGAACTGGCTTGGCGTTTCACTGATTGCAGCGGCCGCAGTTCTGGTCGCATATAAAGGTTGAAGCCGTGGACTGACGATCCTTCCGGCACAAAACGTGTTCCACGCAAAGTCCGCCGGGCATTCGCACCGCTTGAGTATCCGACGTCCCTATTCTATATGATGCGTGATGCTTGATGCGCACCAAGGAGGGCGATATGAGAACCACACTGGCGATCGATGACGATGTTCTGATCGCGGCCAGGGCCATGGCCCGGCAGCAGGATCGCAGCCTCGGCGAGGTCATTACCGATCTCGCCCGGCGCTCGCTGCGCCGGCCTCAAGCCGGCGGCGAGCGTAACGGGTTTCCTCTACTGTCGCCTCGGCCGGATGCACCTCCTGTCACGCTTGAGACGGTCAATGCCTTGCGAGACGAACTGCCTTGACGTTCCTGCTCGATGTCAATGTGCTGATCGCACTGATAGATCCTGGCCACGTCGCCCATGACGACGCGCATGGCTGGTTCGAAGAGACCGGTAACGCTGCATGGGCTACGTGCCCCATCACCGAAAACGGCGTCCTGCGCATCGTCGGCAACCAAAGATATCCCAATTCTCCCGGTTCGCCCGCTGTTGTTGCGCAAATCGTTACCAAGTTGCGGACCCTGCACGGGCACAGCTTCTGGCCCGACGATGTGAGCCTGGTTGGCTCCGGCGACATCGATGCAGCGAAAATCCTGACCTCGACACAGGTCACGGATACGTACCTTCTCGCGCTCGCCAAGGCGCGCGGCGGCCAACTTGCCAGCTTTGACCGCAAACTGTCAGCGGCGGCCGTGAAGGGCGGGAAGTCTGCGCTGCACCTGATTCCCACAAGGTAGACCGCCGGGCTCTTCGGTGCAGTCTGCCTTTCGATCTTCTTGGCTTTGAATCGAGGCTTCCGCAACTTGTCGAGCTCAGCGCACTCCAGTGGATCGCGAGCGGCTATCTGACCATAGTTTGTGGCGCATTCATCTCTACCCTGCGCGTTCGCGCTTGGACGCGCAGCGCTGACACTCGTCGCCGTCTCTGTTGCCGTAACACGACAACCCGATCACAAGATCATGTCACCTATCTGTCGGCAAGGGCACCTCAGCTTCTTAGTCTTGACCACCCTCCGACCAACGTTGAAACCGCAGGAGACGGATATTCGCTGTTTAGCGATTCTTGCCAAGATTCCTCAGGCGCGCGGCCCATCTGGACAGTTCGACCTCGGCCGCGATTGCCCTTTCAGCTGAAACGCTTCGCGCGGAACGTTGCAAGCATGGGATGCGGATTGCCGGAGACGATTTCTTTGGCCAGCAATTCGCCGATGATCAATCCGAGCGTGGCGCCGCTGTGACTAAAGGCGACGTGAAGCCCGGCGACGGTCTCGACGGGGCCAAGCACTGGCTCGCCGTCGCCGGGGATGGGCTTCGGGCCAACGGCATAGGTGGCAAGTTGGAGCCGCGGATTGCCCTCGAGCACCGCACTAGCCTCGTCGAGCAGTCCTTCGACGGTCTCATCGTGCACAGTGTAGGTTCGGTCAGAGTTGACCACGACTTCTTCCTCCGACCACGCCGAATCCAAAACAAATGCGCCATCCGGCGTCGGGCGCACCGCCACGCGCGGCGTATTCAGCACGGCACGGAGCTCGGTCTTGATCGGCTTGGTCTTCAAGAGAAGTGAAATCGGCGTGGCGTCAGGGACATGGACTCCGATTTCGGCAAGCATGGCAGGCGTCGCTGGCCCAACGGCAAGGACGACGGCATCCGCCTTTATCGGTACACCGTCGGCAGTGACGACGCCACGCGCGCGACCACCTGTGGTATCTATCCGCACGCGCCCAGCGCCCTGAACAAGCTTGCCGCCGCGGGCGCGGAATTCATTGAGCAGCAGATCGATCAGGAAGGGCAGGTCAACCCATCCTTCGCCAGGATTGAAGATGGCGCCCTGTGGGGTGATTGCGCCGGCGTTGACACCGGGCGTCACTGCGCCGACTTCGGCAGGGCCGAGCAGAAGCGCGTCATAACCAATATCCTGCTCCAGCTGACAGATGGACGCGATCTGGTTCGCCTCATCATCCGCGTCCCAGGTGAGGCCGCCGTCAAAGCGAAGCCACGACGCCGTTTCCGGCCTTGTGGCGGTCAGGGTCCGATAGCGGTCGATGCCTGCAAGCCTCAAGCGGTGATAGGCAGTGTCCGCACGTCGCGCTGAGTTCAGCCAGGAAAGTGAACGGCCGGATGCACCATTGGACGGTGCGCCATCGTTGACAATGGTTACATCAACGCCGAGACGAGCGAGGTGCAGCGCGGAGGAGACGCCGAAGATGCCTGCGCCGATGACGACGACATGGCGCGGCTTTGGAGATGCAGTCATGGAAAAGTCCTTCTACGCAGAAGACGGGCTAGGAGTTGGTGGATCGCTGCAGAGCGCGGCGGAACTAGTAGTCCGTGAGCTTCTTCATGTAGCGCCGGCCCTCGAGCATCGGCCGGCCGCGCAGACCCGCCAGCTGGTAGGCAAAACGCCATAAGGTGTCGAAGAAGACCAAGGGCACGAGATAGGGTTTGATGTGTTCGGACATACCGCTGAGGTCAAGTTCCGCTCCATCGAGCACCAGGATGTTTTCCCGGCTGCCGTACTTGAAAAGGAAGTCGCGGGCGCGTTCGGAAAGTCTCCGCGTCTCGTCCAAACCAAGCAAGACCACGACGCAAGCATCCCGGTCGACCACCTCGAAAGGGCCGTGAAAGAATTCGTTGGCGTGTATGGCTTGCGAGTCGTACCACTGCATCTCCATCAACACGCAGATGGCATAGGAATAGGCCGCACCATAGCTGGCACCGCTGGCCAGTGTGTAGATCGCCTCGCGCGGCGCGAAACGGGGTGCGAAGGCTTGAAAGCGGTCGGCATAGGTCTGGTGCGCACGTTCGATCGCCGGTTGAAGGTGGCTCAGGCTCGTCAGCAGATCGGCGGTTGTCCCGGCACCCTCCCGAGCATCGATCAGGCCCGCCAGCAACATGTAGAGCACGCCGTAGTTGCTGCAGGCGGAATCGATTGCTTTGCCCGTCGTGTAGGAGGCCTGGTAGGCTACCGCATGGTCGACCGCCTTTGCGAGGGGCGATATTAGGTCGAGGGTCATACCGATTGTCGTTGCGCCTCGATCTTTTGCATGCTTGGCCGCTCGCACGGTCTCGCTGGTGGCTCCGGTCTGGGAGCAAAGGACAACGAGCGCGTCAGGTCCCAACCGCCGCGGATCTCGGCAGACGAACTCATCCGCGTTGTAGATGTCGCAGGCGAATGTGCCACTGTGACAGTCGACGAAGTATTTGCCTGCCATCATGACCGAGAGCGAGCCGCCGCACGCCACGAGAAACAGATGCGAAAATTGCCGGCCCGCCATAGCGGTCAGGGCGCGTTCCACGTCGGCGGGCAGGGCGGTAATCATGAGTTGTCTCGTCTCGTTGGCAGAGCTTGGGGCCGCGCACAATTGACAATTGACCGTCATTATGCGAACGTTCTCACATTCCTTTAGACTGAAAGCCCTGCAATGGTCAAGATTGCCGCGATAGGCGATAACGTGGTCGATTGTTATCTTGCTCGCGGCGAGATGTATCCCGGCGGAAACTGCCTCAATGTCTCGGTCTATGTGAGCCGCTTCGGCGGGCGATCGGCCTATGTTGGATCAATCGGCAAAGACCGGGCCGGGGACCTGATCGACGCAGCGCTGACGTCGGAGCGGGTGGACGTCACCCGATTGCGACGCCTCAAGGGGGCGACCGCTTACTGCCTCATAGGTCATCGCAACGCCGATCGGATTTTCCTGGATTTCGACCTCGGCGTCTCGATGTTCACGCCGACGCAAGAAGATCTGGATTTTCTCTCTGGTTTTCAGGCCGTCCACATCGGCCAATCCAGCGGGTTAGACGCGTGGGTTGCCGCGGTATCGAGTAAGTCCCTGTTGTCTTACGATTTCTCTACGCGCCGCGAACCCGGACATCGACGCGAGATCGGGCCTTATTGCTATCTGGCTTCCGTCTCCGGTGACGGCCTCGACGACAAGGAATTGGCTGCAATCGCTGCCGAACTGCTCGCATGTGGTGCAAAATGGGTTCTGGTGACTCGCGGTCGAGCCGGCGCCGCGCTCTACCGAGATTCGACCTGCTACAGCACGCCGGCGCGGCTGGTCGAAACCGTCGATACGCTGGGCGCGGGCGACACCTTCATCGCCAGGACGCTATTCGGCCTGCTCAGGGAAGAGGCGCCTCGAGCCATTCTCGATCATGCGGCGGCGGCAGCAGCCGCTACCTGCCAGTACTACGGGGCGATTGGCCACGCGACAGCGATCGACCTAGGGAAAATGACGCCAGAGATCCTGCGCGGAGCGGGGCACGTTCAAGACGGGAGAACCATCTAGCTGCGAAATTCCACTGAGCAATTGACGCGAGAAATAGACAATGCTAGAGAAAGTGATAACGTTCTCATTCACCGCAGGCGCCGCCTAAGAGCGTTTTGACGGATGAGACGTCGAGTGGGACCGCAGGCCGAGTTCGGCCAATCGTGAGAGGAGAAGACATGCAAATTAATTCGAGCAGGCGCCAACTGGTGAAATCCGGTCTGGCGCTGACGATCGCGCTGTTGACAGGACTAGGCACGTTGGCCTCGTCAACACAGGCAAAAGCGGCAGACAACCCCTACAACCTCATCGACCCGACCGTGATCAGCGTCGGTACCATGGGCGATGCGAAACCATATGTCTTCACCGACGCCAACGGCAATTTCACCGGCTTCGACGCCGAACTCTTCCGCGACGTGGCGCGCCGGCTTGGTTTCAAGGAGGAGCAGGTCGTTTTCACCGGCCAGGAATTCTCAGCGTTGCTACCCTCCGTCGCCAACGGCCGCTTCGATGTCGCAGTCGCTGCTATCGGCACCACCGCGGAGCGCAAGAAGACCGTGGATTTTGGTGATGGCTATCTCGCCGGCTACCTGTCGATCATTTCGGCTGATCCGTCTCTGACGAGCAATGAGAGCACGGCGGGAAAGCGCATCGGCGTGATCCAGGGGACGCTGCAGGAAATTTATGCCGAGAAGAACCTGAAGGGCGACATCGTCAAATTTCCCGACAACAACACTGCGGTGGCGGCGCTGAACAACGGGACGATCGATGGCCATTTCACTGACTATGAGTCGGCCAAGCAGTATGTGGAGCGCTATAAGGATCTCAAGATAACAATGAACGTGCCGTCCTTCGATGCGCCGGCCGGGTTCGTGGTCAAGAAGGGTAACGACACCTTCCGAGAAGCGCTCAACAAGGCACTGCGCGAGGCCATGGACGATGGCACCTGGAAACGGCTTCACGAGAAATGGTTCCCGGGTACCCCGATGCCGGATCAATATCTGCCCAAGAAGTAAATTCGCGCGTATTCGTTATCATTTCCGGCCGGGTCCGTGAGCAGCGGTGCCCGGCCGAGTCGTAGATGGATTTGATATGAGCTGGTTCGATACCTTCGCCCGCAGCTTCCTGGACTTCCAGGCGATGGCAGAAGTTCTGCCGAACATGGTGATGGTCGGCCTCAAGAACACCCTGATCCTGGCCCTTGCCTCGACCTTTTTCGGGACGCTGATCGGTATCGTACTCGCCGTGATGGGGATTTCCGAGAATCGGCCGCTGAAAGTCCTTGCGCGGGTCTACACCGATATCTTCCGCGGGCTTCCGGCCATTGTCACCATTCTGATCATTGGCCAGGGCTTCGCGCGGTTGGGCCGAGATCTGTTCGGTCCATCGCCTTATCCGCTGGGCATTCTGGCACTCAGCCTGATTGCGGGCGCCTACATCGGGGAGATTTTCCGCGCCGGCATTCAAAGCGTCGAGCGTGGTCAGATCGACGCCACGCGCACTCTTGGTCTGACGTATGGCCAAGGCATGCGCCTGGTGGTGATCCCGCAAGGCATCCGTCGCGTCCTGCCTGCACTGGTCAACCAGTTCATCGGCAACGTCAAAGACTCCAGTCTGGTCTATTTCCTTGGGCTGCTCGCTTCCGAACGCGAACTGTTCCGCGTCGGCCAGGACCAGGCCGTGCTGACCGGCAATCTGTCACCGCTGTTGCTGGCCGGCGTGTTCTATCTCGTGATCACGGTGCCCCTGACCCATCTCGTCAACTACATCGACGCGCGCATGCGCGTCGGCAAACGTATCACCGCCGTGCATAGCGGCCTCAAGGAAGTCGCCGAGCTTGCCGAAGCCGTCGTGCCGGGGGGAGCGACGTTGACCGCAGCAGCGCCCACACGCTTCAAGGGCGGCGGCATCGAGGTGAAGAATATCGACATGGCCTACGGCGTCGTCCAGGTGCTCCATGACGTCAGTCTGAAAGTGCAGCCCGGCACGGTCACCTGCCTCATCGGTCCGTCCGGCTCGGGCAAGTCGACCTTGTTGCGTTGCCTCAATCGCCTCGTAGAGTGCAGAGCCGGCGACATTCTGCTCGACGGCGAAAGCATCTACAAACAGACCTCCGACCAGCTCAGGCGACGCGTCGGCATGGTTTTCCAGCAGTTCAATCTGTTCCCCGACCGCAGCGCGCTGGCCAACATCACCCTGGCTCTGCGCAAGGTGAAGCGCATGTCGCGCGAAGAGGCTGAGGGCGCCGCCTTGGCCAGGCTACATGAAGTCGGACTGCTGGATCGCAAGGACCATCGGCCGGCCAATCTCTCGGGCGGGCAACAGCAGCGGGTGGCCATCGCGCGCGCCCTGGCCCTCGAGCCCGAAATTATGCTGTTCGACGAAGTCACCAGTGCGCTCGATCCAGAATTGGTCAAAGGTGTCCTGAACTTGATGGCCGATCTCGGTCGCGGCGGGATGACGATGGTGGTCGTAACACACGAGATGAACTTTGCTCGCAAAGTCGCGAACCAGGTCGTGTTCATGGACGAGGGGCGGATCGTCGAGGCAGGGCGGCCAGAGGACCTTTTCGACAATCCGCAGAGTCCGCGTCTTCGGCGCTTTCTGTCAGAGGTACTGTGATTGCAATGGTGTGCGCAACGGCCGGGTTTGCAGTGTTCGGCCTTGCGGCGCGGGCTTAACTGCCGCTAGGTCGCCGTCACAACGCGCGCATTGGCGGCGGGGGTTGCCGAGTGACTGAAAGATCTTCGAAAAACGCAACCATCATCGAGGTCGCTCGCCGGGCCGGGGTGAGCTCTGCCACGGCGGGGCGTGTGCTCGGTGACTACGGTTACAGCAGCCCCGAGGTCCAGGAGAAGGTGCGCGCCGCTGCAGCTGAGCTGGGCTATCGCCCCAATCGCCTGGCCAAAGGCTTGATCACCGGTAAAACGCAGACTATCGGAGTTGTGGTTGGCGACATCGAAAGCCCGTTCTACGCGAGCGTGCTGCGCGGAATAGGGGATATGGCGCGCCGTGGCGGCTTCGGGGTTATCGTTACGAATAGTGACGAAAATGCCGAACTCGAGCGAGAGGCGGTGCAGCTCCTGCTGGAAAAACAGGTCGACGGTTTAATTGTCTCATCGACTTTCGTGGACGAACCGGATCATCTTCGTGAGGCAGTCGCAGCCCGCTGTCCCGTCGTGCAGTTCGACCGAATGGTCGCGGGCCTGGAAACCGATTCAGTCGTCGTCGACAACGTTTCCGTAACGCGTAGCAGCATCGCGGCGATGATCGGCGCCGGACACAGCCGCATCGGAATTCTGGCGGAGCTCGGGCCGGGCCAACGCGACGATGTTGGCTCGTTTGTGGCAAACGCCGACCTCTCCAGCGCTGATGTTTGCTATCATCATCCAAGCTGGCAAAGGCTATTGGGTTACCTCGAAGCCCATCGCGCCGCGGGCATTACGCCGGATCCGCAGCTAATCCGCCGCGTGGCGATCTATTCTAGCGAGGCGGCCCGCAAGGAGGCACTCGATCTGCTGACAATGCGCAATGCGCCGTCCGCCCTGTTTACCGCCGATGGCGTGATGTCGACAGGCGTTCTGGAGGCGACATCGGCACTGAAGCTTGCGATCCCAGGGGACCTTTCGCTGCTTTGCTTCGACGATCTCGACTGGATGCAATTTGTGGCCCAGGGTATCACAGCCATCGCCCAGCCGGCGCATTTGATCGGAGCGGCGGCGGCGGAGCTTCTCTTGAGGAGGTTAGGGGAGGCCAGTTTGCCTTTCGAGCACCGAGTGCTGGCGGCCCGCTTGGTGGAGCGTAACTCAATTGCGGTCCATCGCAACCGCGAGGCCGTTTGATCTCCGGCCCCGACGGTCTGGCTGGAGCTGAATTGCAGCGCCTCTAGGCCGAGGTCGATGCCATGCAGGGACATTGACCTGCCGTATGTCGCTTCGCTTGCCCACAACAACATCGGCCATTGCGGATCGGCTCGGCTGAATGACAGCCCAGGCGGACTGCCTGGGCACGACTACTACTGCTTACGATGCCCCGGCGTGAGCTGCGCAAGAAAACGGGTGAGAACATCCGGCTTCCCGTTGCGGATCTCGACGTCGTTCTTGCGCCGGATTGCGCCGCGCACAAGCCTGGCGCCGAGATAGCGGAACGGCTCTGGGGGCAATGCCAGCCGCCGATGGATGCCGACGAGCCCGCTGGCGCTCCACCGGTCCTTGCGCTCGAGCACCAGACTGGCGAGGACGCGGCCGCCGATCGGCGTCTGTGCAATGCCGGTTCCGTTGAAGCCCATGCCATAGAAGATGTTGGGATGACCGCGCAGATGATCGAAGACGGGAACATGCTCGGGCACGCAGTCGATCGGGCCGGCCCAGTCATACTCGATCGGAACCCCACGCAGAGCCGGATAGACCCTGTGCAGTTCGCGCACATTGTCGCGACCATGCTCCGGGCTGCGGTTGAAGCTGGAGCCGAAATCGCCTCTGAAAGCGACGTTGCCGCTTCCCCGGCCGAACACGACTCGGCCCTTTGTGGTGCGCTGATAATACAGAACCTGGCTCTGCGAGTCGCAGATCGAAGCGCCGTCGCGCCACCCCATGCGGTCGAGCAACTCCGGTATTTCAGCGGTGGCGATCACCTGGCTGGCAACGACGTAAAGGTGGCGGCGCAGCTCCGGCAGAGCCGAGAGCCACGCATTTGCCGCAAGCACCACTTTCTCGGCATGCACGGCGCCCTGCTGCGTGCGCACCGTGCATGTTTTGCCGGTTTCAATGTCGATAACCGGGCTGCGCTCATGCACGATGACGCCCCGTGAGATCGCCAGGTCGCGCAGTCCTAGGGCAAGCTTGGCCGGGTGCACCGTGCCTGCGTTCGCCTCGATGACGCCGACATAAGACGCGGACGATCCGGTGCGGCGCTCGATCTCTTCTGCCGCAAGTGGCCTAAAGCGGTCCTGGCCAGCTGCCGCCGTCATTTCGACCGCGCGCTCCCATGCGCCTTCCTGCGCAATCGAACTGGCCGTCCACAGCCAGCCATCCAGCCGCAGATCCATGTCGATCGTGCCCTGTCGCTGCAGCTCTTCGAGCTCGGCAATGGAGTCCACCGTGTCAGCACAGAGCTGCCGCGCCTCCTCCACCCCAACGGCACTGCTTAACTGGTCGAGTTCGGCGAACCAGGAGTGAACCTGACCGCCATTGCGGCCGGAGGCTCCCGAGCCGCAGAGATCGGCCTCTATGATCGTTACGCGGGTTTCCGGAGCGAGCTCACGGATGCGCAGCGCCGTCCATAGGCCGGTGTAGCCGCCGCCAACAATAACCACGTCGGTGCGTTCGCTGCCCTGCAGCGGCTCGGTGCACGCAGCCGCAGCAATGTCCTGCAGCCAGAAGGACCGATCGGACGGCGCTGCCACTACAGGCTGTCGCAAACGAAGCGTCGTCATGTTCAGGCGCCCTGGGCATCGATGGTCGAGCTGGTATATTTGGCGAGCAGCCAGTCCGGAACAGGACGCGGCTGCTGCGGAAACCCGCCAAGATGCGTGCAGGTCTCGGCAGCCGCGACGGAGGCCCTGTGCAGCGCCTCGACGGCGCTCAGCCTGTTGCAGCAGAAGGCGGTCAGGAACGTTGCGATAAAGCTGTCTCCCGCGCCGCACGTATCGACGACATCGACCGGCGTGGCTGCGGCGTGCACGATTGTGGTGCCATTATCGAAGTATGAGCCGCGCCGGCCGCAGGTCAGCACCACCTGGCGTGCGCCGGCTGCTCTCAGCGCCTTTAGAAGCGGCTCCACAGGCGTAGCGGCCTCGTTGGGTCCGGACGCAAAAAGCAGCGGTACGCCCTCGAGCGGCAGCACCAGATGTGCCGTCGATATGTCGACACTGAACGAGACATTGTCGGCCACCAGGCGGCGGACGAGCTCCTTGTTGGAGTTGGTTCCCAGATGCACCCAGTCGGCAGCAGCGATATGGGCATGATGTTCAGGAGCCGGCATGTAGTTTGCGCCGACGCCGAGGGATTCGACCAAGAAATTGCGTTCGCCGAACTCCTCACGCAGCAAGGTGACAGCGGTATCGCCGGGACGGCGTTCGACATCACTCGGCGACAATCCGACCGCGGCAAGCTCAGCCAGCACCATCTCGCCCTCGGCGTCGTCGCCGACCGCACCGAAATATTTTGCCGGCCAGCCGTTGCGCTGCCACTGCGCAGCGACGTTCAACGCATTGCCGCCCACGGTCAGCAGGCCGCTCGTAAGATAGACATCGAGGCAATTGTCACCGATCGCGACAAGTCTGGGCATCGACGTCATCCCGGAATCGCCGAACGGTTCAGGTAAGGCTCGATCGCAGTAAGACAGCGTGTCCAGGCCGTCACTGGGTCAAGTGCATAAGAGCCGCTGCCGAACGGCTCGAAAGTGACCTTGCCTCCATATCCGAAGCTCGCCAGGTCGCTGACGTAGCGGTCGAGCGGCAGCGAGCCGTCGCCCCAAACCAAATGGCCGGCTGGCGTGCCATCGACCAATTGGACATGCGCCAACCGGGAGCCGAACAGATTGACGTAGTCCGCCACCGTGTCGCCCGCCGTGGCCATGCCGACCGTATCCAGCACGATGTCCATATTGTCGGCGCCGATCTGATCGAGCATACGCCGCAGGCCTGCGGCATCGTTGACGATGTTGGTTTCGAAGCGCTGCAGCGGCTCAAGCAGGCAGCGCACGCCGTTGCCGTCGGCATGCTGGGCGATCTCGCGGAGCGCCTCGACCGCGCGTGACCACGCCCGCTCCGGCGCTTCGTCCTCATACCCGCGCCCGGGCGTCAGGAAGAGATAGCGAGCGCCCAGCATCGCACATATGTCGGCCGCACGGCAAAACCGCTCAATGCTGGAACGGCGGAAATCCTTGTCGCCAGAGGCGATGTTGATCGGATAAAGCACCTGCTCAGGGGTGAAGCACCAGGTGGACAGGCCGTTGTCGGCCAGCACACCACGCACGGTATCGACGCGAGTGTCGGTCGCGTGGAAGAGGTCGAGATGGGGCGCAATTCCCCACAACTCGATTTCCCGCACACCGAAGCCGCGGATACTCTCGGCGACCCGTTCGAACGGGAAGTGCTGAAAGCTGAAATTGGCTCCGATGAGTTGGTTGGCAGCAAGCTGCGGCATAAAGGCTCCTTTCGGGAATTGCTATTTGCCGATGCCCTCGGACAGGCCGCGGATGAAGTAGCGCTGGGCGGCAAAGAAGATGATGACGATGGGCAGGGCCGAGATCGTCATCGCCGCGAACACTTCGGCATAGTTGGTCCCGTGCTTGGCCATGATCGAGGTGAGGCCGACCGGAAGCGTCTGCACGTCGGCGCCGCTGGTGAAGATCATTGCGAACAGATATTCGTTCCAGGCGAACAGGACGTGCAGGATGACGCACGAGACGATGATCGGTCGGCACAACGGCAGGATGATCCGCCAGAATATCTGCCCCTCGCTGGCACCGTCCATTGTCGCCGCCTCATCGAGATCGCTGGGGAGATCGAGCATGTAGGCGCGGATCAGGAATGTGGTGAACGGCACCCGAAACGCCGTATAGAGGATGATCAGCGCCCAGTAGGTGTTGTAGAGGCCGAGTGCCTGCAGCATCTTGACCAGGGGAATGATCGCTACGGTCGGGCTGAGCATCAATCCGCCGAGCACGATGGCGACGACCAGCGGCTTTGCCGGCATCTTGGTTCGGGTGAGCCCAAACGCCGTCCAGGCACTGATCAGCACGGTGCAGATGGCGGATGCGACGGTCACCAGGATGCTGACGCTCACATAATCGCGCACCCCCTGGTTCCAGGCCTGCACGTAATTGTTCCACGACCAGCGAGCCGGTAAGGCGAACGGGTCGCCGAAGATTTGCGCGTTGTCCTTGAACCCGTTGAGCGCCATCCAGACCAACGGATAGATGACGACAAGCCCGAGGCAGATCAGAAACGCGTACAGGAACGTCCTGCCGAAGATGCCCCACACATTTCCCTGTGGCCTGCGCCTCGTGGCAACCATCACGGTCATAGCTGCACCCTGCGCCGCCTGGTATACCAAAGCTGCGCGGCCCCGGTGAGCATCGTCACCACGAAAATGACGGCGGCGATCGCCGCGCCATAGCCGAAATTGTCCTCGATGAAGGCCTGCTGGTAGAGCCATGTGCCAAGCACCTGGCTGCTGTTGTTGGGCCCTCCGGCGGTCATGACCATAACCTCGTTGAACACCTGGAATGCTCCCGTAATGGTTACGATCACCATCAGGCCGGTCATCTCCCGGGTAAGCGGAAAGGTAATGCTCCACAGGCGCCTCAGCGCACCTGCGCCGTCCATCGTGGCTGCGTCATAGAGATCGCGTGGAATTTTCTGGATTGCGATGGCAAACAGGAGTGTTGAATATCCGAACCCCTGCCACTGGCTCATCGCGATAATTGCGTAGATTGCCGTGTGCTCGTTGCCAAGCCATGGCTGCACGAGTTGCCCGAGGCCAAGCCGGGCAAGCACCGCATCCAGCAATCCGATCTGCGGCTGGTAGATGAAATAGAATAGCAGGCCGGTCACCGTGATCGAGATTGCCGAGGGCACGAAATAGATGGCGCGCCAGAAACGGCGCCAGCGCTCCGATCTGAGGCCTTCGATCATCGCCGCAAGCAGGAAGGCGCCGAAGACCTGGAACACGACAGAGATCACGGCGTAGAGGCAGTTGTTCCACAGCGAGACCCACACGATCGGGTCATGCAGCAACCGGTCGTAATTGGCGAGGCCGACATTGGTGACCTCGCCCGTATAGATGTCCTGGTCCGTGGTGCTGACAATGAAGTTGTCGACGATGGGGTAATAGACAAACCAACCGATGAGGATTAGCGCGATCGCCGCCCAGCGGAATGACAGCACATTGCCGAGGCGAGCCCGGAGCTTGTTGCCTGCCCGTTGCCGCCTCGCGGCGCCGTAGCTAACGGCGCCGCTTCGGTCTTTTTGCGCAGTCGCCACCATGATCTCAGCTATTTGGCTGCGGATGCGGCCTGCCTGACGGCACCCATGACCTGTTCGGGCGACATCGAGCCCCCCGTCAGCGCCTGCAGGCTGGACAGCCATGCAGCAGCGACGCGCGGTGGATTTGCCGTATCGAGCCAGGGCATCAAATAGGATGCCGCGTTGATGTCCTTGATGCCCTCGACGACTGCCTTGCTCATGGTCGATTCCGACGCCCCTCCGATCGTGGCGCTGGGCTGCCCATAGGGCGGCGCGGAAAGCACTTGGCCGTTCTCAGGGGACGTAACGAATTTCATGAAGTCGATCGCCAGCGGGATATTGGCGGACGCTGCGCTGATCATGTAGCCTTCAGGCGCACCTTCGATCGCCTTCGGATCTCCCTTGGCGCCGTCGGGCACCGGCAAGGTGAAATAGCCGAAGTCAGCGGGCTTCAAGGCCGATTCCGCCGTGGCGCTCTGATCGAATTCGATGATCTCCTGATAATACATCGCCGATTTCGCGTTGGTGAAGGCTTGCAGCGCGGAAGCGTAGGACGTGCCATTGATCGCGGCTCCGTCGGTGCAACGATCGGCGAGCTGCTTGAATTGTTTCAGCGCCTCGACATAGCCGGCATCCACATATTCGGCGGTGCTCGGAGCGAAATCGCGTTCCAGCGTGGCCTGGGGCACGTCATAGGCGAGCAACTGGCCGACATAGTGGATCGCCGGCCAGGCTTCCTTGTTGCCCAGCGATATGGGCGTCATTCCGGACTTGCGGATCGCATCACAGCTCGCCAGCAACTGGTCGAAACTGGTCGGGACGCTGAGGCCGAGCTTGGCGAAAACCTCCTTGTTGTAGCCCATGAACTTGGCATCCTGATAAAGCGGAATGCCGTAGAGCTTGCCATTATACTCGAACGCCTTGACGGCGGCCGGAGAAAGCGTTTTCCCCCAATCAGTATCGGGGCCGATGACGTTGGTGAGATCGACGGCGCGATTGCCGCGTACGAAGTTTGCGCCCCAACTGCCCGTCCAGGAGAAATAGATATCAGGAAGCGAATTCGATGCCACCAGCGTCTTCGTCTTGCCTTTGACGCTGTCGTCGCTTTCCTGGATGAGTTCGATCTTCACGTCGGGATGGCGCTTCTGATATTCAGCAGCAACATTGACGAAATAGGGCGACAATTGCTGCAGCCCGAATTTGGTCATGATCGACAGCGTGCCGCTGTATTCGACCTTCGCGTGTGGATCTGCTGCCACGGCCTTCCGCGTGGCGGCGGAGCCGCTGGCCGCCGACAACCCCAGTGCTGATACTGCGGCCACCCCGACCGCCACGACTTGCAGGGAACGTTTCATGAGCAACTCCTTCAGATGTGAGAGGGGTTCAGTACTCTACGCGTTTGTAGTAGCGGCGCGTCGTCAGCGGGTGATCGCGCAGTGTCTCCAGGTGAGCGCTCAGCCGTTCGAGCAAAGTGGCGAGCAGGACCGGTGAGATCAGGCTGCGGACCCGGTCTGAAATACCCGGAAGTTCGACCGAGGCGGCATCGAGTGTCCGAACGCGATCGGTGTAGCGCCTGGCGAAGTTCTCGACCCGGTCCGCCAGCGGGCGTGCGGCATCCTCGCCCTTGAACACGAACACGCTGACGCCGGGTTCGACTAACTCCAGCGTGCCATGGAAGAAGTCCGCGGCGTGCACCGGCCGGGTACGGATCCACTGCATTTCTTCAAGAATGCACATGCCGTAATAGTAGGCCTCAGGCCACGCCGATCCGGCGCCGGTGAAAATATGATAGGTTTCGTCCTTGATCATTTCGGCCAGCTTGGCCGCCGGTCCCTCGAACGCGGCCTTCGCATCGGCAAGCAGACCGGGCAGCAGTTGCAACTCCGCCACGGTCGCGTCAAAGCCGTCGTATTCTCCGCGCTCGGCAAGAAGCGCCAGCACGATCAGCAATGTCTGGAGATAAAACGATTCCGATGAGGTGTCGTCCTCGGCGAAATTGGTGAAGTTGTATTCGGCCTCTTGCGCGATCGGCGTATCCGAGTGGCCGGTCAGCGAGATCGTGCGCACACCCCGTGCCTTCAGGAAGGACAGAAGTTCGACGCTTTCCTTCGTGGTACCCGACAGCGAGGGGATGACGACCACCGCCTTGTGGTCGAGCCCGGCCGGCGGATCGAGAACGACCTGGGCGGGATACTGCGCGCTCACCGGAAAGGTGGAGCGGCGCTGAGCCAGTTCGATGGCGGGAAGGGTAAGGAGCTGCACGCCGCCGGTCCCCATGAAGTATAGTCGCTCGACGCCATTCGAAAGCAGCTTGCGCAGGAGGGGTCGCGCCTCGCTTCCTATGGAAACGGCACCGCTTTGGATCCTGACGAAGCGGTCCCTGTCGAAGTTGAGCATGCAGGATTTCCTTGTATTTCGGATGTGCAAGTAGCGCCTCGGCGCAAGCGTCGCAGCAGACGTCGAGCCAAGTTTTTTCGGCCCCAAGTTCAGCCGATTGTGAGATCGATCTCACATATAGGCCATGCATTTTCGCGGCTGACAAGTCCCTCCGCATGAAATTTCTTAACAGTTGGAATTTGAAAATTCGGATCAGCGTTTGGGCAGGCGCGAAACCGAGCCGCGAACGATCAGGCGCGTCGGGAATCTGATATGACGCGGCGCGACCTTATTTCCGGCGAGCCGTTCCAGCAGCAGCTTTGCCGCAAGCGGCCCGATCTCAGGAGTGGGCTGGGCGATGACGGTGATTTGCGGGTCGGTGAAGGTGGCGAGATTGAAGTCGTCGAATCCAACAAGCGACACGTCATGAGGGATCGAAAGTCCCATCGAGCGCAGGCCAAGCAATGCGCCTTGCGTCATCAAGCTGTCTACGGTGAACAGAGCCGTCGGGCGATCGCGGCGGCTGAACAGGCGGCGGGTGGCCTCGATCGCATGTTCGACAGTCGAGCGGGAAACACTGATCAGATTTTGATCAAAGTCGATGCCGTGCGAATGCAATGAATTCTGATATCCGGCCAGGCGTTCGTGCGCGGTGAAGATGCGGGATTCGTCTCGCAACAGACCAATGCGGCGGTGTCCATTGGCAACAAGGTAGTCGACGGCCTCTCGCGCGCCGCCTTCGTTGTCGACGATGACGCTGTCGCAGTGCACTTCCTTGGCAACCCGATCGATCAGCACGATCGGGATGCCTTCGCGAGCAAGTTGCACGATGTGCTGGCTATCGGTCGCCGACGTCGGCGCCAGAATGAAACCGCGGATGCTGAGCGAGCGCAGGCTCTCCAGCAGCTCCTTCTCCTGTTCGACATTTTCCTCACTGCTGGCAATCAGAAGATTGTGGTGGTGTTTGCGCAACTCCGCCTCGACGTCATGGGCGATGCGGGCGAAGAACGGATTCTGAATGTCGCCGGGCACGAAGCCGACGAGAGGCAATTGCCCGCTGCGCAGCGCCTGCGCGACGCGGTTGGCCCGATAGCCCAACCTGTCGGCTGCCTCGATCACGCGAAGTGCGGTCTCGTCGCCGACATAGCCGTAGCTGTTGAGCGCCCGCGCAGCCGTCGCACGCGAAACGTTCGCCGCGGCGGCAACGTCCTTCAGAGTGATCCCCTTCTGCGTCAACGTTATCGATCCTCCGGCGACCCGGGCGGGATGCAGGAGCATCTGGCCCCCAGCATTGCAGCCAACCTTGTCCCGAATATCGGCACGCTGTCGAACTGCCAAGGCCGCTTGTCCCGTTCTTTCCCGAAATAGGATTTTATCCGTTTTGCCGGGCCGACCGGCGGGTCAAGCGCCCCTGAGCAACAAAATGCCTTCCTGGCAAGATGGCGCAGGTTTGCGAGATCGTCCTCGGTCAAAGTTCGGCCAGAAAATCGCGGCGGTCCCAGGGGCAGCCCGGGATCGGGAGCGTCGAAGGCTTCGGCACGTCGAACAACATTGGCAGGTGGTTGGGCGAAGAGGTCAGTTGCCATTCGCGAGTGGCCCGAGAATTCGGATTCCCTGGCCGTGCGCGGCAAGCGCGAGCTTGCGATCGAAGGTGGCCAGCGGCAACTCGGTTTCGATTGCGGGCGCAACATAGGCGGCGTGATAGGCGCTGAGCCCGTGCGAAGCCGCTACCGTCAGCCCCCCGCCGTCCGAGCCGCCGCCGGCATCCACCAGCGTCAATCGGCACAGCCGTGCCATGGTGGTGGCAGCTTCGCCCGCCGCGATGCAGCCACGCCGCTCGGCCATCGGTACGACGTTACGCGCCTCGTGCCGGAACAGGGGAGGGACAGGCGCCGTTGTTCCCGGCAATCATCGCACCAGGGCGGCCGCCGCCTCGCTGTCTTCATCAGGAAGGATCCAGGCTGCTGCCATGGAAAGGCCGACAAGGAAAGGCATCAGACGATGATCGCCATCAAGCGCGGCGCCCTTCATCGCGCCAGGCCTGAATTTCCTCCTGCGCCACGGGCTTGGCACGGGCGCGGGCGGCGCTGATCTCTTCGATCACCGCCTCGACATCGTTGCGTCGCTGAATGCGCGACGGCTTGGCAATGGGATCGTTGCCTCGCGAAATAATCACCTCCTCGCCGGCTTCGACCGTTGAAAGCAGTTCCGAGAGATGCGTCTTGGCCTCGCCAACTTTCACCGGGATAGCCATTTTCCTATCCTTGTCCGCCTCGGGACCATCGTGGCGAGCCGTGATCATTGTCGTCGAGCTGGATTGCCCCGACAATCGCTATTCTGTGCGACGACACGCGCAATCCTTGCCCTTGGTCGAGACTTGGTCAAGTCACTAGGCCAGGACACTGCCGACCCCTCGGTTCGCCTTGTCATGACGAGCAGATCGCGCCTCAACCTAAAGGGCATCACAAAGCAAGATTGCCCCTCAGTCGCCGCGCCACAGCCGAGCCGACATGCCGCGGTGGCCAGCCACAAATTTCCGTTTTGCGTCGAGCCGATAAGTGTTGTCCATGACCGGTGGCTCTAACTAGACGCTACTGTCCCTGTGCCAGCTCTCTCGCTCCAGACGTTTCAGATCGGCGGCCACCATTTCCGCCACGAGGTCGCTGAACGTCGTCTTTGGCGACCAGCCGAGCTTTGAGCGGGCTTTCGCCGGATTTCCCATCAGGAGATCGACCTCCGTTGGACGGAAGTGGCGTGGGTCGACTCGGACGAGGATCTCTCCTGTCTTGCCATCCCGGCCGATCTCGTTCACCCCCTTACCTTCCCAGACGATGACGCGGCCGACCGCCCGAAAGGCACGCTCCACGAACTCTCGAACCGAGTGGGTTTCGCCCGTGGCGAGGACGAAGTCGTCTGGCTCGGCGTGCTGAAGAATCCGCCACATGCCCTCCACATAGTCGCGAGCATGCCCCCAGTCGCGTTTCGCATCCAGATTTCCAAGATAGAGGGCGGACTGAAAGCCTCGCTCGATACCTGCAACCGCACGTGTGATCTTGCGGGTCACAAACGTCTCGCCGCGCGTGGGGCCTTCATGATTAAACAGTATGCCATTGGAAGCGAACGTTCCGTACGCTTCACGGTAGTTGATCGTGATCCAATAGGCATAGAGTTTGGCCGCCGCATAGGGAGAGCGCGGGTAAAACGGCGTCTTCTCCGTCTGGGGCACCTCCTGGACTTTGCCGAACAACTCGGAGGTTGACGCTTGATAAAAGCGCACCCGCTCTCCCATCTTCAGGATGCGGATGGCTTCAAGCAGCCTGAGTGTGCCAAGGGCATCGGCGTTGCCGGTATATTCAGGCGTCTCGAAGCTTACCTGGACATGGCTTTGGGCCGCCAGATTGTAGATTTCGGTAGGGCGCGTCTCCTGAATGATGCGAATGAGATTGGTCGCATCGGTAAGGTCGGCGTAGTGGAGAAAAAAGCGTGCGTCCGGCTCGTGCGGATCGACGTAGATGTCGTCGATGCGTTCGGTATTGAAGGAGGAGGATCTGCGTTTCAGTCCGTGGACAGTATAGCCGTTCTCCAGCAGCAGTCTGGCAAGGTAGGCACCGTCCTGACCGGTCACACCAGTTATGAGCGCAATGCGATCTGTCATCGGGTCCCACCCAATCCTTAACGGCTATGGTGGCGCCGTCGACCGACGGTCTGCCCCCACTCCTCTAATGAAAGGCGAAAGCGCCTCGTTCGGCCAGAGTGTCATTGTGGGAGGCACGCCAGCAAAAGGAGGTAATCCCCACCCCTCAATGCCCGTCACAGCTACAGCTACTTCCCGTCAGTCCCCTTTCTGCTTGGCTAGCTTCTTCAGCCTATGCTCCTATGGCATGGACGTAGCCGCCCTGCCGCGCGCCGTCAGTTCATAAGCGCTTGCGCCACCGCTACTCCGCGAGTTGCATGCCGGCCATGCTGCCGTCGGCAATGCGGAACATGTGGTCGGCTGACCAGTGCGGCGCGGGCGATGCCTGCCGGGAAACGGTTCGCGTCCAGCCTGCATCTCGGGTCACCTGGCAAGCGTGGCGTCAGCTTGTTGCCGACGATCCCCGCAACCGCCGGCGGCTTGTCGAAAGTTCTCGTAAGGCTTGTTATCGCGTCAGCAAAAATGACAATTCGTGGCCCGCAGGAGAAACATGGAACAGGGTGTAACCCTGGCCCTTTATCGCTTCCACTGTTCGGTAGGTTTGCTCCACCGGAGTGCGATGCCACCAGTGGTGAAACTCGACGAGAATCTGTCTCGGTAAGACATCAGATCCAAGCACCTCTGGAAGGACGTCGTGCTCTGCCCCCTCAATGTCGAGTTTCAGCACATCGATAGTTGCCAGTCCGAGCATATCCAGGATAGTAGAGTAACGGCTCACGTTGCAGACAATGCTCTTGCCTGTAACCAACTTCGTGGAAAAATTGCTGCGTGTATCATCTTCGGACACAGCAAACGTTTGCTCCCCGTCGAAATTAGATATTCCCAAGGGGTAGATCCGCACAGTGGGGGGTAATTCCTGAGCGGCAATCCAGTCAAGACTGGCCGGAGTCGGATCAAACCCAAAGACCTTTGCACCGAATGCTTTGCTGATTTCCAGATCAAATGAAATGTCGTCCCCTAAGCCAAAGGAGAGAACAATAGGGGAGGGGGCACCTAGAAGAGGCTCGACCGCAACCACCCAACCTCCATATGCGGAGCCGAGTTTTTGTGTAGGAATAGAGCATTCGGGCCGGAGAAAATGATCGTATCCTAAGGCCGCTCTTACAACTCGCTTACAATACCGGAGCCGATCTGGATTGTACATCAATAGTGCCTTTGGCTTATTCCTAGTAGCTGTTCCGCTTGACTGCGCCGTCGTCACTTTGTCCGTCGTCCTCACTGTGTCCAAAATAGACAGCAGCGCCAGATGCGTTCAGTCTGGCCTAACACGGAGCGGCTATCGCCCTGTGAGTTTTACATCGATCCCCACCCGCGACCAGAGTGTCATTGTGGCAGGCGCTCCAACAAAAGGAGGTAATCCCGTCGCTCGGCGTTCTAACAGATGCTGCGGGAGCGTCGCCTTGGGCTCGGCCAATGTCTTCGCCCTACCGCATAGGAAGTAGCCGCCCCGCTGCGAGCGCCGGCTCACGAGTCCTTCCGCCGATGCCCTCGTCCGTGGGCCGTGCCGGCGGCTGCGGAGCCAAGGAAGTGGCGATCCTGTTCGTTGCGGAGCTGAACGCAGGAAGGGCGGGCAGTTCGAATCGGCTTGGCGCTTGCAACGAAATTGACCGTGGGTTCGCCGAGCAGAGAGATCGGCCTTGTTGAACACCGCGGCGCGCGCAATGTGTTGGATACCTCAAAATGGCAGAGGTGGTAGTGCCAGTGAAAGCCGTAGAGGGGCCTTATCCGGCTTGCCGGATGCTTGATCCGCTTCATTGAGGTAATCCGCCGCTGTTGCGAACACCTTTGATTGTTGTTGTCTGGCCAAGATGACGCTTCAGCCCGGCGATGCACGCACGATAAATTCGAGGTCGTCGTGTCGCTGGCCGGCTTCACACCAGTTCCTACTGAAGAAGCCCTTTGGCAAGTTCGCGCAAGTCCTGGAACGCAACAACAAGGTATGAGGCCAGAAAGCTGCACAGATAGAAGCTTGGTGTGGCGCCGCGCTCCCACCGGAGAACCAGGGCGCCGAGTTCAAGGCTTGGGTGCGTTTGTGCTAGCGATACCAGGGTCGCGGCCAAGGCGAGGCTACCCAGAGCATTGGTCGGATAATGCAGCCCCAAGTAGACTCGCGCAAGCTCTACCACCAAGGTGCAGGCCAGGGCGAGGAGTCCGAGTTCGAAGCGAACGAGAAGAATGGCGATCGCTAGACCCGCGAACAGAACCGCTCGCTCGCTGGGGAACCCGGGGGTGCCGGCGGAGGGCGCTGAGCGCAGAACGGCAGCGTCGCCCAGAACGTCCGGGATATGAAGCCCAAGTGCGGAGTCAAAAATCGGCTTTGGCGGCGTCGGCAGAGTGCTCTGCAGGAAATGCGCGATGAGCGCCGCCAGGACAGCTGCGCAGACGCCGCTCACCAGCCTTGCCCTCGATTCCGGCCCGTCATGGGCGAACCAGCAATACCAAAGCAAGGACACAGCTATGGCGCCCTCGGTTGTCGGGTGGACGGCACCGAAAGCGAGCCGGCTGGCGAAGGGCTGATTGCTCGCTACGGTGTTGACGGCCTTTGCGAGGGGCCTGTCGATCCAATCCGGGTTAAGGGCCAGGAAAGTCGCCCCCACAAAGAGGAGGCAAAGCGCGGCGGCATGCGTCAGGCAATGGAAATCGGATAACGTTCGCGCCATCGGTTGGGCCATCTCAACTCTCGGGTTCGGTCGGCGGAACAACCGGAGTCCCGCTAACTAGGCGGTCGCAGAAACCTCGTAGCGCAGGGAGGCTACAGAGCGGCCGAAGAAGGCAAGATCCTGCTCCCGGCGCAGTGCGTCGCAAAGCCGCCCGACCGGAGGCTCGATGTCGTCATACCCGAGCACCTCGTCCCGCCTCACGTCGCGCAGCAGCCGGCTTCCCTCGGCGAGCCCGATCGGCACAAGCCGCTCTGCGTGCACCGTCGGCGCGTTTTCGCAGAGCCCGTAGGTCATGTAATGTCCAAGGCCATCGAGGATCTCTCCGGCACTAAGGTCCCGCTTGGCGGCGGCCACCACATCAACGGTCGGCGCGCCCAGGGGCGCAATCGCGGCATCGCGGAATATTGCGGCCCTCGCCACCGTGGAGGGCACCTCGAAATGACACAGATGATAGGGCCAATAGAAACAGTAGAGCGGTCCGGGGCCCATCTTGTAGAGTGAGAGATAGTGCTTCTCTACAGCATCCTCTGTGGTGCCAAGAACGAAGATGCCGGGGTTGGGCATGGCTCCGACACAATAATCGACTATCCCCGGCCCCTCGAGGAACTGATTGAGCGGATACCAGCCGACCGCCCCCTGGATCGGGGTACCAGGCTCGACCACAGGCCCGTACATGCCGCGCTTCGCCACCCGCATGCCTGTGGCGTTGGCTACGATGGCGTTCTCGAACGAGATCTTCGTGCCGTCCGCGAAGGAGGTAACCATTGGGGCCTTCATCCCCCACTTTTTGGCAAAACCCTCCTGCGTCGTCGGATTTCGGTAGGGATCGTGCAGGCCCTTGATGTTCCCGCAAAGCACCGGACGTATGCCCAGGCCCCTGACCCAACGGTAGAGGTTCATCATAACACCGGGCTGATCCCCCTCCACATTAGTGAGGACCACTCCTGCCCGGTCGGCATACACTTTCAGGATCGGCCCGATCGTGCCGTCGAGTTCGGCATTCATCAGGGCGACGTGCTTGCCGTGCCGGATCGCACGCATTGTGACGTGGGCAGCGAACTCGATCGCGCCTGTCGCCTCGATGATGATGTCGATGCCGTCGGCCTCGCAAATGTGCATCGGGTCCGCCGTGAAAGCACGGCGACCTCGCGCCACGAGATCCTCAAGCGCTTTGGTGCTGGTAGCCTCCGTCACATCGTCTTCGCCTGCGGCGGCATAGGCATCTCGCGCCTTTTCCACGTGCCTGTTGGAAATTGCCACGAGCTCCATGCCTGGGACATATCGCAGCATCTGCAGCGCGATGCCTTGGGCCATGAAGCCGGCCCCCACCATACCCACGCGAATTGGACGCCCCTCAGCCTGGAGCCTCTCCAATTCCCTGTCGACGATGAACATTTGCGTTTCCCCTGTGCTGCTCCCAGGTCGGGACGGCGAAAGGTCAGCGGTCATAATCCGGCCAGCTTCGGTCCTTGTCAGAAATCTGCGCCGGCGCATCCACCGGCCACTTCACGGCGAAGGCAGGATCGTTCCAGCGAACACCGCGCTCGGCTGCCGGTGTGTAGAATTCGGAGACGAGATATGTCGCCTCGGAGTCGTCCTCCATGGTGAGAAAGGCGTTCGCGCAGCCCTCCGGTATCACCAGCATCCGTTGGTTCGCCGCGGAAAGCTCCACAGTGAGGTGCTGCCTATAGGTGGGCGATTGCGGCCGCAGGTCGATCAGCACGTCGTACAGGCTGCCCCGGATGCAGCGAAGCATCTTGTCCTCGCCATGGGGAGCCAGCTGGTAATGGAAGCCGCGCAGTGTGTGCTTGTGCCTGTTGTATGAAATATTCATCTGCACGACACGATCCGGAAGCCCCTGCTCGGCAAACTCCCGCGAACACCAGCCGCGTGCGAAAGAGCCCCGCTCGTCTTCGAATTTCTGCAGTTCCACCAGGGTGGCGCCGGGAATATCGGTCTTTGTGAAAAGCATCGTAGATCCATTGGTCAAATGAGTGTCACGTCGGGTTGCATCTCCGACGATCTCTCCTCAGGGCGGCTCGCGCCGGCGGTCCTCTTGTGCGATCGAAGGACGGCATCAGACTTACGCCGGATGCAAGAGGCGCGAGCCGTGGACTTCATAGCCGATGGGCACATAGGCTAGGTGTGAGAGTGCGCGCCGTACACTTTCCCGGCGTTCCGGCTTGACCGCGAACATAAGGAATCCGCCGCCGCCGGCGCCACACAGCTTGCCGCCTTCCGCACCTGCGTCCCTGGCGAGGTCGTAGTGGCCATTGATCTCCGCGTTGCTCACGCGGGACGCCAAACTCCGCTTCATCTCCCACCCTGCGTGAAGGGCGGCACCGAAGCGTTCTATGTCGATAACGGGCTCCGAAAAGATCTCCTGAAGCATGAAGGCATCGTCCCGCATCCGCCTGAGCGTATCGAGATTGCTTGACGTTTTCGCCTTCTGCTCTGCCAGCACGGAACTGGCGGGTCGCTGATGCGATGTCCAGAACATCATCAGGTTGCTGAAGAGATGTTCGACGGCGCCATTGCGCACCCGTTGCGGCTCGACCGTTACCGCGCCGCCCGGCTGGAAGCGGAACAGGTTCATGCCCCCGAACGCGGCCGCATACTGGTCCTGCTTGCCAATCGGCTCCTTGAGGATGTCCATCTCGACGTGACATGCCTCTTCGGCCAATTGGCCAGGGGTGACACGTTCTCCCCGGAATGCATGCAGGGCGTTGAGCAGTCCCACCGTGAACGAGCTGGACCCCCCCATGCCCGTCGAGGCCGGCATGTCTCCGACCGTTGAGATGTAAATCGGCGGTTCGATCTCCAGGAAACGCAGGCATTCGCGAGCGATGTTGTTCTTGATCTCACCTATGGTGTTTACCTGCTCCGTCTGTGAATAGTTCAAGCGGATGGGTTCATTAAAGATCACGCTGTGACGCTTGACGGTGACATATATGTACTTGTCCACTGCCGCGCTGAAGACCGCGCCGCAATCGAGATTGTAGAAATCGGGCAGATCCGTACCGCCGCCAGCAAAACTGACGCGCAAAGGAGTGCGCGTCAGGACGAGAGACGGTAAACGCTGTGCAGCGCGATCTATGATGGTCGGAAGGTCCAGTCCTGAGCGGCGCTCCGCGACTTTGGTCCCGTCTAGCTGTTCCATATTTTGCCCTCGAAAATCGACGGAATGAAAATTAGGCAACACGCGGCTGCGCGGTTCGCCAGCGCAGCCGATCATCGAGCATCCCCGCCTTGAGCAAATGATCGAGCCAGCGCAGCCGCGTGAAGCGCTTGTCGGTAAAGTCTTCAAATCCAAGTGCGATCGAGCGGAACGCCTCGTAAAGGTCCTGCGCTCCCATTCGCGCCGTCCACTGAAACTCGAAATCCGGGAAAGTCCGTGAGAACTTGCTGAAGTCCGCCTTGTAGGTCCTTTGATCCGCGCCCGGCTTCGGTGTCATCGTGAGCTGCGCGCCGGGGACGGCCTCAACGGCGATCTCCGCTATCTCGCGCACCTGAAGATTGAGGCTTTCAACACCCATGTTGAACGCCTCATTGTGGATGTCCTGTAGCGGCGCTTCCAGCATCAATTTGAAATAGCGCGCGACATCCTGGACATGAACCACGGGCCGCCATGGCGTGCCATCGCTATGGACTTCGACGCGTCCAGTGGTGAAGGCGCTGCCCATGAAATTGTTCAGCACGGTGTCGAAGCGCATTCGCGGCGACAGACCATAGACGGTGCCGTTGCGGCAATAGACGGGCGAGAACCCGTCGTCCGCCAGCGCGCGCAGCGCTTCTTCGGCAACAACCTTCGATCTTGCGTATTCTGTTTGCGGCGCCAGCGGGGCGGTCTCGTCGACGACGGCGGCTTCCGACATGCCATACATGATGCAAGAGGACGAAAATAGGAACCGCCTAATGCCGGCCGCCTTGGCCATCGTGGCCAGACGAACTGTCCCTTCCGCATTGATCTGCCTCGTCCAATCCGCGTTGAGATTTCCGATCGGGTCGTTCGAGAGTGCCGCCAGATGGATCACCGCGTCAAAGCCCTGCAGATCCGGGAGTTCGATCGCGCGCAGATCCTTTGTGATCTCGGGCACACTGGCATTGTCGGCTCCCAGGGTGCACGCACGAAAATATCCCATGTCCAACCCCACCACCTCATAGCCCGCCGCCTGCAACACGGGCACCATGACAGAACCGAGATATCCATTGTGTCCGGTGACGAGAACGCGTGTTGGTTCATTCATGTCTGCCCCGCTCCGCTTTCGAAAGGAGTTGACGGGTGAGGTCCAGAAGCGAGCATTGCTCGCTTACTTGCGCGTATAGGCAGTCCGCGGCTTCGGCCGCTTCACGGTCACGATCATCGTCGCCGACAAAGAGTGTGCGTGTGAGGTCGAGATCAAAGTCGCGCTGTGCCTGATACAGCATACCGGGTTTGGGCTTGCGGCAGTCGCAGCCGTCGTCCCAGCCGTGTGGGCAGTGGTAGATCTCCGCGATCTTGCCGCCGACGGCTTCGCACTCGGCGCACATGCGCTGGTGAAGCGCCTCGAGATCAGCGGCGGTCATCGCTCCGCGCGCTATCCCTGCCTGGTTGGAGATGATGATTATGCGGTAGGCGGCCTCGTTCAGAAGGGCCAACGCCTGCTTTGCACCCGGAACCCACTCCCACTGGTCCCATGAACACACATATTGAGCCCGTGGCGGTCTGCAGTTGAGTACGCCGTCCCTGTCTACGAGCATGGTTTTTTCGCGGCTCATGAAGCGCTCCGTCGCGGGTAGACGCTCGATCGAGCCCACGCTGTAATAGCGGTGATCGCTCAAGAAGCCGGCGAGGCGACGCTGCGTCGCGAGCGGCGTGTAGATGGCCTCCTCGAAGAGGGTGTCCTCGTCGGGCAGGAGTTCGAGAGCGAGATCGGTCAGTATGGCATAGCTGATCTCTACTCCCTGCACCCCGGGCGTGGTGCGGAGCCGGTCGAAGACGGTCACGTTGTCGTTCGCATCAAGGATCACGCTGCCGCGTGAATAGCCGTCCTTGTTGCTGTAGATCGTGATCATTCCTGGCTTGCCGGCCGCACAGAAGCGTTGCCACAGCCGCTCCATGCGCATCGGCCAGTAATTGTCGCAATACAGCAGCAGGAAGCACGGATCTATGAGGTGACGGGCATTGGATACCCGACTGCTGGTGAGGTCGTCGGGACGGGTGACGGCATATTCGATACTGAGTCCGAACCTGCTGCCGTCGCCGAAATGGTCCATCACCACATGGGGCAAATACCCGAGTAGAAGAAGTACCCTTTCGAACCCCTCCTGCCGCAGCTGTTCGATCTGGTATTCCAAAAAAGGGCGGCCGAGCACCGGCACCATTGGTTTCGGGCGATCGAGTGTGATCGGCCGCATGCGCGTGCCACGCCCGCCGGCCAGGATGACCGCCTGCCGCGGCCGGCTGTAGGCGCGGCCTTCGACATCTGCCTTTTGCAGGCAGGGAGAGCTCGGCAGGACAATATTCATTGACCGCGCTCCGGTCGGTCGGCGATGAGGTATCGCGTGATGGCATGACAGATCGCAGCATGGACGTCCTCGACGAGTTCGTAGGTGCCTTTTTCGGACCGCACCCATATTGGCTGATCGACGAGCTCTTTAAGTGTGCCGCCGTCAAAACCCACAATGCCGATGGTGGCGACCTTCCTTTCGCGAGCGAGTTCGACTGCCCGCACGAGATTAAGCGAGTTCCCACTGGCTGAAATCACTATGAGCACGTCACCCGGCTTGGCGAAGTTCTCCATCTGGCCGGCAAAGATACGCTCGTAGCCTTCGTCATTGCCGAGCGCCGTCATCCAGGAGACGTTGTCTGTCAGGCCTATGACCCGGATTGGCTGCCTTCCCGAGCGTTTCGTGGCCTTACCGAGGTCATTGACCCAGTGGGAGGCGGTCGCTGCGCTGCCGCCATTGCCCGCGACGAAGACTGTGCCGCCCGCATCGCGTACGGCGCGCAGCAACTGTATCGCCTCCTGCACGGCGTCCGTATCGATCTGCGCCAATGCGATGCAAAGCGATGCCAGATAATCCTGCGTAAATTGTTTAGGCTGCAACCAGAGGGCATCATCCCGCGAACATTTGCGACATGCCACCACTCCCTGATCGATCGCGAGCTCTGTCATGCCACCCTCGATTGCTGCATTGGTGAGCGATCATCACAGCGTGCGAGCACTTCGAGTTCAATTGCTATTTCGAACGGGAAGCTGGCGGGGCGGCGCTCATCGGAAGTACTTAAAAGGAATATCCCTTGTTCTCTCCGTTGCGGCCGACAGGTCGGCAGGTGGGTGTCGCCCGACAACAATGCCAAGGCCGAGCGCGTCATGCGAACGTTGAAGGAAGAGGAAGCCGACGGCCTCGCCTATCGCGACATCGGCGATGCAAGGAACAGGATCGGCGAATTCATCGACGCCGTGTATAACAAGCAGCGCCTACATTCCGCGATCGATTATCCATCGCCGGATATATTGCGGCGGGAAGCCCGTGCGGCAATCTCAGAAGCGGAGAACTGTTACTGATCTCTGTCTCACCCGAGGGGTGCACTTCAATAGGTAACAGTTTCCCCCTATGATGCGGTCGCAGCGCCAAGCGGTCGGGTTGGCGCGGCGCTGCGGCGAACCCAGCTTCATGCGCCTGGTATTGTTGATGCCAAGTGGCCCGTCCACGCTGTGTTCGGCGCCTCGGCTTCCGGCCACGGTCCGTTGCCATAGGCCCGCAGCCGTGCCCGCTTGCGGACGCTGACAAGGCCATGCCGCGCAAGGATCGCCCGAGCCGTCGAGGCCGATGGCCAGGCCAACTCGGGAGCGATGCGCTTCAGCCGTGCTACGATCTCCTTCGGTCCCACAGCGGATGCGTCTCCTTGGCCGCAACGATCTGTTCCACCAGATCCAAAGCCGTCGCCCGGCCATGATTGAGCGGCGCCCGCGGGGCAGATCATGCGAACCTTCTGGGCCGAGCGCACGATAGCGACGAAGCCATTTGTAGCCGGTCTTGCGCGATATGCCGTAGGCCGCACAAAGCCCGCTCATCGTCTCCTCGCCCGCCAGGCAATCCACAACCAACCGAAGCCGCTCGTCCATGATGCCAGTGTCTTGCCAAACCATCGCCGGTCCTCCCGGCGGACAAGAAAACTGTCAACCATGCAACCGGTCCATTCTGTCACCTATCTCTCCGGTTCGGACAGGATATTCCTTTTAAGTACCTCCGATGAGCGCCGCCCGCCAGTGTCCCGTTCGGAATAGCAATTGAACTCGAAGTGCTCGCACGCTGTGATGATGGCTCACCATTGCAGCAATCGAGGGTGGCATGACAGAGCTCGCGATCGATCAGGGAGTGGTGCGCGAGCAAGTGCTTGGGGTACCCGTGCACGCCCTGGGCTCGGCGCAGGCAGTCAACTGCGTCTTCGACTGGGCCTTACGGCGGGAGAGCCGAACGGTTTTCCTGTGCAATGTCCACAGTGTCGTCACCGCCCGCCGCAATCGCGCCCATGCCGAAGCGATGGGTAGCGCCGACCTTGTCGCGCCGGATGGAGCGCCGGTGGCCTGGATGCTGAGACGGCAGGGGCACGCGGATCAGCCGCGCATCGCCGGACCGGACCTGATGTGGATTTGTTGCCGGAGGGCATCGGAACTGGGCTCGGCAATGTTCCTCTACGGCGGCAGCCCGGGCACCCTCCAGCGTCTCGAACAGCGCATTCGAACCGAGTTTGCCAGCATAAAAATCGTGGGCTCTTACTCCCCTCCGCTCCGCCCTCTGTCGGCCGAGGAGGATGAGGCAGTGGTCAGAATGATCAATCAGTCCGGTGCGAGGATCATGTGGGTGGGGCTCGGCTGTCCCAAGCAGGAAAGCTGGATGCAGTCGCATCGCGGCCGGGTCAATGCGGTCATGTTGGGGGTAGGAGCAGCTTTTGATTTCCACGCCGGAGACCTCAAGCGGGCGCCGCAATGGATGCAGAAAAGCGGGCTGGAATGGCTGCACCGGCTCTTCCAGGATCCCCGCCGCCTGGCGAGCAGGTATCTCGTGACGAACAGCTTGTTCATGCTGGCTTTGCTGCAGACATCACTGCTTCCCAGGCGCGGACTTCGTGACGGTTAGAGGGAGGCGGAACCAGTGAACACACTTGGACCGCCGTACTGCCCATCTGCGCCAACTCCTTCACGGCCAGCCGTTCTTTGGCGCTGCCGCTGGGAGGCGGCGCTGCCATATCTGGACTGTGTGGTTTGCATTGCCTCGACAGGCACCTGACTGGAGGCTACCATGACTCTGAGCAAACAGGCCGCCAGTCTGGCTGTCCTGCATGTCACCGACGTCCTGCAGCCGCTGATCATCTTGCCCTATGCCGGGCGTGTCCTCGGACCCATGAGTTTCGGGCAGTACGCGTATGCGCTCGCCATCGGACAACTCGCTGCCTCCATCGTGGCCTATGGATTTCATTGGACCGCGCAGCGCAGGGTTGCTTCCCTTCGATACGAGCCGGCGGCGATCGCATCGCTCGTCGCTCAGGTCATGGCCACCAAGGCAGTGCTGTTCGTTGCCGTATGCCTGGTTGGCCTTGTGCTGGCCGGCGACGTCCTGGCGCTCAGTAGGCCGACATTCCTGTGCGCGATGCTCTCGGCCGCCGGCGGCATTATTTTTCCGGCCTGGCTCTTCGTCGGCCTGGAACGCGCCTGGCAGGCGACCGTCGCGGTGGTTGTTGCTCGCGTTCTGGCGCTCGTCTGTTTCGTCGCCATGGTCGCATCACCTGACCAGGTCGCGCTCGCCGTTGCCATCCAGAGCGCTGTTCCCGTCCTCAGTGGCGTCATCTGCTTACCTTTCATCCTTCCGATTGGGTTCGGCGGCTTCAGGTCCGTGACGCTTTCGACGATTGGAATGCAGCTGCGCAATGGCTGGAGGGGATGCCTCTTCTTAGCCGTGGAGACTGCCCTCGTAACCCTCCCTGTCGCCCTTGTCGGGCATTTCGAAGGTTATGTCGCAGCCGGACAATATTCTGTCGCCGAAAAATTCCTATTAGCCGCGCGGATATTTTTCAAGTTGCTTATGGATACATTCCTACCGAGGGTTTCATACTACGCTCATTTCGACCCTGCTGCCGGGATACGACTGATAAGGAGATCATTATTCACCGTAGCAGGCGGAACGGCGATGAGTGTTGGAATGTTCTTTGTTGCTCCATATATAATATTGATTCTCTTCGGAGATGAATTTTCAGGGGCGATACCTATCGTGCGCGCAATGGCCATTATACCATTGCTAATGAACATAAATACATTCACATCAAATATATTCATGTTTAGCTACGGATATGAAAATGAATGGGCCGCTCTTAACGCATCCGGTCTACTAGTATTCCTGGTGGCCGCATATTTTTTGTCTTTCGTCATGCCGGAGCAAGCCATCGTTTACGCCTTGGTGGCGAAGGAAGTCGTCGTGCTCGTGGTTTCAGCCGGCTTCTTTCTGATTGGCGGAGCGGCCGTCCTTCGCACGGCGGCGGCTTGCGACGCAGGCCGGGTGCGAGGATATCCCCCGGCCTGCCAATCCGCGCCGTTGGAGCACGAGGCCGATCAGTTCCGGTCGTAGGAGAGTCTGCATGTTCGCCACCGATCAATTTGTCGTTCAGCCATCCGGGCCGCCTCACCAGCCGATCCCACCCAAGGATCGCGACGAGCTGACCGCGAAAGACATCTTGAGATTTGTTCGACGCAGTTGGCGCCTTTGCCTCCTCTGGATGGTTGTGAGCCTTGGTGTCGGCGGCGCATATACAGTCCTTTCGCCTGGATACTACACCGCCTATGCAACGATCCTCCTTTCATCTCCGCCCGCTCCGCAACCGGGCGAAGCTCAGGCGGATGAGCGGGTCTATGTAGAGAGCCAGATACAGGTCATTCAGTCGGACGAGGTCGTCGGACGCGTTGTTGACCACACTGGCTTAGCGGAAGACGAAGAGTTTGTGACGGATGACAGCTTGCGCACCCGGATCTCCAGCTATGTGCGGGGCCAATTGGCGTCTCTCTTCGGCACCGAACTGCCGACGGCGGAGCCAAATATTAGGCATGAGGCGATGGACCTTGTGAGGCGCGCATTTTCCGTTCTTCAGATGGGTTCCTCCACCGCCGTCGAGATCGGGGTCACCTCTTCCGATCCTCAGTTCTCGGCCATGCTCGCGAACGCGATCGCCGACGGTTACATCGGAAATCAACGCGAACGCCGGCAGGCGGCTCGCGCGGAAGAAACATCTGATCTGAACAAGCGGCTGGTTGAACTTCGGGAAAAGGCGTTTGTGACCGAACCGCCGACGAAACTTCCATCGGACCCTAAATCTGCGGAGAGGGCAAGAGTCCTTATCCGCGAGCAGCAGAGTGCGGCCGAGGTTTATCGCTCGCTTTACAATACCCTTCTGCAGCGGACCCACTCCGATTTTAGCCCCTCGTCGCTGATCCCGAGCGCAAGGGTCATCACGGCCGCGGAACCGCCTCGCCAACGCAGTTGGCCGCCAACGGTCCTGATGGTAGCGCTCTCCGTTATGGCCGGTGGGGTTGCCGGCGTTGGTCACGCATTGATCAGGCAAGTAATGAACCACCGCCTGATAACGGTCGAGGATGTGCACAGGTCGACCGGCCTTGATCGGATTGTAGGGATCCGCAGAATTCCCCGTCGCAGGTGGAATGTTGTGGGGCCATGCGAGCAGTGTTTGCAGCGCGTCTACTCAAAGGGCGCTCCCGAGCTTTACAGCTCGCTGAGCAAGATTGCCAGCCGTATGCGCGGAGTTCAGGGCCACCAAGGCGGATTTGTAATCGGCGTTGCTTCACCCCTCGCCAAGTCCGGAAGCTCCACGGTGGCGGCTCATCTCGCAAGGGTCATTGCCGCGACCGGGCAAAAGACACTGCTCGTTGATGCCAATTGGCAAAAGCCATCAATGGACAAGCCAATGCTGAACGCGGAGCCAGGTCGCAAGCTCGCCAGAGCGTTTGCCACCATTCCCGCGGATCAGGAAGGGCTGGAAGTTCTGGTTCTCAGGCCCACGGGGTCAGTCCCCGAGTTGAATGCCTCGCTCTCCATCTCCGCTGCACTCCAGCATCTGCAGCAAGAATACAGTTGTATAGTGGTTGATTTTCACAGCACCGACCACACCGCTGATCTGGAAGCGGCCATGGGCGTCATCAGCGAGGTCCTCCTGGTGCTGCAGGCACGCCGCACTTTCGCGGATCACCTCGAGGGAATCCTGCGCATCATCCCTGCAGAGAAACTCTCGGCAGTAATTTTGACCAGGATGAACCGTGCGGCTTTCAGTCCTAACCGCGAATACAGGCCATGACCTCGCCAGCGACATTGTCACGCAGGAAGGGTTCAAAGCCGGTCGACCTCGTTTGCAGCCATTCCCCTGACGTGCTCGACTACACCCTCTTTCTCTCCGGCATTTGGCTGGCCTGCGCCCTCGCAATATCCCTGCGCCTGCTTGGCCTTTTCTTCATAGTGGTCCCGGTCGGTGTCTGTCTGGCCTATGCCTTGCTGCGGCAGACGGTGCCGCCTCGTCTGCTCGCGGTCTACACCGCCTTCTGCCTCTTCATTGCCCTGCTGTCCAGATACAGGCTGATGCCGGATTCCTGGCAGGTTCACTTCCTTCAAGAAGCAGTCACAAGGCAAATTGTCCCGATTGTAGGATTCTTCGCCGTCGCATGGGCGTCCAAGGCTTATTTCCGCCGCAGGCTGATGAGCGGCAATGCCTTTTTTGGTGCACCCGTTTTCCTGTTCCTGTCTCTCGTTGTCGCGCCGGCGGTGATGTTTCAGCAGGACGTGCAATATCCGCGCGCATCTGGGCAAGCCGCGATAGTGATTCTTTATGGTGCGCTGATCAACAACATGGTCATTGCCGTGTTTTTCATTGCAGGCGGTATTTTTCTGACGAACGACTGGCGCCGATACGGCGGCATTTTGCTCCTTTTGGGAATAGCCCTCGCCAGCCCCTTGGCTCAGTTCAAGGTGCTTGCGGTCACGATGATCGTCATTCTAATTGGCGTGCCCGGCCGGTTGATGGCCGCAGCTTTGGCGACCGCACTGACTTCGGCTTATGCCCTCGGGCTCAACTTCATACCTCATACCTTTGCTCTGGACCCGAACTCCGGGATCCGACTCGCGTTCATTTCGGACACACTCGTATCCGTTGCGGATACATACGGGTTTGGCATCGGATTTGGGAAGGAATCTGTCCGATGGCGATACGAGTTTCCCGGATTCGAGGATATTACCTTTCTTCCCGACACCCATAATATTACGCATGCCAGAATGCTTGAGATACTCTCGACAGGAATTCACAATTCGTTCTTTCAAGCCATATTGCGGACGGGGATCATTGGTTTCATTTTGATCGTGTCTGCCATTTTGGTGGCCTTCCCGCCAAATCGATTGCCACGCGGTGTTCGCAATCATGCGTCCACGGTCTTCATGACGATTTTCCTCGCCATGTTCGTCAATCCGGCCCTGGAGAGCCCTCTACAGATTGTGGGAATTGCTTTCTCATACGGCTATTTGATTGCGCTTCGCGCCAGCGTTCCGGCCTTGGCCGTGGAACTTCCTCCAGTTGAACCGGATCGAACGCAGCATGGCGCTTGTTCATACATTGGAACGAACATGGATGCGGCCCACCCGACATAGGCGGGCTATCAGTCTCGGTAGAAAGGGATCGCGTTATAGGATTTTGGCGCAGCTGGAGCAGGAGAGCCGTCCACTGATGTGCCTGCTCATGCGGCGCCGCCGTGCCGGTTCCATGAGGAGTGCCTCGAAAGAGCCAGCGAACAGCCATTTTGCCTCGGCCTCGGCCATGCCTCCTCTGGTAGCATAGGGCCGTCCATTGCGCAGGTTCGCCCGCGCCGGAGAAACCCGTGCTACGTCGCCCGTAGAGATACGGGGGCAACCCCGTTAGGTGACCCATGAAGCTGTTGACATTCGTGTTGTCGGCGCTGTCGATGACCATGGCTTCGACCCGCCTCGCTTCGTTCGCTGGCGCTGTCGCTCTGATTCCGACAGCGGCACTTGCCGGCTACACGCTACAGCCCGGAGATACGCTGGAGATATGGGTCCCCGGTATTCCGGATTTCAGGCAGCGATTGCTGATCGGAGTGGACGGCGAGGTGAATTTGGCGCTGGTTGGAGCGGTTCAAGTCAGTGGCCTTTCCATTCAACGAGCGCAGGAACTAATCGCTGGCAGTCTCGCCAGCAAACAGTATCGGTGGGGGGCCGCGGACGGCCGTGAAATCACCCAGTTGATCCAGACCGACCAGGTCTTCGTTTCGGTTGCCGAATACCGGCCCATCTATGTTTATGGTGATGTGGCCAAGCCTGGAGAGTACATCTTCCGGCCGGGTACGACCGTCCGACAGGCTGTGGCGGTTGCCGGTGGCTACAGCGATACCCAGGTTCGGATCGCCAATCCGCTCATGGAAGCGGCCGATTTCGGTTCCGAGTACAAAGCCCTATGGGCGCAATTTGCAACGGAACAGGCTCGCATTTGGCGCCTTCGCACCGAACTCGGCGAACAAGTCGAATATGTCGAGAACGGGCAGGTGCCTGAGGCGCTTGCCGAACGATTGAAGCAAACGGCAACGGCGCATATCGAAGCTCGTCTGTCAGACAGTGAAAAGGACAAGGAGCTTCTGCGACGTGCTGTGAAGGACACCAGCCTGCAGCTGGGCCTCCTGTCTGAAAAGAAGAAGAAGGACGAAGAGGGAAGCCAGGCCGACACCGAAGATTACGAGAGCGTCAGGACGCTGTTTCAGAAGGGCCTGGCGCCGACCACGCGCCTATCTGAAGCCCGTCGAGCGGTGCTTATGTCCTCAACCCAACTGCTCGACACGATCGTCCAGGCATCGAACATCGAGCGCCAGCGCGGCGAATATGTCAGACAGTTGAACAAGATCGACAGTGAACGACAAATCGCGGCCTTGGGAGAGCTACAGGAGGCCTATATGAATCTGGCCCAGATATCGGCGCGTCTTGAGGGTACTGCGCAGAAGCTGGCGCTTACGGGTCAAGGGCAATCCACCTTGCTGCCAGCCGCGGGTCGGCCCGAGATCTCAGTCCATAGGAAGCGAGAGCAGGGCGCCGAGACGCTCCCCGCCAGCGAAGATCTCGGGCTTGCGCCCGGCGACGTTGTGGAGGTCGTTTTGCCAAAGGCCGACTTTTCCGGAGCCGTCGCGTCGTCGCCCCGGCCGTCCGGGGTGCCGAATTGAGATTCGGACGGGGCGGGACTGCAATGCGCGTCTTAATGGTTCATAATTTCTACCAGATAAGAGCCGGAGAGGACAGCGTGGTTCGGGAGGAGCTCGCGTGCCTCAAGCAGAACGGAATCGACGTCGAGCTGTTCTCCGCCACAAATGACGATATCGTGCGCATCGCGCGGAGGATTTCTACCGCCCTGGGGGTTATCTACAACCCTCATTCCCGGCGGGCCCTGTCCCGAAAATTGGCGGAATTTTCACCGGATATCGTCCATATCCACAATTTCTTTCCTCTCCTGAGCCCCTCCATCCTGGATGCGTGCCGCGAGGCCGGCGTGCCATCAGTAATGACCTTGCACAATTTCAGGATTCTCTGTCCCAGCGCCTTGCTTTATCCCGATGAGAGGCTTCGGGAGCGAAGTCTGCGCCACGCCTGCTGGTGGACTGTTCCGAAGAAGGTCTACAGGAATTCCCTGGCGGGCACGCTCGCCCTTGCCGCAATGGTCGAGTTTCACAAGAGAGCCGGCACCTGGTCCCGCAAGGTCGACCGCTTCATTGCCCTTACCGACTGGGCCAGGCGCAAGCTTGTGGAAGGCGGCCTGCCGGCCGAACGTATTGTCGTCAAGCCGAATGCGGTTGCCAGGCCGCCGACCTTCGGTGACCTTCGTCGCAACGGAGGGCTGTTCGTCGGACGACTGGATGAACACCACAAGGGAGTGGCCACGCTGCTCGAGGCGTGGAAGGAGATCGACTATCCGCTGCGGATTATCGGCGACGGGCCGTTAGCTCCGCTCGTCGAGCAATCTGCGGGCGGGCGCGTGGAATATCTCGGGCGTCAGTCACGCGAGACGGTGCTGAAGGAGATGCAGGCTGCAGCATTCCTGCTCTTTCCGTCGAAAGGGTATGAATTGTTTCCCATGACCGTCATTGAGGCCTTCGCAAGCCGGCTGCCGGTCATCTGCTCGGAGCTGCCGTGGATCAAAGGGGTCGTGGAGCCAGACGTCACCGGCCTTGTCGTTCCTGTCGGCAATGCCGGCGCGTTGGCCGATCAGGTGCGCTGGGCGCTTTCAAACCGATCTGCCTTGGAGGAAGTGGCAGGCCGGGCCTATGCCGCCTATCAGGAGCAGTACACGCCCAAAGCAAACTTCAATCGGTTGATGGCCATCTATGAACCCCTGGTCAGGCGCCCTATCCGGGCTGCGGCCGCCCGCAGGCACCTATTTGTGAGGGTTTGAATGCGCATTGTCTTGACCCGGCGCGAACCTTTGGATTCGCCTGATGGTGTGAGCATCTTCATTGTGGCACTTGCCCAGGCGTTGCTCGAACTGGGCCACCAAGTGCAGATCGTGGTCGGCACCTTCGAAAGCCGCGCAAAATTCCAGCGACTTCTTTCGCCTCGCCTCGAGTTGCCGATAATCGGATTGAGCCGCACGCCGTTGGCCGGACCGGCCTCAGTCGCGGCATGGCTGCGGGCGATCGGTATCATCGATCGGTTCCGGCCGGACCTTGTGCTCCACAGCGAGGCGATGCCGCTACCGCTGCCTGGCACGATCGTCCAGATCGTTCACGATCTCGAGAGGCGGAAAGGGGCGCTCGCGCCAGCATGGCGAGCCATTCGACGCTCCAGCATGCGGCGCTGCCATTACGTCGTCGCCTCAACGACCGAGCTTCAGGAGGAACTGGTGCGAGATCTTGGGCTGCCAAGCGACCAAATCCTGAAAATTCCCAAATGCATTGATCGCCAGTCATATGCGTCTCGTGGGATGTCAGACCGCGAGCGGGCAATCCTCCATGCCGGCACCTCGCCCTACAAAGTGCCGGAGGCGACGATCCGGGCATTCGGCGCCCTCAACGATGCATCCGTAACGCTATACGTGACGGGTGACATCACAGGCCCGGTGCGAGAGGCGGTCGATGCTCTTCCTGAACCGATAAGGGAGCACGTTGTCCTTCTCGGCATGGCAGAGGGAGCACGCGTTCGCGAGCTACACAGCCGCGTTCGCGTCGCCGCTTTCCCCACGCGTTATACGGTTCCTGTCGCCTCAGCAACGGTGATGGAGGCGATCGCCAGCGGCACACCCGTCGTCGGGACCTCAAGGCTCAGCCGGGATCTCCTCGCGGATGGCGTGAATGGGGCAGTTGTCGAACCACAGCCCGAGGTGATGGCCGCAACACTAAAGGCGGTGCTGGACGATGATGACCTTTGGTCGCGCTTGTCGGCAGGTGCCCGCCAGTGGGTGGGACGGTTCGATGCACAGGGAGTCGCAAAGCAATATCTCGAGCTTGCGGATCTCTACGGACATGGGAGATGACAAATGGACTGCCGAGCCGCGGCAGCATTCAGGGCTCGCAGATTCTCGGCGGCTTCGTCGGGCACCTTGGACCCTCTCTGAAAGCTTCTTACGATTGGGGAATGCGATGATCATCGGCTACTGTCGTATCAACACCTTCGAACCCGCTGCCAGACTGGAGGCGCAAAAGCTTTATCTTGCCCGCTTGGGAGCCGAGAACTACTTCTGCGAGAAGACTAGCATATTCGGCTCGACGCCGGAGCTGGAGAGGGCGATCGAATGTGCCAGGAAAGGAGACGTGATTGCGGTCACGAAGCCGTACCGTCTTGCGCGCACAACCCGCGAAGTGCTGGCGCTCATCGAAAGGCTTGGCAGCAGGGATGTCGGTCTTCGCATCGTCGACACACCTATCGATACGAGCACGACGACGGGACGCATGATTCTTGCATCAGCGCCTCTCTGGACGCTTGGGATGTCGCCGTCGCGGTCAATGCTGTCAGACCTGCTGCTCTTTTGGCGTCGTCGTCGGTAACTCGGATTCGACGCACCAGCGCACTCTCTGCTCACTGCCAGTTGAAGGCGAGCCGTAATGCCGGTCTGGGATCAAATGGCTTGCGCTCGATGGACCAACCGGCATGGACGGCCGCCCTTTGCCAGATGATGTTGCGGGGATTGGCGAGCGCGTAGACGCAGCAGTCCCTAACACTGTGCTTTTCAGCGCCTTCTGATATCCGGGTATGGAACGACAGGCCGTTGGATGTCGGGGCGTCCCTGCCGTCCCGTGGCTCATTGTAGGTGTCCCGGGTGCGGCAGCGGTTGAACGCGCAACCGCCACTGCCGACCTTACCCTGGGGAACAGCCGAGAAGGCGCCGTTGCCCTGTTGAACGGCATCGACGTCATCGACCCGACAATTGAAGCTCCCCTCCAGCATGACGCCAACGCCTGTGGGGCTGTTGTTGTAGAAGACGAGTCCACGTCGAATTGTACAGCGGTCCGAGTGAAAGGCGGAAATGTTGTCCTCGGTCCAGGAGGTGGGACCGTTCTCGGCCGAGAATTCTTCCAGGCTCGTATCCGGCGATTGGTGGAACTGCACATTCTGTCCACGGGGGAACGGCCCGCGCGCGTCGTGGAGTTCGAGGAAGCTCATCTGGGTGCCTGGACAGTCGAAGATATAGATGTTGGAGGAGCCGCGGGACGCCTTGACACGGATGATGATCGCATCGGGGCAGCTTTCCAGCTCTATGTTGTTGCGGTTCTGGCTTGGTCCGGTCCCCGAGGGGGGAACGCCGACATGATCGATCTCGAGATCCTGCAAGCGTATTCCGGCGGCTCCGCGGGCGTATATCCCGCTGCCCATGGCATGACGAATGCGGCAGCTGCGGACGATGACGCCCTGATGGAGTGCTGTGATCCCGTTGCCATAGGGGGCGTAAATGTCAAGATTTTCAATGATCTGCCCATCCGCGCGCGTGTGCACGGGTCCGCTTGGACGCGGAAGGGAGACGGCACCCCCGAACCAATTATCGCCCGATCGCCCCTGAGCCAGAGCCACCGCTGCACTAACGGCACCCGAGGCAGGCAGCGCTAGCAGCCCGGCAAGCACACGGCGCCGATTAAGGCGCCGGGGTTCAAGAGACTGCCGGCCGCGCAACATGAAATCTACCAGCCCGCCCAGTTCGGGTGCCAAACGTCGACTCGGCTTGTCTGAAGACGTCGAGGTGGCCAACGCGATGCAGATAAAACCTACCTCTCGGCAAGTCGGCTTCTTCGGTCAGGTTGTCGTCAGGCATCTCCATTTTCTCCCTATGCGCCAGCGGCGCAGGTTCCTGAAGAATGCACATCGGCGGCAGGCTTATGCACGCACAGCACTCCGCACACCATCTCTCCATTCTGCCCGCCGCGAAAGCCCTTCATAAGGCTTAACTCCGATGGGCAAAGTGCCATCGGCCAGATTCCCTGCCATTCTCTGAAGCTGGTAATAAGCGGAGCGCGAAGCGATGTCGGTTGAGGCGGACGTCTTTGACTATGTGATCGTCGGAGCCGGGGCGGGAGGTTGCGTCTTGGCCAATCGTCTGGCGGCTGACGGGACCAATATGGTCTGCCTGCTCGAGGCGGGCCCGGCCGACAGCAGCATCCTTCTCCACATTCCGGCGGGACTCTACAAGACATCCTCGAATCCGAAATATGCCTGGCAGTTCGACACGGAGCCTAGTCCGGGGACGGCCAACCGTTCTATTCCGATGTCGCAGGGCAAGACACTAGGCGGTTCGACCGCAATTAACGGGATGAACTACAACCGCGGTGCGGCTGCGGACTTCGACGAGTGGGCCCACCAGGGCAATCGAGGCTGGGGCTACGCCGAAGTGCTGTCCTATTTCAAGAGAACCGAGCGGAGGCTTGGGGCATGCGATCCCTTCTACCGCGGGACGGACGGACTGCTTCCAGTGACAGATTGCGATTGGCGACATCCACTATGTGATGCATTCATCGAGGCCGCGGTCAATGCCGGCATCCCGCGTAATCCCGACTACAATGCAGCAAGCCAGGCCGGTGTCGGCTACTATCAGCGCTATATCGAGAACGGATGGCGCGTGAGCGCAGCGCGGGCTTTCCTACGGCCGATCGCCAGAAAGAAGAACTTGGACGTCCGCACGAACGCACAGGCCACTGCCGTCCTGTTCGAGGGAAAGCGTGCCATCGGCGTTCGATATGGACGAGGAGGGCGGGGTCATCCCACGAGCTGTGTGAAGGCCCGTCGAGAGGTGATCCTCTCCGCTGGCGCGGCGAACTCACCAAAGCTGCTGCAGCTGTCAGGCGTGGGTGCTGCGAGTATGCTCTCCGGCCTTGGAATTCCGGTTGTGCACGAATTGGCCGGTGTCGGTGCAAATGTTCAGGACCACTACATAGTCCACCTGATCGCCCGGGTGGAGGGCATCGAAACGGTCAGCGGGCACGGCTTCGCCCTCCTGCGCGAGGCAGCGAAATGGATGCTGGGCCGCCCGAACTTTCTCGCGGTCAGCCCGTCGCTCGTCTACGGGTTCGCGAACTCGCGGGATGTTCACTCCACCCCCGATATCCAGCTTGACCTTGCCCTGGGCAATTATGCCGATCACGGCGGCGCGCGGCGGTTGCCGGTCATCAAGCTTGGCTATTATCAGTTGCGGCCGAAGAGTATCGGACACGTTCGGGCGGTCTCGGCAGATCCCTCTCAAGCTCCGCTGATCCAGCCCAACTATCTCGCCGATGATCAGGACCGACAGGTCGTTATCAACGGCATGAAGACTGTGCAACAGCTGTTTCGGGCCCCCGAGCTCAGGCGCTACAACTGCACGGAAGAGCTTCCCGGCCCGAAAATAACGGACGACGCCGACCGGCTGCAGTTTGCCCGCGAAACCGGGCTGACAGCCTATCATTTGTGCGGATCGTGCCGGATGGGCCCATCCACTAGTGTTGAATCTGTCGTGGACGACCAGTTGCGGGTCCACGGCCTCCAGGGCCTGCGGGTCGTTGATGCTTCCATCATGCCCTCCGTTCCCTCGGCCAACACTTCGGCCGCTGTCTTTATGATCGCGGAAAAGGCAGCAGACATGATCCTGGGTCGGCAACCCGTCCCGGCACTGGAGCACTATGCGCCTGCGGCGGCCGAATAGTTGAACGTCGAATGACAAGTGCCGGGAGAATTCCTTGAAGAGACGTACACTGGTTGCCTCTGAATTCAATGCGAAGGACCGGGCTCACTTTGCGTCGGCGTACGAGTTTTGCCGCATCGTTGCGGAATGCGAGGACGCCGATCTGATCGCCCCTGGCATCGACAACTACCTGACGAGACGCTTTCACGCCATCTTGCCAAAGCACGACCCTCACAACGTCCAGCGTGACTTCAATAGACTGACAAACGCGTTTCGCAAAGGGCTGGGGTTAATGAATGCGCCTAGCATTGAACATGTTCGGCTCACGCAAGATTATGACCTTTTCTTCTTCGTCGCCTGGAGTCCGCAAAGCCTTGTAGAATTGTCTCGGATCCACGACTGGCGCCGCCGATGCAAGGTTGCTGTCGCGTATCTGTTCGAGCTCTGGTCGAGCACTCTCGAAGAGGACCGCCGATATCTGAAGCTCCTGGACCAGTTCGATCACGTGTTCCTGTTGCACAGCGCGTGCATACCGCGCCTGCCTCAATACACCCGCACGCCCTGTTCCTTTCTTGCGACGGCTGTCGACGGCCTCATTGCAACGCCGTATCTATCGCCGGTCAAACGCGTGATCGACGTATACTCGATCGGCAACCGAGCCGCGAAGATACACGCACAGCTTCTGAAGCTGGCCGAAGAGCGGGACCTGTTCTATCTCTACGACACGCTCGCAAGCACAGATTCCCGGGTGAGGGCTTGGCATGAGCATCGTTTGCTGCTCGCCAATATCATCAGGCGCACACGCTATTTCATGGCTTTCAGTCCAGCGACGCTTGCAAACTCCAAGGCCGTCACGGTTGCCGGCGAGCAGGTGCTGCCTGCCCGTCTTTTCGAAGGGGCCGCGGGGGGCGCCGTCATGCTTGGGACCGCGCCGCAATGCGCCGAATTCGGCGCGCACTTCGACTGGCCAGACGCCGTGATCGAGGTATCACCGGACTCGAGCCATATCGCAGACGTAATTGGCGAACTCGACGCAAACCCCCGCCGTACGGAATTGTTGCGCAGGACAAGTACGATCCGTTGCCTGGAGATGCACGATTGGGTCTACCGTTGGGATCACATCCTAGCCACGATCGGCATGGAGCCGCTCCCGCGCCTCCACGTTCGCAAGCTCCAGCTGCGACGGATCGCCGCCGATGCTATGGCGCTCGCCTAGGCGATCAGGCCCGAAAATGAGACCCGGTTTCGGGTTCGGCGCTCAGCGGTGCCCAAACAAAGAGAAAGGGCGGCAGTTCGAACCGGTCGCTTCCGTCGGAGCGTCCGCCGCTCCAGGCCTGCACGCGAGAGCATATCATTTCGAGGTACTCGAAAGGCTAACAGGCGCCGGAACCGGGCAAGGAAGGTCAGTGTGTCCGCCGGCTCTACCCTTTGGGGTTAGAGCTTATGCCGAATTGGATTCGCGCAGTGTCGCTGCCATTCTCTGGCCATTCCCCCTGCTACCGCAGCCACCGCAATCGAACTTCGCGTGAAGGGGCAATGATCGCAGGCGACGGGTGCCACGTCACTCTGGGCACTCCGGTGGTTTTCAGCAGAGGAGGGGGTCGTCGCGATGTTGGTCGATGAATGCGGTTTCGAACGCAGGTGAACGTCATGGCACTTCTTCATGAAGGCCCCCGTGCGGGCGCCACGTCAAACGCACCGCGGTGGAACGTGCCCCTCAAGGTCAATGTTCTTCTGCAGTCGTTTCCGCTGATCGAGGCAATGTCCGTCGTGCTGCTCAGCATCGTCTCGGGAATGGTATATGGTCTTGTGAGTTTCGGACATTTCGCTGAGTACGGCCGGAACTTCGGGCTCGGTGTTGTTGTAGCCGCCCTTTTTTCGACTTCCGCATATGCGCGCGGCCTGTATCTGAGTTCCGAGCCGCGGTCGCTGGCCTCTCAGTTCAAAGAGGTCGTGCTGATCTGGACGGCGGTCTTTCTTTGCCTGTCGGTTGTGGCGCTTGCACTCAAAGTGGGAGACATGTTTTCGCGCCAAGCCGTCATGCTGTTCTTCGTGACGGGACTTGGCGGCATCATCTTTGTGCGCTTGGGCGCCGGACGGCTGTTTGCCTCCTTGACCAGGTCGGACATGCTTGCCAAACCGCAAGTAGTGATCGTAACGCAATCGGACGTGCGCGTGCCAAGTGGTGTTGTCGAGGCAATCGAGGCTTCCGGATGCCAGGTCTGCCAAACGATTACATTGCCGGCTGCATCCGGCGAGGGCTCGCTCCTTGAGTGTATGGATAAGCTCATTGAACATGTGCGTCGGCGTTCTGTCGACGAGATAGTCCTTGCTGTCAGTTGGGCTGACATATCCCTGATTGAGAAAATCACGGCCCACCTTTGCGTGGTCGCGGTACCCGTAAGGCTCCTTCCGGACCACGTCGTTAGCGCGCTCTTGAAGCGACCTGTCGTCAACCTGGGGGGGACGAGGGCGATAGAATTGCAAAGCGCGCCCCTGACGGCGCCTCAGCTCCTGATGAAGCGGCTCTTCGATCTTGTGCTGACCACTGGCGCCCTCCCATTTCTTCTGCCCCCTTTGGCCGTTGTAGCGGCCCTGATTGCGCTCGAATCCAGGGCGCCGGTGCTCTTCTGTCAGCGTCGGGCCGGGTTCAATGGCCGCACGTTCAAGATCTATAAGTTCCGAACGATGACGATCCTGGAGGACGGGCCCGTTGTCCCTCAAGCCTGCAGGGGCGATCCCCGCGTCACCCGCGTTGGGCGCATATTGAGAAGGTTCAGTATCGACGAGATTCCACAGCTATGGAACGTGCTGAAGGGCGACATGTCGTTGGTAGGCCCACGGCCGCACGCGCTCGCGCATGACAGCGAATACAGCCAGATCATCTCTCTCTATCCGGCTCGGCACAAGGTGAAGCCGGGGCTCACCGGCTGGGCACAAATAAATGGCTGGCGCGGCGCGACGCCTGATGTCTACATGATGATCAAGCGTGTCGAACACGATATGTGGTACGTCAACAACTGGTCGGTCTGGCTCGACCTAAAGATCCTGCTTCTGACCATCCCCCGCATCTTGACGGGGCGAAACGCCGTCTAGCCCAACTTTGCCGATTCGAGACCGCTGGGAGGCGATTTTGTGTGGCAAGTGATTGATTTGCAAGCAGTGGCGGCTGGCCGACGACCCGTCGAGTAACTGCCAAGCGACACCTCACTCGGAAAAAGCGAACCTCTTGTTCGACGTTATCAATTGAATACGACTTTGGGTGAGGCTCGACACCATGAGAGGTGCGGCTCTACTACAAAAGGCGCTGTTACAGAACAACTGAATGCAAGCGATGGTCAGTGCGAAAAACAGCGACCGCTCAATGCATAACCTGCGACTTCAAGCAAAAGTGCCCGCACGGCAACGCGTTGGCAAGTTACCGCTTTGGGAGCGGAGGGGGAATGCTATGACTCGAACGATTGAAGAAAGATCGTGTCTCTCTGGTCGTGAGTTCCACTCGAATCGAACGATCTCCACGCCCAGACAAACGAGGATGGCGGCTTCTGTGAGCCCGCAACAAACCCGAACCACTGACCGAACCGCGGGGCCTCCCCTTGTCGAGTATGCTACGGCGAGGTTAGTTCCCCAAGGTCGGCTTGCATGCATCAAAGGGCAAAATATCCTGCTCAGTTCAACGCAGGGGGTAGTCTTTGCGCTCAATGACACTGCGGCGGATATCTGGCGCTCGCTTGAAGAAGGCGTGCCGATCCAGGCTATCTTGGGCGAGATGGCAGCCCGTGGCGTTGATAGGCAAGAGGCCTATGGCTATGTCGAGGCTGCCCTTCAAGACTGGGAACGGCTCGGCCTAATCCAGCCTGCTCCACCGCCGTGCCCAACCGCAGCTCATCACCATATCTGCCAAGTCGTTGCTGTTCCAGGCGTGTGTGCGCGCATACTGTATCCGGCTGCCGTCGCCTTTCCGGCCGCGACCGTATTTGAGCATCTCGAAGTTCGAAACAGGGCCGTCGACGTCCTATTCCATCTGGTTGAGCGTGGGCAGCGGATCCACCTGTTCCGGGATGGCCACTGGACTGATTCCTGTGGTCGAGACGAGATACCCATTATGGTCAAAGGGCAATTGCTGGCCGAAGTGCTTGGGCACAGCGAATATGAACTCGCCCTGCATGCGGCAGCGCTGTTCAAGAACGGCTGCGCGCTCCTCCTTTGTGGTAACCCTGGCTCGGGCAAGACGACGCTGACCTTGGCGCTGGTTCAGGCGGGGTTTGGCTTCGCGGCAGACGATGTGACACTTCTCGACTCGGCCGGACAAGGTATCGGCCTTGCTTTTGCGCCTGCAGTCAAATCGGGATCATGGTCCATTCTCGGACATTATTTCCCCGAACTCGGCAGGTCTCCGGTATACCGGCGCCCCGATCGCAGGCGCGTGCGTTTTCTTGTGCCTAAGGATCATGTCCCTCCCGTTCCCCGGCCAGTGGGCTGGGTGGTCTTGCTCTGTCGGACGCAGGATGCCAAACCTTCCCTGCGGGTGATTGACCCGACCGACATCCTGGCTGGCTTGCTGAACGGCGCCTTTGCCCGGAATAAAGAGCTAAGCAGCACCGCGTTCGACGTTCTTTGCCAAGTCATCCGATCGGCACAGGGCTTTTGCCTGACCTATGCCAAATTGGATGACGCGTTGGAACTGCTGAAGGCGGCGTGCCGATGAAGCCCACCGGGGATGCGCTCGAGGCCCTAATCGCGGGACTTAACGGCCGCCTGGTGGTAACGGCCGACTGGCTGTCGGTGATTGCACTCGCCAACCACACTCTGCTTACGCCCGTTTTGTTCGCCAGTCTTGCGCACACGGGCCAGCTTGACCACCTCCCCGAAGACGTGGGCCAGTATCTTCAGTTCATTTACCGCTGCAACCGGGACCGCAATTTGCGCTTGCGCTGGCAGCTGAATGAAGCCGTTGCTGCCCTCAATCAGGGGGGCATCGTTCCGGTCCTGCTCAAAGGGGCCGTTCCCTTGTTCCTTTCGTCGAGCGGCAGGGTTCCCGACAGAATCATGAGCGATCTCGACTTCGCTGTGGAAACGACCAAAGAAGGGGCTGCCCGGGCTTGTCTTGCCAAGCTTGGCTACGCCGAAGTGACGATCGCCGGTGGCATGGCGCGCCCGCAAGATGTCGGTCTCCTGGAGCTCCGGCCGTACCGGGAGATTGACCGCGAGCCCCCGAGGCTTGCACGCCGTCACGGCCTTAGGGCGAAAATCCCCGCCCCACAGTCGAGGGCCCTCCACTGGATCATGCATGATCTCATCAAAGAGGCGGACTACTGGCGCGGAAGGACCGACTTTCGCCACCTTTATGATCTGGCGCGGCTGGTGGAACAGCATAAGCTGGATTGGGCGGTGCTCCGAACATCCTTGCCCGATCAGAGCGCGCGGAATGCGTTCGATACTCAACTCTTGGCCTTGAGTCACTTCTTTGGCGTCAGAGCACCGGCGCAATATGTGCGGCGTCCATTGGTTCGCTTTCAACACTGGCGGCGCGTCTTCCCCTTGTACCATCCCATCCTCGGCGTTCCATTGCGCCTGGTCGGCAATTCGCTGTGGGGTATGTGGCGACTCCTACATGGCGATGGCTTGGGCGGACGGAGTCCGCTCGACTTTGGACGCCGCGCAACCAGCATCCTCCTTGACGGCGATCTCGGGTCAAAAGTGTAGTAATACTTAATTTCCTGAACTGTATCTTGATGGCGCCTTGTCTTCCCGAAAGGCATATGCCAAATTAGAGCGTTGGAGTTGTTACTCAAGGATGGGAGTACATTCGATGAAGAGCGGGAAGTGTTCCAAAGGAAAGACAGGCAACCATGCCCCGGAGGAACAGGCGCGTCGTGAATTTTTAAAGAATGCCGGGCGTTTTGCTGTTGTAACACCTCCCTCCATTGCTCTGTTGCTTGGCACGAGCTTAAACTCGCAAGCTATTGCCGCATCGCATGGCGCACGTCCCGGGAACGGATGGGGCGACACGAACCACGTCCACTCTGGTCCTCCTGGCCGCAATCCTTAGAATGGTTGCTTTGGTCGTTCTGACCGTTCCGCGTCTCTGCGGTCTATCCTGATCCCGTCTAAGAAAGGGTCGACCGCAAGGATGTCAGCAGCGCATGCCGAGACTGAACGCGTCCGTTAGAGGTTGCTCAAGTAGGACAGCACGGTCCGCGCGCCGGTCGCAACGATCACCTCCGCCGGCATGCCGGGCCTAAGTTTCTCGCGGACCTGTTCGGGGAACTGAGAGACCTGCACGGAAACCTTTCATTCGTAGTAGGGCTCACGCGTTTCGACCGGCGGCTCTTCGCCGGACGGTCAGAGTGTCGTCATCAGGGGATGATCTCCATCAAGGTTTCGCCGGCGCGAACCGACGGCTCCTATCGTGTGTACCTTACCGACAACGCTCCCGGTCCGCGGTGCGCGTTCCGTCGGTTGGGCACGTCATCTGCACGTGCAGCTTTTCGCCAGCTTCGGCGAGCTTGGCGACTTGTCTCGGCAGTCGTGACCAGTTGCTGCCGGCGCTCGTCGGCCCGAACGTAGCGCCGGCGCCCGACCAGCGACGCCGCAAACAGGGCGCCCCGCAGATTTCCTGGTTAATAGCCAGGTAGGCACCGACTCCCATAATGGCCGTCTGAATGGGCCATGCGCAGAAACTTGGACATCGCAAGAAGGGTGCCGCCGCGCTTGCCCGCGCTGACGGAGTAACCGAGCCCTTCCTCGGGGATACCGGTGCACCATGACCGTAGCAGCGGGCCTATCCCGAGCCGCCGGCGCTACCGTCGGCCGTTCCCAAAGCGGCCTGACGGCATGCTACGAACGGCTCGCGATGGCGCAAGATGTCGACGAGAGAGCCGAAGTACGATCGGGTAGGCTGCCGTGGAAAAGGCGGGGCTGTGGGCTCTGGTTGCCCGCGCATCTGCCTTCCTGCTGGTTAGGAGAGGGACAGCCCGCCAGGCGGTCAATTGTAGGTTGGCCGATAGACGGGTGCTCCCGCGGCGCAACCGGACGCGTTTGACTGGAGAGAAGCAAGCACCGGTTTCCTGCGGCTATAAGGCTTGCCGCGGCGCATGCCGAATCGGCGGCTCCTCGCAGTGACGATGGAGCTGTTCCCGACCCGCTACGCAGATCTGGGCCTTTAGCGATCCGACCGGATCGTAATGCCCGCATGGATACCGGAACTGCACGAACTTGTCTCAGTGCCGAGGCGTCCGCTGCTTCAAGGATCAGGGTATCCGTTCGATGAGAAGCCAAGTCGCGCAATCGCGACGCCGGCGACCCAGGCGCCGGCAATGACCCAGTCGACACGTCATAGCCCTCGTGCAGCTCCAGGATGAAATCGTGAACGCCGGTGAAAGATGCCCGCACCACGGGCATAACCGGATCGGCGAGCATCGGTCCGCACGGACAACTACGGAAAGCTCACAACTCGAGTCTGTTCCATCCCGACGACATCGGGATGGAAGTCCATACCGGGCTCCCCTTTTGGTACGCTGACCTTCGGTTCGGGATCATGGCTTTGAGGTACTGTGATCCAGTCCTTATTTGGCCAGGGCAGCCCCTCGCCGGATGTTAGTTCCCCTCGCAGTCCTTCAGGTCACATAGAACGAGGCTGCGGTAAGCGACAGATGTGGGGAAAGGGTGGCGAACTGCGTTTGAGATGCGCCGCCGGCTCCGTCACTGTCGAAAGAGACCGCCCCGGTTTCACTGTTGTAGATGATATGATCGGAGCTGTCATGCGCGGCTGCACCAACAAAGAAAGCTTTGAACGGAAGCCCTCCCGACTGAAGCCCGGCAAAAACGGTATCGCTGAGATGGAACGTATCCTGGGAGCGCTTGAAGTCGGTGATCTTGTCGACATTGCCGGCTCCAAGAGCCGTATTGAACGAGAAGGCATCGTGGCCTCCGTAACCGGTCAAGGCGTCGGCGCCGAGCCCGCCGTTGATGACATTGTTGCCGGCATTTCCCTCGATGGTCTGGGCGAACTCGTTGCCGGTGAAGCTCATCGATTTCGTGCCGGACGGGTCGTTGGTGGCGAGATGCTCGATCTCCGAGCCGGCCGAAAGCGCATAGTTCACCGAGGCGATTACACTGTCGTCGCCGCCGCCCACTGCCTCAACCGCCTTCTCGCTGGCATTATCGACATAGTAAGTGTCGTTGCCGCCATAGCCGATCATCGCGTGGCCGCTGGTGCCATGCAATACATCGGCGCCGCTGGTGCCGTACAAGGTGCCATCGCTGGTGTTGCCGGAAGGAGGGATAGTCCCGGTTGCAGACGCAGTATCGGTCCCGGTCGAGCCAGTGGTCGGGGGAGTGACGCTCGCGCCCGTGACCGTGTCGGTCGAGCTATCCCCTGCGTAGTCCCAGGTGAACTGGTTATCGACGTGTGCCACTGGGGTGGCGGTGGGATCCTCGTGCACATCGGCTACGACGGCCTTTGACGCGTCCCAAATGATGTTGTTGGGATTGCCAGGGTTGGTGTAGCTCGAGTTCAGGACGCTGACCCCGCCGGAGCTTACATTCCAGATCAGTCCATTCGACGAGGGAAGCCCGCGGCCTTGATCCTCATCGATACCGTCGAACGACCTCGTGTGATCGAAGGTCACATCGCTCGCGTAGGAAGAAAACGCGCCATTGCCCTGATGGATGGCATCAACGTGATCCACCCTGCCGCCGGTCGATCCGTTCTCGAACATAACGGCCACGCCGGTCTGAGAGTTGTTACCGTCGATCACCCCATTTGAGATCGTCGTATTCGGGCTGCCGTATACCGAGACGATGTCCTCAGGATGCGAACTGCCGGCGTCGTTTACGGCATAGAAGTCGGTTAGCGAACTATTGCCCGAGTTGTTGAACTGGACGAACTGACCGCGCGGCATTGGGCCGTGGAAGTCGTAGCCATCGACGTGTGAAAGATTCGCGCCGGGCGAGTTCACGAGATAGATGCCAGTCGAGCCTTCCCGCACCGTGGTGTTATGAACGGTCAGGTTCGAGGCGTTTTCTGCGTTGATGTTGTTGATGTTCGGGCTCGTCTCGGGGTCGATTCCCGCCGGCGGGTCGGCGTTGATCACCTCGGTGTTCTCGATCGTGACGCCGTTTGCGCCCGATACCATCACCCCGTCACCTTCGACGTGATGAATAAGACAATTGCGCAGGATGACATTGTCGTGCGTAATCGTGACCGCGTCCCCGTTGGTGACGTAGATGTCAAGATTTTCAATCACCTGGCCATCATACTCCGAATGGATCGGTGTGGTGGTGTAGGTAAGACCCGCCGACGTGGAAGCGGTGGAAATGGGAGCCTCGGTCGTCATGTGTTTCTCCAGTTAAACATTAATAACGCAAGTATCTCGAAGGACATTCATCGACAATAAACGAGTAATCTATCGTCTTAACGAAAATTCGGGAAATACAACCAGGAATTTCATTTGGAGATATAATGCTAACATTCATGACCATAATACGGCGCGGATAAGGCTATACTGAGACTCTCCCGGGCGATCGGCGCTGCGTTCAAGCTTGCGCCTACCTCGAATTGCAGATGTCGCCTAGTATCTCGGATCACGTGTGACCTTACCCCCGAGGAGCACAGCTCGAAACAGGTGATCTACGATGGCTAGCCTGAACTCGGCTACAATTACCGAATGACCCACCTGCACGCTGCCATCGGCGTGAGCAACTGCAACGGCTTCCCGCAATCGTCACGCGGGCGGGGGCAGCTTGCGCGCGATTTGGTGAGCGCCTTCGCGACATCGCCGAACTGGAAACGCCTGCCGAGCCTTGCTGGATTCGCAGCAACTGGCGAAGCTACTGTGTGAAATTCGCCCACTGGTTCGACCAGCGGGGCCGTCTGCCCCGGAAGGGCGCGGCGTTTGCCCTATTGCGATACCGAGGCGACGCGGCAGCACCTCGCCGAGATCAGTCGGAGCGCCGACGACGGCGCATGCGGTGCTGATCCTGATCAGGCCCGATCGCATGTGACGCGGAAACTCAAGGTGCCGGACAACATCACCCTGATGTTCATGCCGCCCGCTCACCGGAACTCAAACGTGCGGCAATTCATAATAAGGGGCTCTCCAACCGTATATTCAAGGACTACGACGAGATCCTCAATCATTGCTGCGCCGCAAGGAACAAGCTCCTCGACCAGCCATGGAAGATCATGTCCATCGGACTGCGCGAATGGGCCGCATCGGTCATGATCACCGCTCGTTGGTTTTATGAGCAGCCGTTTGGCGCGCCAATCTTTGCCATTGGAGTTTGGCAAAGGTCCTTCGTTCGAACGTTTGGGCCGGTAACGTCAATTTTCCAACTCGGGAGAACCTGAGGGCAACGCCCTGTGAGCCGACTATGACAATGTGGTTTTTGGCGGCAGCAAAATGTGCGAGACCGTGCCGTCTAGGGGACAATTTTGATATGCGCCCGGGCGGCGTGCTGCCGCCAATCTGACAGCAACTGGGACAGGCTCGATGATCGGAATTGAGAAGCGCGAGCGCAATGCGACTTCCTGCACGGCAAGCGGTCCGCCACCGATGACGATTGCCTCTGCCGCACCCTCCGAGATAGCAGCCTAACACGCGCGAACCAGGCCCGCTTCAAGGCGGACGGGATCCATTAGTCCGACAACGTCGCCTCGTGTAAGTCGCTCGCCGGTAAGAGAGCCTCGTAACCATATTTGGCCACCCGCTCATGAATAGCCAAGACCAGGCCTGGTGTAGTCGTCACGACCGAGAATCGGAGACCGTCGCTTGCCGCTTCGATGATTCCTGCCTCGGCGATCCCGGCAACCGGAATGCACGACTTTAGGCGCAACTGGGTCCATTCCAGGATCCCCGGCGCCGTGGTTCTGCGCCGTCATCTGCTACGTGCACGACCTGATTTACGGCTTGACGCGTCAGATGAATTAGGATGCGAATCGACCAAGCCGTCAGTCTTGGCAATCGTATCGAGGTAACCATAGCGGAACGGGCCGTCTCATGTTTTTCTTTCATCGGCCCGCGGGAAACCAAGCCCGGTTAATCCTCGCGGCCGCGCAATCCTTTGCCACGATGGGCTGAGTCGGTGAAACCACGAGCTCGGGTTCTTGACCAAAAGCCCCAGGTGGAAGATTCGGGATACGCCTCGATGATGCTGCCCTACGCCTAAAGAGGGTATTTTGGTGTACGGTTTTCCTGGCGTAAGGTTAAAAAAGAAACTGTGCGGTTGGCGCGTGGAGCACCTAATCGACGCGTGTATCCCAATCGCGCCGGGTGAGAAGCGATGATGACAAGGCAATCTTTCATAACCGTGCTTGTCGGGCCAAGCGAGTTACTTCGAGAAGGTGTTAGTCGAATCCTGAATGAAGAAGATTTTCGTGTTCTTTTCTCTACGGCTTCTGTTAACGACCTTCTGCAAAAGCCGCTACCGCATCACCGGTCGATCTTGCTAATCATAGAGATCGGCGGTGCTGATGCGGAAGCTGAATTCGCGCAGATTGCTGAGTTTAAGGCGATTTACCCAGCCAGCCATGTCGTTGCGCTAGCTGATCACTGTCGCACGACCGATATAGTCTCAGCTTTTCATGCGGGGGCTGACGGGTATCTGACAAAGATCGCTGCTTACGACACCTTCATCAAAGCCCTCGAATTGGTTATGCTTGGGCAAACGGTACTACCTGCGGAAAACTCGACGGTTATTCAAGATATAAGGCAAGTTTCGAAAGATGAACCGATAGCTGATGAGTTACCAAAGGTGGAAGGTAAAGTGGAGAGTGGCGATCAAGACCTGGTAATTTTGTCAAATCGCGAGAACTGTATTTTGCGCCGTTTGATCCAAGGGGAGTCAAACAAAGCCATCGCGCGCGAAATCAACATTGCCGAAGCTACGGTGAAGGTACACGTCAAAGCCATACTTCGAAAGATTCGGGTCCGCAACCGAACACAGGCTGCAGTTTGGGCGATGAATCATGGTATGCTTACTCCACCGTCTGGCAACGGCGCGCCGGGGAACGATACGGTGGTACCTCAGCAATCTCACGATCGGCATGATCTACTTGAAGCAAAAAATGCATACCTCGTTTTCGACAATGGTCCTCCTATATGACCTGCGACAGATCTTCGTTCTGGCTGGTGCATTCACTTGCCGAAGCCTCGTTCCCGATCAAGAACGCATGGGCTCAAATCATTCCGGGCGATGGCCGAAGAACCGGTGGAAACCGCATCACAGGGGCGTATCGCTTAGATCCGGGTGTTTTTACCCGTTGTCCTCTCTCTGGCTCAACAGCGGTGGATCCCGAATTAGATCGCCTCAAACGGTTTGAACTCTGTGCGTGATTGAGAAAAATCACAAGGATGACGGATCTTTGCTGCCATTTTGAATTCGAAGGGATTTTTCATTAAATGGGCCAGAAAAAAACTGTTTCTGGTTTGTCGTTCAGCGAAACCCGGATAAGAACGGTTGAAGGCGGAGAATCCGGCCTCCTGGTTCGGAAGTGCGACCAACTGGTGGCGGTCCTTACCCAGATCGACGAGGAAGCCTACTCCACTAAAGGGCAATGGTTCCTCGAATAAAGGCAATGGTTCCTCGAAACGGGATTCGGGCTGCTGAGCAGGCAGCACAAGATTTTCGATACGATCGAGGTCTGGCTAGACAGCAGTTCAGCTGCCGATTCTAATTTTATTGGCAGCAGTCGAATGCGGCCGCGGGACTCACGCAAGTTGGGGCAGTGTTACGCTTGGGCTCACTCCTCAGCCAGAGTTCCTTCTGCGAGAAGATCGTTGACCTTGCAGGCGACTTCCGTGCGGTTGGTCGCCTTTAGTTTCTTCATGATATTGCGGATGTGGACCTTCACCGTGCTTTCGCGCAAATTCAGTTCGTAGGCGATCATCTTGTTCGCCTTGCCGCGCCGGAGCGCTTGCGCAACCTCGGCCTGCCTAAGCGTGAACATGCCTGCCAAAAGCTGCGTGTCGCGGCTGCCCGAATCTATCAGGTGCCGCATGGCAAAGACACTGCTCGCCGGCACGAAGATGCCTCCCGCTGCCGCCAGGTTGATAGCCTCGACGCAGACATCGATTCCAACGGAGGTCGGAATGTAACCGCGTGCACCGCATTCGAGAGCGGCCAGTATCTGGGCAAGGTCTTCGGTGGCGGCCAGGACGATCACAGGGACTGATTTGAACTCGCACGAAATATGCCTGATCTCGTCGGCAATGCCACGATCGGTGACCTTCCGACTGCCAAGGTTGAAGAGTATGGCTGCAAGGGGAGGGGCCGAGCTCTTTCTGACGCGCCATTCCTCGATGGAACCCAAGGCGGCGACATCCATGCCGAGTTCGTGGTCCACGAGAGCCGATGCGAGACACTCGCGGTCTAGAGCCCTTCCGTCCAAGATGAGGAGACATTCCCTGCCTGTCTGCCCATGGACGACTCCGGTTCCGCCGGACGGAATTTCTGACTGATTGGCCGAATTATAATTGTGCAGTCCTGCGGTGGCACCCATGTCAATACTCCCTCTTTCCCACACAAGCCGCCTTGCGCTGGCCGACATGATTTCCGCATTCTCTCGCAGTGAAAGTCTGGTACTGCGCGTTTTGAAGGGTCGAGACTCGATTACCCCATTTGCGTCGTTTTCAGTTCCCTAACCCCAGCGATACCCAGCGTGGGTAAGTGTAGGGGTTATTTATAAGCAGTCTCTAACATAGGTTGCTTTTTTCGTAATTTTCAGGGAACCGATGCCATGCTGGTGCCTCCGGCGATTCAGGTAGACCAAAACTCCTGAAGGTGCCGTTGACATGGTCTGGGCACAGCAGCACGCCGTCCTCGGCGCGCCGTGTTACCTTCGGCAATGATGATGTCGCTGTGACGCACTTTGCCCAGCACGAACGGGGTTGCGTTCCGCTCGGCCCAACCTTCGACCGCCTCGGGCCGGATACGGCTGTCCTCGAGACAGCAAGCCCCGCCAGATGTCCCGCGCACCCGCCAACGACAGCCCCCGAAAATGTCTCCTGGACCTGCTCCGGCGACGGCGAACGGTCGTTTTTCAGCGGAAATTGATCGTCCATGCGCTGCCTTAAAGAGAGATAGCCACTACCTGAGATACTCGCCATCGAATCCGGCCATTTCGACCAGCTTCTTGCGGTTGATCACTTCTACATAGCCTGACTTGAAAGAGACGAGATCGGCCTTGCGGAGCTCCCTTAACGTTCGGTTGACGTGAACCGCGGTCATTCCGAGGATGTCGGCTAGTTCATGCTGGGCAAGGGGACACGCATATTTTCCATGGGCCGACAGCCCAACCATGGAGAGCCTCTCCTCCAACTCGAGCAGGAAATGGGCGGTGCGCCTCATCGCGTTCCGCCGCCCGGTACCCATGAGATGTTCGGCAAGGATGGCGTTCAGGCGCGCCAGGGAGCGGGCGATCTTCTTTCCCATTCGGCCTTCCGACAGGATGGCCTCGTCCAGTTCCTTACTGGAAATTTCATAAACAGCGAGCTCGGTTATTGACGCCAGCGACGCAAGATAGGGTCCGTTCAAGCCACGGAAACCGACGACATCCCCCTTGAGGGGAGTGTCTATGATCTGCCGCTCTCCGTCCGGCAGTGCGTGATAAAGTATGGCCCAGCCCGATTTAATAATGAAAATCTCACCGTTGTCGTCCTCCTGGCGGCATATCACCGAATGGGGTTTATAGGTTTTTGCGGTAACACCGAGAAAATCGTTGTTCCCCCACTCGTTCTTCGACAACGTTCCCCCTATGGGATGCGAGCACATGAACTCCAATAGTGTCTGCATGAAGAATCGCGAACTTGCTTCTGTTCCACACGACTTGCAATAGTTTCTCCCGAACAAATCGACAGAAGGACCTCTTACCCTAGGGGAGGGGTGGCATACTGTCCTCGTCTGTTTGAATGAGGTAAACTGCGTTTAACTTGAAGGGGTTCAGTGGCGGTGAACTCTCCGTGCAGCCGGACAACAGGCCCGGGAACGCTAATCGCATTGCGGTCCCAACACTGTGGCTTGGCTATGGAACGCAAAGGCTGACCCGCGATGCGGATGACAATTAAAGATCGAGCAAAACGTCGCCTTGGGGGCGGCTGCAGCACGCCAGGACGTAGCCTGCCGATTTGTCGTCCAATGTCAGCCCGCCCAGGTCATCCATGACGACTTCGCCGGACAGCTTGGCGATCCGGCACGTACCGCAAATTCCTTGCTGGCAAGCGGTGGGGACGTAAACGCCACATTGGCGGGCCGCTTCCAGCAGGGTCTCTCCGGTCGCGCATTGGTGCGCAATGCCTGAACGCGCGAAGCGGACCGAAGACGAAACCTTTGAAGCCAATACCGAACGCGAAACGTTGCCGCCTCCGAAGCTCTCCTCATGATACTGCGAAGGGGCGAGGCCGATTGCGCCGAGGCAGCCGCGCGCCGCCTTCATGTAGGATTCCGGCCCACAGGCGAAAACCGTGCGGCTGTGGAGATCGGGAACCAAGGTCAGCAGCATCTCACTGTTAATTCGCCCGGTTGGACCCGCCCAGGCCGGGTCTTCCTGAGTGCAAATGCAAGTCACTTGAACATTGGAAAAGCGAGCGGCAAGTGCGTCCAGTTCTAGCCGAAAGATGATGTCGTCCGGCGTTCTCGCACTGTGAATGAAGCGGATATCCTGGTCGGCTGCGCGGTCGGTAAGTGCGCGCAGCATCGACATGACGGGAGTTATCCCGCTGCCACCTGAAAGGAAGAGGGACTTTGCGTGCGGCAGATCGTCGAGATTGAACGAGCCGAGCGGCCCTTCGATCTCGATTCCATCGCCCGGCCTCAAATTGTCATGGAGCCAATTCGAAACGAGCCCGCCCGGCGTCCGTTTAACGGTGATCTGCAGGTCGAGCGGTCGCGTCGGCGGTGACGAAACAGAGTAGGAGCGCGTCACCGCGGCACTGTCGATCGTAAGGTGCACCACAACGTACTGGCCAGCGCTGAAGCAGAACATCCGATCTGAAGCGGGTGTGAGAACGAATGTTTTCACATCGTGCGTTTCCTCAATCACGCGCCGGCAGAGCACAAGCTGCGGCGTGGTCTGTGCCCACTGCCGATGACGCTTTGTTGGGGCGAAGCCGGGGGCTCCTAGGGCCGCGTGTGCATTCATCATTGAACTCGGGTTTGAAGTCGAGCCAAGATGCCATTTCAAAACCCGCTGAACAGCCGCGCAATCCCACCTTTATGATCGGCAATTTCGATTAAACTTCCAGTGACATTACGGCCACCTGGAGAGCTCGGATGCCTTTGCGAATAATGGGTTCGTGTTTGCGGCGCGCGAGTATCGCGGTGTGGACTGCCTGATGCAGCGTCGGCGCTCCCTCGACCAGGAACGATGGGAGCTCGGCAGTGAACCTGCGCGCATCGTCGCTACGCATATAGCAGGTGCCGCCGGTTCGTCGGAGCATGATTTCCGCCAGAGTTTCCGATCCCGTCGAAAGCCGGCAGATCGCCAGCTCGGCCAGCAGCTCTGCGTGCGTCTTTTCCAGCACGGCGGTGTAGCCCGGGCGAATGTAGGTTTCAGGGTCGACGTCGGACAGCGTTCTGGCAGCCGTCGAAACCATTACATATTCCTCGACCATCAGATGTTCGTAGGCGATCTCAGGCAGATAGCGAGGCGCATAAAGCACGGCGATATCCAGATTTCCCATGCTTAGATCGCTGACCATCTGGTTCGAATAATCCGACTCGACATGGATCGAGGATTTGGGAAGCGCCTGGCACAGTGTCTCGACCCATCCTGGCAGCACCGAGCGGGTCATGCCCACCTGTGCGGCGATGCGCAACGTGCCCTCGAAACGGTTGAACGCTCGCACATCGTGTCGAGCTTGCGACCAGGTCGACAGCAGGGATCTGGCATAGGCTTCGAACCGCCGCCCGGCGGCCGTCGGCTCAGCGCCGGCGCGCCCGCGCAGAAAGAGCTCGGACCCGATCGCGCTCTCCAGATTCTTGATGCGGGTGCTGATCGTCGACTGGGTCAACCCCAACCGGTCGGCGGTACGATTGAAGTTTCGCGACTCGATGATGTCGAGAAAGGTTTCGATGTGATCTAGCTGCACGTGACCTCCCGATCGAAAAAGTCGATCATATTGCGCAGGATCATAAGCTTGATCAAACAATACTCAAGGCGGAAGCTGCACGCGGTGAAATCGGCCGGCAGATCGGCCAGGCTGAAGCTACGGAGCTGATCAACGTGTTCATAGTCGACTGCGATTGTCACAATTACTGGTCAAGCGCGACCGTATTGGAGCCTTACCTTTCCGGCCTATGGAAGGACATGTTCGTCGAAGGCGAGAAGACAGGTCCCGTTGGCGCCTTCCCGCATGGCCATCGTCCCTGGTTTCATCCGCAGGACTTCTCCCGCAAGGACGTCCGTCCGAAAACGGAAGTCGACAACTATTTCATCATGAAAGACAAGCACCTCGACAAGTACAAGGTCGATGTGGCGATCCTGACCGGCGATGAGCCGATCGAGGCTTCTACCCTCGCCAATCCCTATTATGCCAGCGCGCTCGTCAGCGCCTACAATGATTACCAGATCGACCAGTGGCTGCCGAAGGACGACCGCTTCATGGGCTCGATCATCATCGCGCCACAGGATCCGAAGCTCGCGGCGGCCGAGATACGCCGCCTGGGCAATCATCCGCGCATGGTTCAAGTTCTTGCCTCGCAAGGCTCCGTCAAGCCCTATGGCGATCCGTTTTACCATCCAATCTACGAAGCCTGTGCCGAAGTGGGGCTGCCCTTTGCCATTCATCTGGGCGGCCATGGCGGCGTGAATTCGACCGCGATTGCTCCGGCCCCGACGACATTTTTCTGGGAAACCCATGCCATCCTGCACATGTCGGCGATTTCACATGTCGCGAGCATGATTGCGCATGGCGTCTTTGAAAAATGGCCGGACCTCTACTTCGTGGTCATCGAATGCGGTGTCGCCTGGGTGCCGTCGGTACTGTGGCGCCTTGACGCCGATTACAAAGCGCTGCGCAAAGAGACGCCATGGCTGAAGATGCTGCCGTCGGAATATTGCCGGCGCAACATCCGCTTTTCCACGCAGCCGCTGGAGCAGCCCGCAAACCTCCAGCATCTCTGGTCCACTCTCGAGGCGATGGACGGCGAAAACACGCTGATGTTTGCCTCCGACTATCCGCATTGGGATTACGACGACGCCAACACGCTGCAAATCCCTCCCGCCTGGAAGAGCAAGATCATGGGCCTGAATGCGCTGGAGGTCTACAAGCGCATTCCCCGCGCGCAAGCGGCGAATGCCGCCTGAGGAAGCAGACGATGCCCGAGAAGACATACATTTGCCGCGTCGACGAGATCGAAACAGGGTCTCCCTTCATCGCCAAGATCCGCAGCCTTTCGGTCGGCGTCTTTCGCGTCGGAGACTCATTCCACGCGCTGCTGAACGTTTGTCCGCACCGCGGCGCTCCGCTTTGCGAGGGGCCGCAATGCGGAACAACTGCACCGGTCGAAGAGGCGCAATTCATCTATCACCGCGAAAACGAGATCGTGCGCTGCGCCTGGCATGGCTGGGAATTCGACATCAAATCAGGCGCGGCCCTGGTCGATCCGTCCGTTCGCGCGCGCACATTTCCAGTCACCGTCGAGGCGGGCAGCATCTATGTGACAGCCTGATCGGGGTGCGGATTTGCGCGGTCAGAAGAAAGGGTGATCGCGGCTGAAGAGCAGATTTCTTCACAGGTGCTTGACGAACAATAACGCGGAAAATCCGCAATGGGAGAGTCAAATGTCAGAATCTGAATACAAGCTTGGTATCGCTCAAAGCCACATTGGCCGCGGCAAGATTTCCCGTCGCGACTTCATTCATCTTGGGCTGGCCGCTGGGCTGACGCTCACCGCCGCGGACAAGCTCTTCGTCAGCACGGCCCGGGCCGAACCGCTGCAGGGCGGCTTTGCGAAGCTCGGCATGGCACATGGCGCAACGACGGATTCGATCGATCCGGCCGGTTACCTGGACACATTCACACAAACCGCGTTCTCGGGCTCGATGTCCAACAGCCTCACCGAGGTCGACGCGAAAGGCAACGTCCAGCCGGACCTGGCCGAGAGCTTTGAATCATCCGATGGCGCCAAAACCTGGGTCTTCAAGCTGCGCAAGGGCGCAACCTTCCACAACGGCAAGAATGTGACGGCGGACGATGTCGTGACTTCGCTGCGCTATCATATGGGCGACGAAACCAAATCGGCAGCGAAGCCGCTGCTTGAGCCCGTCGCCAGCGTCAAGGCGGACGGCCCGGAGACGGTTGTCTTCACGTTGAAGAGCGGCAATGCCGATTTCCCTTACATCATGAGTGACTACCATCTGGTCATCATGCCGGCCAAGGACGGCAAGGCGGATTGGGGATCCGGCGTTCGCACCGGTGCTTTCGTGCTCGAGAATTTCCAGCCCGGTGTATCGGCCAAGCTCAAGCGCAATCCGAACTACTTCAAGAACGGCAAGCCCTATCTCGACGAGGTGGAGTTCATCGCCATCACTGATCTCGCCGCTCGCATGGCCGCGCTATCGACAGGGGAGGTGGACTATATTGGCCGCGCCGACCTCAAGACCCTCGGCATGTTGAAACGCAACCCCAAGGTGGAGATCGTCGAGGTCACCGGCTATGGCCACTATACCTTGCCGATGAATGTCACGATGGCGCCGTTCGACAATCCGGACGTCCGAATGGCTTTGAAATGGGCGATCAACCGTCAGGAGATCGTCGATAAGATCTTTCTCGGCCACGCCACTGTGGCCAACGACAACCCGATCGCGCCAGCGATCAAATTCGCTACGAATCCGCAGCCGCAGCACAGTTTCGATCCGGAAAAAGCCAAGCATTATCTGAAAAAGGCCGGGATGGAAAAACTAAAGGTGGACCTCTCGGTCGCCGATGCCGCCTTTGCCGGCGCGGTGGACGCGGCTGCGCTCATCCGCGAGACGGCAGCCCAGTGCGGCGTCGACGTAAACGTCGTGCGTGAGGCCGAGGACGCCTATTGGGACAATGTCTGGCTCAAGAAACCTTGGTGCGCTTCCTATTGGAGCGGTCGCGCGACGGCCGACTGGATGTTCACGCAAGCTTTCGCCGCAGACTCCAGCTGGAACGAGTCGTTCTGGAAAAATCCCCGCTTCAATGAGTTGCTTGCCCAAGCGCGCGCTGAGACGGACGAGGCAAAGCGGGCGGCAATGTATGCCGAGATGCAGCAGCTGACCCATGATGATGGGGGCAGCATCGTGCTGGTCTTCAACAATTTCGTCAGCGCCAAATCCAATAAGCTCGCACATGGCGAAGTGGCGCCGAACTGGGAGAACGATGGATTGAAGATGGCCGAACGCTGGTGGATCGCCACTGCGTGAGAGTGCGGGCCGGACGCGCGACGGTTGCGAGGGTCCGGTTCGTCTCGGCGTGCCCTGCCGGGTGGGGCAGGGCAGCGGCGGCAACGGGAAACGCGTGCAAATGAACCCCGTCGCAAGAACGGTTCTGCAGCGCCTTGGCCTCGGCCTGGTCACGCTGTTCATCGTGTCCATCATTATCTTCTCGGCGATTGCAATGCTGCCGGGCGACTTCGCCAAGGCGACGCTCGGGCAATCCGCGACACCCGAAACGGTCGCCGCCTTCCAGCGAGAAATTGGTATCGACCGTCCGCCCGTCGAGCGCTACCTCGTCTGGGTCGGGCAGATGCTCCAGGGTGATTTCGGCTCTTCGTTCGCGAGCCGCACCGGATATCGGCGCACCGTCGCCGAGATCATCGCGCCACGCCTCTACAATACGATGTTCCTCGCGTCGATGACCGCGCTGATCGCAGTTCCGCTGGCCCTGGGACTTGGCATCCTCGCTGCGCTCTACCGCAATGGCTGGTTCGACCGGCTGGTGAACGCAGTGACGCTGACAACCATTTCGTTCCCGGAGTTTTTCGTCGCCTATATGCTTGCCTATCTCGTCATCTCGCGCGACACGTTCATCGGATCCGAGTTCGCACAATCCCTACCGCACTGGCTCGCAGTGTCACTGAACTGGATACTCAACGCAGTTCCCAAGTTCCCGACATTGTCGAATGTGAACGACCAGACCCCGTTCTGGGAGCATGTCTGGAGAGTGGCCTTGCCGGCGACCACGCTTACGCTCGTCATCGTGGCGCACATGATGAGAATGACACGAGCGGCGATCATCAACATGCTGGCAAGCCCCTACATCGACATGGCGCGTCTCAAGGGAATGTCGCCCATCGCCATCGTACTCAGGCATGCCTTGCCCAACGCATGGGCTCCGATCGTCACGGTGGTGGCGTTCAATCTTGCTTATCTCGTCGTCGGAGTGGTCGTTGTCGAAGTGGTGTTCGTCTATCCCGGCATCGGTCAGCTGATGGTTGACGCGGTCAAATCAAGGGATGTTCCGGTTGTCCAGGCTTGCGCCTTGATTTTTGCGGCGACCTATATCCTCCTCAATCTGACCGCCGATATCATTTCCATCGCCACCAATCCCAGGCTCTTGCATCCACGATGACCAGCTACGAACCCCTCACTCAGGTTCACAGGCTGAGGCGCTCGCGCGCCACCCGGGCCAAAACGGCGCTGAAGAAGGCACCCTTCAGTGCCTGGTTCGGCATCCTTGTGATCATCGGCTATGTCATCGTTGCGGTCTTCGCGCACTGGATCGCCCCATACGGCGAAACACAGGTCTTCAGCGAAGCCTTCGCACCGTGGAGCCAGCAGTTCAAACTGGGAACCGACCAGCTCGGCCGCGATATGCTCACACGCTTGATTTACGGTGCGCGCAACACCATCGGTATCGCTGTGGCGACCACGCTGCTGTCCTTCGCGGTCGGCGTCTCCCTCGGCCTTCTAGCCGCATTGTATAGGGGATGGCTCGACCAGATACTGTCGCGTGCGGTGGACGTGTTGATGTCGATCCCAAGCCTGATCTTCGCCCTGGTGCTGCTTTCGATCTTCGGCTCGTCGATCACCAGCCTGATAATCATCATAGCGCTGCTCGATTCCACCCGCGTCTTTCGGCTCGCGCGCGCCGTCGGGCTTAACGTGGCAGTGATGGAATATGTCGAAGTGGCGCGATTGCGCGGCGAAGGCCCGAAATGGATCATCGCCAAGGAAATCCTTCCCAACGTGATGCCGCCGCTGGTCGCGGAGTTCGGCTTGCGATTTTGCTTCGTATTTCTCACGATCGCGGCACTGTCCTTCCTGGGCGTCGGTATTCAGCCGCCGACCGCTGATTGGGGGTCGATGGTGCGCGAGAATGCGACCCTGATCACCTACGGTGATGTCACGCCTCTGCTGCCGGCCGGCGCCATCGCTCTCCTCACGGTCTCCGTGAATTTCGTCGTCGACTGGTTCCTGCACGCAACAAGCGGGTTGCGCGATGAAAGGTAGCGATCCGGCCTCGCGCGAAAAAGGCAAGGATCTGCTTCAGATCCGCAATCTGCATGTGGAGGGTTTCTCGGACGAGCGGTGGCATCCCATTGTCCGCGGGGTCGATCTGTCGCTGAAGCGGGGGGAGGTTCTTGGCCTGATCGGCGAGTCAGGCGCCGGCAAGTCCACCATTGGCCTCGCCGCGATGGGTTACGCCAAGCCGGGCTGCCGTATTACACAGGGCTCGATCTTGTTCGACGGGATCGATCTTCTGGCACTCAGCGAAACAGGGCGGCGTCGCCTCCGAGGCTCCCGTATCGCCTATGTCGCGCAAAGCGCCGCAGCCTCTTTCAATCCGGCCCACCGGCTCCTCGACCAGACTGTCGAAACTGTGGTGGCGCATGGGATTGCCAGCCGAGAGAAAGCGAACCGGAGTGCCGTCGATCTTTATCGGCGTCTTCAGCTTCCAGATCCCGAGACCATCGGCTTTCGCTATCCTCATCAGGTTTCCGGCGGACAGTTGCAACGGGCAATGACCGCAATGGCAATGGCTTGCCGTCCGGACCTCATCGTCTTCGACGAGCCAACGACGGCGCTCGATGTGACGACGCAGGTCGAAGTTCTCGCCTCCATTCGCAACATCGTGGAGGAATTCAACACCGCTGCAATCTATGTGACGCATGATCTGGCGGTGGTGGCGCAAATGGCGGATCGCATCATGGTTTTGCGCGATGGACTTACCGTGGAGGAGGCAGAAACGCGCCAGATGCTCGCTTCGCCCAGCCAGGAATATACCAAAACGCTCTGGGCCGTGCGCAAGCTCGCCAAGCCCGAAGTTCCGGCTGATGAATATCTGCTTACCATAGACAAGGTCACCGCGGCTTACGCGCGGACGGTCAAGGTGCTCCAGGATGTTTCCATCAAAGTTCCGCGTGGAAGAACAGTGGCTGTGGTCGGCGAATCCGGTTCCGGGAAATCGACGCTCGCGCGCGTCGTTACCGGCCTGTTGCCGCCGCTTTCGGGGTCAATTTCCTTTGCCGGCCAGGCCCTTTCCAAGACCCTGAAGACGCGCCCAAAAGAGGTACTGCGTCGCATACAGATGATTTATCAAATGCCCGACAACGCGCTAAATCCGCGCCAGACGGTCGAAGAAGTCATAGCTCGGCCGCTTGAATTCTATCTTGGCCTCAAGGGAGCGCAGCGGGATCGGCGGATCGGCGAACTCATACACATGGTCGAGATGAGCGAAACTTACCTGGATCGTCTGCCGGCCGAACTGTCGGGGGGCCAGAAGCAGCGCGTTTGCATCGCCCGGGCGTTGGCCGCCGATCCGGAACTCATCATCTGCGACGAAATCACATCCGCCCTCGACCAGATAGTGCAGGAGGAAATCCTGAAGCTCTTGATGCGGCTTCAGCGCGAGCTCGCCATGAGCTACATTTTCATCACCCATGACATTGCCACCGTGCGGGCGATCGCCGACGAGATTGTGGTCATGCACCAAGGGAAAGTCGTTGAGCAGGGGTTAAAGAGCGAAATTCTCACGCCGCCGCATCCCCCCTATACTGAACGGCTTTTATCCTCCGTGCCGGAGATGGATCCGGACTGGCTCACAAAGCTGCTGGCCAGCCGAAGGATGTGATCGTCCGGCAGAGTGTTCTACGGTTTACAGTCTCGCGGAAGGCGCTCGGCCAAACCGCACTTGATCGCAAACGGACAGCGCGTATCGCCCCGTCCATGGGGGGACAGGTGCCCTTTGCCGCCGTTCGATTTTCTGAGAGCATGACTCGGTACGCGCAAACCGGGAGCCGATATTCCATGCCCACAAGAACCCATGCCAGTGAAGCGCGCCGTTGGTTTGCCGAAGACCTGCGTGTCGCGTCACCCGTCTTGCACAATCCTGCGGTCATCGAGGCCTTCGCAAAGATTCCGCGCGAACACTACCTTGGCAACGGACCATGGCGCATCCATTCGCGATTGCAAATCGGGGCGGTCCACACGAGCCCTTCAGCCGCAGTTCATGAGATTTACCACGACGTTCTGGTCTTGCTTGACGAAAAACGCGGACTAAACAGCGGCTTGCCGTCGCTTTGGGCATTGGTTTTCGACCATCTGAATATCACTCCCGGCCAGACCGTCCTTCAGGTGGGCGCAGGTGTCGGCTATTTCACCGCCATCCTCGCTGAACTGACGGGTTCTCAAGGACGCGTGATCGCCTATGAGATCGACGAAGAACTAGCCCGGCGCGCGCAAAGCAATCTTGCTCATTATGCGCATGTCGAAGTGACGTCCGGTGATGCAACGCAGGCGATTGATCTGCCAGACCTCAATGTCGTGGTCGCCTTTGCCGGAGTGACGCATGTGCCGGAACGGTGGCTTTCAAATTTGTCCGACGCTGGCCGGATGGCATTGCCGTTCACAGGTGAAGACCGACGAGGTTTCATGATGCTTCTGGAAAGGGCTGGCGATACGTTTCCCGTACGATCACTTGTGCCATGCGGGTTTTACCCCTGCAGCGGAGCCAGGCGCAGTGACGAAGAAAAGGCCTTGATGGACGCCCTCAAGGCTGCGCGAGGCAAGGTCACCCGTCTCGCGCAATATCACCGAGGGCGACCAAAAAATGGCCTCGAGAACGCTTGGTTGGTGACCGACACATACTGGATTTCGAAAGCCTAGTTTGATGTCGATTGCGTGTCACCGTCGTGGCGTGCGGCACGGCTTTGCACGAGCGCTCTATGCGGTCGGAAGCAGTCCGAAACATCATTGCGTCCGAAATTTCCCCGATCCGCGCGTGGGGATCGCAGCCGCGGTCCTGGCCGGCTGCAGCGCAGGCTTCCTCTTGTCCGAAGACGGACTGGAACCTTCCCGTACAGCACGATCCGCCGCCGAGACGTCTCCGACCAGCGACGCAAGCTCAGTCTCGTCGAGCGTCTCGGTCTCGAGCAGCCTGCGTGCCGCCCTTTCCAGCACGTCGCGCCGCTCGGTGAGCAGGCTGACGGTTCGTTCGAACGCGGCCGCCACAATGTCGCGTATTTCCGTGTCGATGGCATCGGCGGCGGCTTCGCCGTAATCGTGCTCGCGCGGGCCGCCGGCGAGCGGGTTGGGGCTCAGGAACGAGCGTGGGTCCTTTTCCAGCGCCACGTGCCCGAGTTTTGCCGACATGCCGTAACGCGTCACCATGGCGCGCGCTATGTCGGTCACCTTGGCGAGATCATCGGCGGCTCCGGTGGACAGATGGCCGAATACGATCCATTCGGCCGCCCTGCCGCCGAGCAGCACCGCCATCTTGTTGTCCAGCTCCTCGCGTGTCATCAGGAAGCGGTCCTCGGTCGGACGCTGGATGGTGTAGCCGAGCGCGCCGACGCCGCGTGGTATGATCGACACCTTGTGCACCGGATCGACGCCAGGCAGTGCCATGGCTACCAGCGCATGACCCATTTCATGATAGGCGACGATCTCGCGCTCCTTCGGGTTCAGGAGCCGGTTGCGTTTCTCCAGTCCCGCGACGATGCGCTCGACCGCATTGTTGAAATCCTCCATCGTTACTGCATCCGCCTTGCGGCGCGTGGCGAGCAACGTCGCCTCGTTCACGAGATTGGCCAGGTCGGCACCGGTGAACCCGGGCGTCAGCGCGGCGACCTTTTCCGCATCGACATCGGTCGCCAGCTTGGCCTTGCTCATATGCACCTGCAGGATCTTGATGCGACCCTGTTTGTCCGGCCGGTCGACGAGCACCTGGCGGTCGAAACGGCCGGCGCGCAGAAGTGCCGGATCGAGGATTTCAGGACGGTTCGTCGCGGCCAGCAGCACGACGCCGATCTGTGGATCGAAACCGTCGAGTTCGACCAGAAGCTGGTTGAGCGTCTGCTCCTTCTCGTCGTGGCCGCCGACCATGGTCCCGCGGGCGCGGCCAAGCGCGTCGAGCTCGTCGATAAAGATAATCGCGGGAGCCTTGGACCGCGCCTGTTCGAAAAGATCGCGCACGCGCGCGGCCCCGACCCCCACGAACATCTCCACGAACTCCGAACCGGAAATCGAGAAGAACGGAACCTTGGCTTGCCCCGCGACGGCCTTGGCGAGCAGGGTCTTGCCCGTGCCCGGCGGGCCGACCAGCAGCACGCCTTTGGGCATTCGGCCTCCAAGGCGGCCGTATTCGCCCGGGTTCTTGAGAAAATCCACAATCTCCTGCAACTCGGCCTTGGCCTCGTCGACCCCCGCCACATCGTCGAACGTCACCCCGGTGTTGGCTTCGACATAGATTCTGGCCTTGCTCCTGCCAATTTGCATCAAACCTCCGACGCCGCCGTCCATGCGTCTTAGAAGCAGCATCCACAGCCCAAAGAAGACGAGCACCGGCACGACCCAGGAAAGCAGGTCGCTCAGCAAGGTGCTTTCGACCTGGCCGGTCACCGTGACACCATGTTGCTGCAGGTCACGGGCGAGGTTCGGCTCGACGCGTGTGGTGATGAATAGCGGCCTGCCGTCTTGCGGCTCCTTGAAGCGGCCCTGGATGAAGCGGTCCGAAACCTGCACCTCGGCGATTTTGCCGGCGTTCAGCAGGGTCTCGAACTGGCTGTACGGTATCTGGGCGACGTGCTGCGTCGTGGCATAGATGTACTGGACGACCATCACGCCCACGAACGCAGCGATCCAGTACCAGATATTGAACTGCGTCTTTCTGTTGCTCATGTCCATGGCAGCCTCCAGAGGGAAACGGATATAGGTCGCCCAGCCCGCGCGGCATCGGTGTAGACAGGGTCCGGCGCAAAAAAGTGGGGGCTCAGACCAGCCGGCGACGATAATGGGTCAGTCATTGTCCTTTCCTGTGCGGCATGCCCGGCGAACCCGTCATGCCGTTTTCCTCCGCCGGATAGACCCCCTTCAGAACGTCGTTGAAATGATGGCTGACGGCCGCATTGCACTCGCAGGCAAGCGAGCGCAGTCCTTCTGGACTGCGTACCGCAAGCCGGGAGCGCCGGGTTTCGATGACGCCGCGCTGCCGCAGGTCGCGAATGACCCGGCTCAGATAGGAGCGGCCTACTCCCAGCATTGTTGCAAGCTGTTCCTGTGTCACCGCCAGGTCTTCGGCTCCCGTCCGTTCCGTTGCGGCCAGAAGCCATCTCGCCGTGCGCTGTTCGATCGAATGCGCTGCGCTGCAGGCGACGGATTGGAATACCTGCGCCATCAGGCAATCAGCGTAGCGGGCAAACAGGTGTCGCAATGTCAAGGAACGCAATTTGGCCTCTTCGAGATGGTGCAGGTCGATCCTGAAGAATGAACCGCCGAGTTGAACTTCGGCCCGTGCATACGCCGGAAGTCTGCCTTGGCTGACGATGCCGCCGACCGCTCCTTCACGTCCGATGAGCGCAGTCTCGATCGCTCGCCCGTCGCTCAGCACGACGCGGTAGGAGACCAGGGCCGATCCGCGCGGGAAATAGGCGTAGCGGACTGCATCGCCTGGCTCGTGCAGCAAGGTCCCGGCGGGCGCCGACCATTGTTCGAGCCTCCGTTGCAGGATCTCCCAGTCCTCAGCTCTGAGGGCCCGAAGCAGGTTGTTTCCGATCGGGTCCGATCGTTTTCGAGGGTTCTCCATCGCACTCCTCTTCCCCAAAGGGCGGCATTTACAACGACCGGCGCGGAGAAATGTTCACAAGTGCGCAGACGAGGCGGGCGCAGCTATCTACAAATTGCACAGGGGCGCTGATCCAGGCCTCACCGAGCGCGAGCCGCGGGTGCATCGGCTTCCAGGCAGACCGACGGCTGCTCAGGGAAGAAAAATGCCGGCGACTGGATTCCGTGGCGTGGCGCTCGCGCACGCCGAAAACTGCAACTCCCTGCAGCAAGGCGTGAACATGAGCGTCAGTCATCGGTCCAATCCAGGGGCCAACGGCCTGCTTCGCCTGTATGTCGCCGGCGATGCGCCGGGCGCCCGTCGGGCGCTGGAAAGCCGTCTGAAAATAGTGGAGGAGTTGGGCGGCAGTATCGAAATCCAGGTCGTCGACGTCCTCGCGCATCCTGAAGAGGCGGAAAGGGCCGGCATTCTAGCGACGCCGACGCTCTCGGATGAGTCAACCACCCCTCCACGCCGGCTGATTGGCGACATCAGCAACATCGCTCAGGTTCTCGACTATTTCGGTTATCGCAAGAAGGACAGTGGCTATGACCACAGCTGAAGAGATCCTCATCGATCCCGTGCTCGAACGCGTCAGGACCGGTATCGAGGCTTTCGACGATCTTGTGATGGGCGGCCTGCCGCGCGGGCGCACCACTATCGTCGGAGGCACGCCCGGCAGTGGCAAGACTGTATTTGCGACGCAGTTTCTGGCCCACGGCATCACCGTGCTCGACGAGCCCGGCGTCTTCGTCACGTTCGAGGAATCGCCGGTCGAGATCGAGGTCAACATGGCCAGCTTCGGCTGGGACATCCGCCGTTGGCGGGAGACCAACAAGCTGGTCTTCGTCGACGCCAGCCCGCGTGACCACGACCAGATGATTATCGGCAATTTCGATTTGTCAGGCTTGCTGACGCGTGTCCTGCACGCTGCGCGAAACGCCGCGGCGAAGCGCATCGTGCTGGATTCCGTCACCCAGCTCTTCGACCACTTCGTGGCGGAGCAGACGTCGGTGCGTCGGGAGCTCCTTCGCATCGCGACAGCGCTAAAAAGGGAAGGTTTGACGGTGCTGATGACGGCCGAACGCAACAGCGAGTATGGCGAGATCTCCCGCCACCGAATCGAGGAGTTCGTTGCCGACAATGTCGTGATCCTGCGCAACGCGCTCGACCGCGAGCGGCGCAGGCGCACGATCGAAGTTCTCAAAATGCGGGGCAGCCGCCACGTCGAGGGCGAGGTGCCGATCACGCTTGTGGTGAAGCAAGGCATAGTGGCGGTGCCGCTGTCCTCATTGCGGCTCGAGCAGCAATCGAGCACGAAACGGGTGACGAGCGGCACTCCGGAACTCGACAGGATGTGTGGCGGTGGATTCTTCCGCGACAGCGTCACCCTCGTCAGCGGTGCGACGGGCACCGGAAAGACGCTGCTGGTGACAAACTTTCTGGCAGGCGGCGCAGCGGCTGGCGAACGTGCCTTGCTGGTGGGCTACGAGGAGAGCCGCGGCCAGCTATTCCGCAATGCGCGCGGCTGGGGCGTCGATTTCCAGGCCATGGAGGCGGATGGCCGGCTGAAGGTCGTTTGCATTTACCCCGAAGCGCAGAACCTGCCAGACCACCTCTTGATGGTCCGCGAACTCGTTGAGGAGTTCAAACCTGACCGGATCGCTATCGACAGCCTGTCGGCATTGGAACGGATCGCGCCGGAGAACGGCTTCCGGGAATTCCTGATCAGTCTCACTTCCTTCATCAAGAAACACGAGATCGCTGGCCTTTGCACGGCCACCAACAAGTCGCTCGTCGGCGGCCAGAGTGCCAGCGAACAGCATATTTCAACCCTCACGGACTCGATCATCCTGTTGCGGTACATCCAGGAAGGGGATTTCATGCATCGCGGGATCATGGTGCTGAAAATGCGCGGCAGCGAGCATGACAAGCAGATTCGGCGGTTCACAATCGACGGAGCCGGCATGCATCTCGGTCAGCCCTTCGACGGCGCACCCGATGTGTTCGGCGACTTCGCCGCGTCCTCGGCGTGAGGAGCGTTGAGATGGCGCGCGGCGCAGCCGAAATCTCCGACCAATACGGCGACGCAAGTCTGACGGGCATCAGCCAGCTCGACTTTCGACGGCTGATCGAAACCACGGCCGACGGGGTTCTCGTCGTCGATCTGTCGGGAACGGTGCTTTATGCAAATCCGGCGGCCGCCGCGATCTTCGGTTATCCGGCTGCCGATCTCGTCCATATTCCCCTCGGGCGGCCGGTCATATCGGGTGAAACCACGGAAATCACCGTCCACAGACCCAATCGAGCACCAGCCGAAGTGGAAATGCGGACGGTTGAGCTTAGCTGGGACGGTAGGCCGGCGCTGCTTGCCAGCCTTCGCGACGTGTCCGCGCAACGCGCGCAGCAGGAGCGTCGACGTCAATCGCAGAAGCTCGAAGCGATCGGCCGGCTCGCTGCCGGCATCGTTCACGACATCAACAATCTGCTCGCGGTGTTCGAATCGGGGCTGCGACTGCTTCAGAAGCAGCTGCGCGAGGATCCTGCCAATCCGAACACGGCGGTGCTGATCGAAGAGTTGCTCAAACGAACGCAAAACGGCGGTGCGCTCACGCAGCAATTGCTCGCGTTCTCTCGCGGACAGTCGCTGTATCCGGAGACGATCGATCTGAATGGACGAATCGAAGCCGTCACGATGCTGTTGGAGCGGACGCTGGGGAACGGGATCCGCATCAGCCTTGAGCTGGATCCGGCACTTGGCCCTGTCGTCGTCGACGCCAATCAGCTCGACGTTGCCATCCTGAACCTGGCTGTGAATGCCAAGGACGCGATGGCTGGCAGGGGCATGCTGGCTATCGAGACCAGCGATACTCCCGGCGACATCGACGACGCGCCCGCTCTGGGAGCCTCTTTCGTTCGGGTCACGGTCAGCGATACGGGGTGCGGGATGAGCAAGGAGGTTCTGGCCCAGGTGTTCGAGCCGTTCTTTACCACCAAGGCCGATGGCCGGGGAACCGGACTTGGGCTTAGCCAGGTCTACGGCTTCATCAAGCAGTCCGGGGGGCATGTTCGGATCGAGAGTGCGGTCGGCGAGGGAACAAGCGTTCATCTCTTTCTTCCCCGCGCGCCAAGCACAGGAAATGACGAGCTGCAAATGCAGAGCGAGATCCGGCTCAATACACGTTGGTGAAAAAGCGGCCTGGGCTTCGGCTGCCGATGTGCCTGGCCGCAATGTCTACCATGGAAGACCGCATCCATGGCGCTTGAAAAAAGCGGGCCCGGAAACCCGGGCCCGCCGGAGATGCTGGTCAGGCCGTTGAAAGCGGACGATGCCGAAGAACCAGAGGCTTCCGGCAGCCAAGGCCGCCACGATGACACCCACGATCACATGTACCCACATGGCCGTTGCCAGGGCCGAAAAACCGAGGGCCCAAGGCGAGATCAGCGTCCACAGCCCAACCACCAGGTTTGCCCATTCCTCGTAGGCATGGAAAGCAACCAGGGCACCCACGGCGATCAGGGCAATCACCGCACCGGCGATCCAGGCATTCCAGGCCGCATAGGTTTCAGCCGCAAATCCGAGATACCAAGGCGACAGTACCAGCGCTATGCCGGCGATCACATTGACGATATCGATCACCGGACGATTTTCAGTTTTCAGCCATTTCTCCATTGTTCATCCTCCTTTCCTGACATGGTCAGTGCACCGCCCTCTGAGCGAAGGCGGGTGCGGCGGCCAGGGATTGCCCTTCGCCGCGAAGCTTTCTTCGTTGGCCGGGCCGAACCCGGCCATCGCGCGGAACCGAACCGGCCAGAACGAAGGGCTTGACCTCGTCGGGCTGGAAGCGGTTGCCGGCGATCTCGCGCAGGGCAAGTTCGACGGGCGCCGTCACTTTGTCGGTCAGGCGAGGCTCGGCACCCCGGCTGAGCGCACGAGCCCGTCCCGCCGCGGCGACGGCCAGTGCGAAACGGTTCGGCACGGTATTTTCACAGTCGAGCACGATCAGCGGATCCATGACGCCACCTCACATTGCCTTCTGCTTCTGTTCAGGAATGGAAACGGCCAAGTTCGCTGCCGTAGCTGGCTCCAGTGCGAGCAGTGCCAATTCCACTTCGTCGAGCCGCGTCGGACGCGCGTTTTCAGGCATCCCCTCAGCCGTCGCGAGATCTACCAGATACTCGTTCCACGCCCAGTTGCGCAGGATGGCGCGTTTCTCGTCGGCTGTCAGAAGAGGATCGACGACCACTTCCATTGGCGATGCATAAAGCGCCTCCGGGTCCGTCAGCGCCGGTCCATAATGCGGCGCCTGCGAAACCCCGCCGTAGCTGCTCTGCAGCAAGGCCCACTGGAGGCGGTTCCAGACAACGTTTGCGCCGACCTGCAGCCGCTGTTCCGTATGTGAAGATCCGACATCGGATTCTTCGGCCGCCGCGCTTCCTTGAACCGTGTAGGCAAGCCCTTGGCGTTCGGCATAGTCGATGGCAGCCTGAACCGTCGGAAAATCGAGCTCGACCTGGGTCAGCGTGTCACCGCTTCCGGTGTAGCCCATCAACGGTTCGATCACCGGCGCAGTACGCCGCTGGAACGCCAGACGCCAGCCTTTCGGCCGCGCACGGCCCGAGGTCATGACTGAGCGGCAAGGCTTGTAGATCCGCGCCACCGCATCATACGGGAACTCGGATCTACCGAATGACAGCGCTCGCCCGCGGTTGTCGTTTGCCGGTTCGAGATTTTCTACGACTGGTGTGACTTCTCTTTCTTGCTTCTGCATCATTCATCCCTCCCATTTTGGCGAAGGATGCGCCGGAGGCAGCGGCTGCCGCCTCCGACTTGCTCCATGCGTCAGTGCGTGATCGGGATGCGCTTCACCTTGGACTGCGCGTTCGGATTCTTCGGCAGCGTCAGGGTCAGGACGCCATTGGCAAAGGACGCCTTGACCTTGTCATCCTCGACCTCGTAGCCGAGGGGTATGCGCCGCTCGAAGCGACCGTAGAAGCGTTCGGAGTAGTCCTTCTCGTCGGTCTCCGACCGCTTTTCGCCACGCAGGGTCAGCACGTCTTCGTCGAGCAGGACTTCGATGTCCTTCTCTTCCATGCCGGGGACCTCGGCGGTGACGCGAAGCTCATTGTCCGACTCCGAAATCTCCACCTTCGGCCAGCCGCTATCGAAAGGCGAAAGCTGCCCCATGGTAGTAGGCAAGCGCGTCTCGAAGCTCCTCAACATATCGTCAAAGAGCCTGTTTACCTCGCGGTGAAGCGAAAGGAAGGGATCGCCACCGCTATAGATGCTCGGGGCCTGGTTGTTGTTGCGGCCCCACGGGATAAGGTCACGCATGTTCATCTTCATTCACCTCCACGTTCAACCGTGCGGCACCGGACGATTGCCGGTGCCTGTCGCTTCTGATTTGACTTCAGGCTGCGTTCTTTTCGGCTTCGATCTGCCGCGGCGCTGCTTTTGCCGTGCTGCCGGCGATGGCGATCCGGCGCGGTTTCATCTCTTCGGGAAGCTCGCGCTTGAGATCGATATTCAGCAGCCCGTTGTCCAGGCTGGCGCCGACGACCTTCACATGGTCGGCCAGTTCGAACTGACGCTCGAAGGCGCGCCCGGCAATGCCGCGATAGAGATACTGGCCGTTATCGTCGCCAGATTGCGACCCGCTCACAACCAGCAGGTTAGGCTGATGAGTGATGGTCAACTGATCCTGCGAGAAGCCGGCGACCGCCATGGTGATGCGATAGTCGTCCTCACCAGTCTTGGCGATGTCGTAGGGCGGCCAATTGTCTATCGCAGTGACACGGCTCGCATTTTCGAGCATGTTGAAAATGCGATCGAAGCCGATGCTGGACCGGAACAGAGGGGTAAAATCGAGGTTTGTCCTCATAGCCACATCCTCCTTTGAGCAACATGGATACAAGAAGACGCCAAGAGAGCCTTGACGCCTCCTGGACTTACGCCGGCCCCATCTGGCGACCGGCTATTATTGATCTAGAACAGCGTCTTACGCGTTCAAGAGGGGGTAGGAAAATTTTCAGGCGAGATCCGGATATATAGACGAATGGGCGGGGAGAAGCAGCAATGCCGCTGGCGAGTTCCTCGCCAGCGGTCCCTCGGCGAGGGGCGGCGTTTCGCTCAAAGTCAATCGACCGATGCTGTGAAACCGGCGATGCTGTCGACCCCACGACCGCGACCGGCGCCGGGAAGCTCCTCAATTGATCCAATTGGCGCAACGCATCCATGATGGCGTCGAAGCTGACCGGTTCGGTGGCTCCCGGCGGCATACGCAGCGCCGGCACTGATTCCACCGCACAGGCATCCGATGCCCATGACGAAAGGATCGCACGCTTCTCCTGGGCGTCCAGCGTCACGTCGGCCAGCACGTCCTGGGGACGCTCGAAATGCCGTGCCGGATGGAGCAACCGGTCAAGAAAAACATCAGGGCCTTCGTGCCCGATCGGGGGAAAACTCGTCGAAATGGTTCGTTCCATCGATGGTCCTCCGCTTCGAATAGTCTCCTCTGTTGACCTCATTTTGGTGGTTCTCGCGATTTCCACCAGCTGAAATTTTGGAGAGTTTCGACCAAATTTCAATGGCCCCGCAAGGCCACATCTTCTCAGTTCAGCCCGCCATCAACATTTTTTCGAGCCGGTGAAACAATCGGCGTGAATCTCAGTTCTTGCGTCTGGGATAGCAGCGCTAAGGCGGTCGGCAGGAGAACCAATCATGTCTTACATTTCCTCCAGGAAGCGACTGTGCATCGGCCTCGTCGCAGGAGTTTTGATGCTCTCGGCTGGCGGCTTTGCTCCCGTTTCAGCACAGGAAATCCCGAACGACTTCAGCGCAATCGTGCGTCAGAAGCTGCCGGCCGTGGTCGCGATCACGACCAGGCAGATCATCCAGGACCAAACGATGCTCGACGATTTTCTCAATCCCTTCGACAGCCGCGGGCCTGCCCAGCCGCAGGTGCGAGAAGCTCTTGGCTCCGGCTTCGTGATCAGTCCCGAGGGCTACATCGTCACCAACAATCATGTCGTGGCCGACTCCACCGAAATCCATGTCGTATTCTCCGACAAGGAGACTTCGCCGGCGCGACTGGTGGGCCGCGATCCGGCAACGGACATCGCGGTGCTGAAGATCGATCCACGCCCCAACATGACGACCACGGCCTGGGGTGACTCTGACGCAATGCAGCCGGGTGCCTGGACCATCGCGATTGGCAGTCCCTTCGGGCTCGGGGGAACCGTTACCGTCGGTGTTCTGTCGGCCCGCTCGCGCGACATCCAGGCCGGCCCTTACGACGATTTCCTCCAGACGGACGCCTCGATCAATAGAGGCAATTCCGGCGGCCCGCTGTTTAACGCGCGCGGCGAAGTGATCGGCGTCAACACGGCCATCGTCTCGCCGTCAGGCGGCAGCATCGGCATCGGCTTTGCGGTGCCGTCCCGAACTGCACGGAGCATCGCCGATCAGCTGATCCGCACCGGCCGGATCGAGCGCGGTTTCATCGGGGTGCGTCTCCAGGAGGTGACCCCGTCGCTTGCCGAGGCGCTTGGAATATCGGGCATCAAGGGAGCGCTGGTCGCCTCGGTCGAGCCCGGCAGTCCGGCGGAGAAGGCAGGTTTGCAATCGGGCGATGTGATCACCCGGTTCAACGGCAAGGACATCCAGGGCGTCCATGACTTGACGCTGGCGGCAGCGAACGAAAAGCCAGGATCGAAGGCGACGCTGACAAGGAACCGCGGCGGCTCCCAGCAGGAGGTGGAGCTGACCGTCGGCCAACGCAAGGACGAGGAGGTACAGACCGGTGCCGTTCCGAGTCCGGAAGCCGCGGACCAACGCCTCGGACTGTCGCTCAGCCCCATTCCGGACGAAGCGCGCCAGCAACTCGGTCTCCCGCCGGGTAGCACCGGCGTGTTTATCCAGGAAGTGGCGCCAAATAGCCTCGCCGCCGAGAACGGCCTTCGGCCTGGCGACGTCATCGTCTCGGCCAACAACCGCAACGTGACGCAGCCATCGGATGTTCAGCAAGAGTGGACGAAATCCCGTCAGCAGAAAAAGCCCATCTTGTTCCGCATCGAAAGGCAGGGACAATCGCTTTTCGTCGCGGTGGCCGCCTCCTGACGCGGCACCGCGTTAGATTAGGCGCACAGACGACGAAATGGCCTTGATGGCCACCGTCACGGCTGCCCGCTGCAAGATTACCGGTCGCGCGCACCATCATCGAGGGCGACCAGCCAAATGGCGCGAGAATGCCTGGCCGATGACCGACGCATGCTGGATCGAAAGCCTGGCGATCGATATCAATCTCGCGTGACGCCGCCATAGGGTGTGGCACGCATTGAAGGGCGTTCCACGAAGAATCTATACCATTGTTTCAGTCGCGGCCTTCGCTGCAAGAAGTCACGGGACACCCCTCAAGGAGCCTTCGGGGGAACGTAATCAACCTTCGGACTTGCCAGCCTGTAACTTTCTGACCAGGTCGATCAGCTGATCCAGATCCGCACGTGTAAGCGCAAGCATCTCGGCAGGGGGCTTGTGATATTCCCTTGTCAATTCCTCAATGGTTGCAGCACCCTTGGTCGTAAGCTTGACAAGTTTGACACGGCGATCCCTTGGCGACGGAACCCGCTCGGCGAGCCCCGCCTGCTCCAACCGGTCGACCAGCCAGGTCGCCGTCGAAGGGTCGCAGTGCCATTGAGCGGCCAATGCGCCGATCGGCTTGCCCGCATCTTTGTCGAGGGTGAAGAGGGCGCGCGAGTCGTTGGGCGTCAGGCCCAATTTCTGCTGGATCGCCAACCGGTCCGGCGCGGACCGCATCAGGAAATCAAACATCAGGCGCCAGGCCTCGGCGGCGTGCTGCAAGCGATCTTTGCCCGGTCCCATTCCACGCTCCTTCGTGTCTTGACACATACTTGGACCAATCATATGAGTTTATCAATCAAAATATTTTGTTGATCAAAGCAATGAGAGGAGATCCGAGATGACCAACACCACGGTTCTCGTCGTCGGAGGCGGCCTGAACGGTCTGACGGCGGCTGCCCTATTGGCTCACAACGACATTGCGTGCGTCCTCGTCGAGCGCCATCGCGACACGTCAATCCAGTACAAATTTGCCGGCATTTCCCCGCGCAGCATGGAGGTCTTCCGGAGCCTCGGCCTCGAGGATGAGATTCGTGCAAATCGGACGGGGGACCAGCAGGCAGGCGCTATTGCGCGCGCCAGGAATCTCGCCGATCCGCAGGTTCAATGGGGCGGACCGGCGTGGCCGGATGCAAGTGCCCTCAGTCCCACGCAACCGGCGACGTGTGATCAGCACGTCCTGGAACCGATTCTGCGCCGCTACGCCGAGCGGAACGGTGCAGACGTGCGTTTCAGCACGGAGCTGGTGACTTTCGATCAGGACGAGACCGTCGTCCGCGCGGAAATTCGCGATATCGCGACCGGCGCAAAGGACGCCATCTCAGCCGACTATCTGGTCGTCGCCGACGGTGCGAACGGTTCGCTGCGAGAGAGGCTGGAGATCAGCCGCAGCGGGGCAGGCGGCCTTCAGCATTGGATGAATGTCATCTTCGACACAGATATGCCTCCAACGATAGGCGGCAAGCGCTTCACGTCGTGCTTCGTGACGGACCTCAACGGGACCTTCACGCCCAGGGAGGGTGGACGATGGCTTCTGGCGCTCCAGTACTTTCCCGAAAAGGGCGAGAAACTCGAAGATTTCGACGAAGCCAAGTGCAGGGAACTGATCATACGAGGTGCGGGCCGGTCGGACATCACGACGAGGCTTGTCGATGCGCGCTCCTGGGAGGTGGCCGCGTTGACTGCGCGCCAATTCCGCCGAGGCCGCGCGTTTCTTGTGGGGGATGCCGCACATGTGATGCCCCCAACAGGCGCTTTCGGTGGCAATTCAGGTATCCACGACGCCCATAACCTTGCCTGGAAGCTTGCGATGGTAGCACGCGGGCATGCCGATCCCTCGTTGCTGGATAGCTATGACATGGAGCGCCGGCCGGTTATAGAGGCTACTTTGGCGCAAGCGCTCGCCCGCCTGCAGAAATGGTTCGACGATCCGTCGAAGCGGTTGCCTCCTCCTGTTGCGATCGTCGAGGATTACGACGTGGTATTTGGCCAACGCTACACTGCAGGCATCGTGGCTCCGGAATCCACGCCGGACCATCACCCGTTCCAAAAATCCACGGAGCTGTCGGGCCGCCCCGGCACGCGTTTACCGCATTTCGCGGTCGAGTGCGCCGGGTCAGCGGATTTCGAGTCTCGATTTGTGCGATCGCGACCTTCTTCTCCTCTGCGCCGATGAAGCATGGTGTCAGGCCGCTGACGCCGTAAGCCAGCGCCTCGGAATGACGCTGACCTGCCACGCCTTGGGTGCCAATGGGGATCTGATTGACTTGGACCATCGGTGGCCTTCCGCGCTTGAGGTTGAAAGCGGCGGTGCTGTCTTGGTCAGGCCGGACGGCTTCGTCGCGTGGCGGTCAACGCACGGTGTGCCTGATCCCGTACAGGTGCTGACCGAAACACTTGACGGGTTCGGTTTCCGCGCGCGGGCACACGAATACCATCCGTGAGCGGCGCGGATGCCTCCTGCGTTCCGATGCCTAGGGCGCACGTGGCCAGCGCACGGAGGCCGGCGGCTACGACTTCCTTGCCGATCCCATCTCCTGCGGCGATCCTGTAGCTTCGCATGGTCCGGTTCTCCTTGTGGCGCTAAACTCCGATAGATCAGTTGGCCTTGGCAGACCGAATGTCGCTGTTATCGTAAATGGTCAGTCAAACCGTTCAGCAGGAGCAGCAACAGCCCAGCGACGATAGCCGCGGCAGCATCGTCCAGCATGATGCCGGCCCCACCCCTTACCTTGTCATGCATGACACGGATGGGCCAAGGCTTGACGACGTCGAAAAACCGGAAAGCAAGGAAGCCTGCTGCCCACCAGAGTGGGTCGAGTGGCAACATGGAAAGTGTCACGGCGGCGCCGAAGGTCTCATCGATGACGACGATCTGCGGGTCCTCCGTCCCGGTACGGGAGATGACATGCGATGACGCCCATACGCCGACGACGAACAGGGCCGCATACGCAAGCACGGTCAGCCAAGGCGATGCAGTTATCAGAGCTGCCGCAACAGCCACTCCAACCACTGCGCCGGCCGTGCCCGGCCATATTGGAGATAATCCCGCGCCGACAGAGGTCGCGAGCAGATAGGCAAACTTGGGCAGAAATTTATGCATCGAGTTTCGGCCGGCTTCCGACGGAGGGCGAGCAGTCATAGTCACATCGTTCGGGTGCGACCGCCAGACCGGCCGATTTGCTCCGTCAGCTTGGCGAGCACCTTGATCCGCCGGCCGCATTCGCCAAAAGAAATCGCTGTTGCGGCGAGTTGAGAATGTTGCTGAGGCCGGTCTCGGCCCGCTTTGACCAATTGGAACGGTCGCGACGGTGGAACAAACGCGCAAATTGCTGGTAAACCTCGGTGAAACGCCATCATCAGAGGAGCCGCCATGATCGCCGGTCTCATGAAAAGTCGCATCGACCCACTATGGGAGCAGGCCGCTTCTCCCCTGATCGGGATCGGCATGACGCCGAACCAGGTTACGGCCAGCGGACTCGTGCTCGTCGCTTTGTCCTCGGCGGCCTACGTCTACCACCATTCAAGCCTTGTCTTTGGCCTTTGCCTGGCGTTTGCTTTCACCTTCGATGCGCTGGACGGTGCGGTCGCCCGCCGGACAAACATGAGCACCAAGGCTGGTGGCTATTTCGATGCCCTCGTCGACCGTTATCAGGAATTGGCTGTCTTTGCGGCTATCGGCTGGGTCGCCGATCTGTGGGCGATCGCAATGTTCGCGTTCGCCGGCGGGATACTCACGAGTTACGCCAAGGCACGGACGGCGCTGGAAATTCCCGTAGAAAACCATGGTTGGCCGGATTTCTTCGAGCGGATGGAACGTCTGGTGTTCATTTGCGTGCTGCTCGCGGCGGACGGAGTCGCGACCGCCATAGGCGCGGCTTCGCCCTGGATTCTGGCGGGTGGGTTCGGGCTGTACGCAGTGCTGGCCAACGCCACAGCGCTGCAACGGATCAGTCGCGCATTCGCGATGCTGAAACGAGCCGACGGGAAGCAGCCGTGAGACCGCAAGAACGCTTGCGCTCAGCCTCATGTGAGGCTACATAATGCTTCACATGAATGGGAAGCCGAGATGTTAGCATTTGGAAATATAGCCGACGTGCTGGGGCTGTCGCCTAAGGAAACGGCTGCACGGTCGCCATTCGGGCTGATGGCTCGAATTGAAGGCGGATTGCCCATCGGCGCGCTCGAACGCGTCTCACAATTGCTGGCACCGGCCGATGCCCAATTCAAATACCGCCTCGTTCCAAAGGCAACCTATGAACGTCGCAAGAGGGGCGCTCTTCGACTGTCTTCGGAAGAGGGCATGCGGGTGGCACGGGTGGCTCGTGTATGGGACTTGGCCCTCGACGTCTGGAAGATCGAAGATGAGGCTCGTGAATTTCTATTTCGACCTCATCCCATGCTGGAAGACCGGCGCCCGATCGAAATGGTCATCCAAAACGAGATCGGCGCCGAGCTGGTGATCGATATCCTTGCAGGCCTGAAATACGGCACTGCCGCTTGACGGCGCAGATACTCGATCGGACGCTGCTGTGCTTCAGGATCGGCGATCCTGCCGGCGTCTATCCGATCTTTGACGCAACGGGCTCGACGATCGCGCCCGGCCGCTGGAACACGCCTGGCAGCCCGGTGATATACACCAGCGAGCACTATTCGACAGCGTTGCTGGAAAAGCTGGTGCACGGCAGCGGGAGACTGGCGCCCAACCAGCACTACGTCCAGATCATGGTTCCGCGCGGGCTAAGCTACGAGATATTTTCGCAGCCGTCGCTGCCGGGGTGGGACATGATGCCGGCAAAGGTGAGCAAGGAATTCGGCGAGACGTGGTATGTCGAGCGCCGCAGCGCGATCTTGATCGTGCCAAGCGTCGTGGCTCGCCTCGACAACAACGTGTTGATCAATCCGGCCCATCCGGAGTTTGTCTCGATCACAGCCAGCCTGCATCAACCCGTATATTGGGACAGTCGCCTGTTCGGCTCCTGAGCTGGTCAGGAGGGGTAGGTTCCTGCCTGCTGCGTCGATTGCTCAAACTCGTCAGCGCCAGCCCAAGCCAGGGGCGACATGGGTCAGGATCGTCTCGATGACGTGGGCATTGTAATCGACGCCGAGCTGGTTGGGGACGGTAAGCAGCAGCGTATCGGCCTCGGCGACGGCTTCGTCGCCCTTTAGTTGCTCGATCAGGACGTCCGGTTCGGCGGCATAGGAGCGGCCGAACACGGCGCGTCTGTCCGCCTCGATGTAACCGAACTGATCTCCGCTTTGGTTGCCGCCGAAATATGCCCGGTCGCGATCGTCGACCAGACCAAAAATGCTCCGGCTGACCGACACCCGCGGCTCGCGCGTATGCCCGGCCGCCTTCCAGGCCTCACGAAAAGCCCGGATCTGTTCGGCCTGCTGGATGTGAAACGGCTTTCCGCCTTCGTCGAATTTTAGCGTGGAGCTCTGCAGGTTCATCCCCAATTTCGCAGCCCATTCTGCGGTGGCGTTTGTGGCGGCGCCCCACCAGATGCGCCCGCGCAGGCCCTCCGAGTGCGGCTCGACGCGAAGCAGGCCAGGCGGGTTGGGAAACATCGGCCGCGGGTTGGGCTGCGCAAAGCCTTTGCCCAGCAACACTTCGAGCAGCACTCCGGTGTGTCTGCGGGCCATGTCGGCATCGCTCTCGCCCTCTTGCGGGGCGTAGCCGAAGTAGCGCCATCCCTCGATCACCTGCTCCGGCGAGCCGCGGCTGATGCCCAGCTGCAGACGCCCTCCGGCGATTAGATCGGCGGCGCCGGCGTCCTCGGCCATATAGAGCGGGTTCTCGTAACGCATGTCGATCACCGCCGTGCCGATCTCAATTCGGCTGGTCTTCGCCGCAACCGCTGCCAGCAGCGGGAAGGGCGAGGCGAGCTGGCGCGCGAAGTGATGCACGCGGAAATAGGCGCCGTCCGCACCTAGCTCCTCGGCCGCGACGGCCAGCTCGATGGACTGCAAAAGCGCATCGGATGCGGTCCGCGTCTGCGATTGCGGCGAGGGCGTCCAGTGCCCGAACGAGAGGAAACCAATCTTCTTCATGAAACAGCCAGCCTAGAGGGAAGACAGGCGCAGACTATGCTTCGGCTTAGAGCAAAGCATCCCAAAAATTCTCCCCTGACGGCAATCTTCAAAGCCGCTCCGGCCGATTTGGGAGAGGGGGCCAGGGGTGCAGAAGGCCAATGTGCGACCGCAAAATGACGGATGGATACGGGTCCAGCGGTTGAAATCCAAGACGACAGGTAATACCTTGTTGATTATTGCTATTACCGAGGTTCGAACATGACCACCAAAGTCACTGCCAAGGGACAGGTGACCATTCCAAAGCCGGTCCGCGAACTGCTTGGGATCGTCCCGGGCAGCAGAGTCGACTTCCGCCGCGCCGATGACGGCAATGTCGTGATTACGCGCAGTGACAAGAAGCAGCCCGCGAGCCGTTTCGCGAAATTGCGGGGCCATGCCGGCAAGGGTCTCGATACCGACGCGATCATGGCACTGACGCGTGGCGACGTGTGACGCTGGTCGACACCAACGTTCTGCTCGATCTTGTCACCAATGATCCGAGCTGGGCGGATTGGTCGATCGCCCAGCTTGAGGCGCAAAGCCTGAATGGGCCGCTGTTGATCAACGATGCTGTTTACGCCGAGTTGGCCGTCCGATACGGGCGCATCGAGGATCTCGACGCGTTTCTTGACAAGGCTGGTCTCGAAATCGCTTCGATGCCACGGGCAGCACTGTTCCTCGCGGGGAAGGTCTTTACCCAATACAGGAGATCGGGCGGATTGCGCTCCGGCGTGCTGCCCGATTTTTTCATCGGCGCCCACGCCGCCGTCAATGGGCTGCCGCTGCTCACTCGCGATGTTGGTCGCTATCGTACCTCTTCCATCGCTCAAGCTGATCGCACCGAACTCGTGAATAGCCCGCCGAATAAGGGTCCGCTAGGAAGGTGCCGCGAACGCGAGGACTATCGCGACGAGGATCAACAGCGGCCCCATCCATTTAGAATGGCTTCCAAAGTTGGTCCATCATGCCTGCTGTTGGCCGGGGCGAGCTTGAGAGGGGTCCGGGAAAAATCCGAAGCCGACGCCAGCCATCCACAACCCGGCGCAGAACATGATGAACTCGTCGATGTAATCCGCGACCACGCTTCGAAACTTTCGAATTTATGCCGCCGCTACATGCGCCGAATTCGAGCCGATATAGTTACGGATCGTTTCGATGATCCGGTCCTGGTCGGCCTCGCTCAGATAGGGATGCATCGGCAGGCACAGGATGCGCTTCGGCAGCTCTTCCGAAACGGCAAGGCCGGTCGGCGTGCGCGGATAATCGCGATAGGCAATCTGGCTGTGCAGCGGTTTCACATAATAGATGACCGACGGAATGCCCTTTTCACCGAGATGTGCCTTGAGCCCGTCACGTTTCGGCGTTTCGATGGCGTATTGCGCCCAGGCCGAGCGGCCCGCGCCCAGATTGCGCGCCGCCTTGACGACATCGCCTAGACCTTCGGCATAGCGAGTGGCGACCGCTTGCCGCGCCACCATCTCGTCCTCGAGGATGGCCAGCTTCTCGATCAGGATCGCCGCCTGCAGCGTGTCGAGCCGCGAGTTGATGCCGACGCGGACATTGTCGTACTGCGTTTCGCCCTTGCCATGAAAAGCAAACGAGCGCAGCTGTTCGGCCAGCGCATCGTCATTGGTGAACATCGCGCCGCCATCGCCATAGCAGCCGAGCGGCTTTGCCGGATAGAAGCTGGTCGAGCCGACGGTGCCGAACGAGCCGCACATCTTGCCGTCGGCCGAGCCGCCGGTCGCCTGCGCCGCATCCTCGATGACCATCAGGCCTTCGCGATCGGCGATGGCCATGATCGCCTCGTAATCAGCGGCGAGGCCGAACAGGTCGACGGGAATGATTGCCTTCGGTCTCAGCCGGCCCTCCGCCTTAATCATGGCGATTGCCGCCTCGAGGCTGGCGATGTCGACATTGTAGCTGTCGGCATCGACATCGACGAAGACCGGTTCGGCCTTGGTCAGCGCCACCACTTCGGCCGTGGCGGCAAAAGTGAAGCTTGGCACGAACACCGCATCGCCCGGGCCGATGTCGGCGGCAAACAGCGGCAGCAGCAGCGCATCGGTACCGTTGGCGCAAGCGACCACATGCTTGGTGCCGATATAGGCGGCGAGCTTGTTTTCGAATTCGGTGACCTGAGGTCCGAGAATATAGCGGCCCTCATCGACAACCCGGTCGATTGCCGCTTTCAGCCTGTCGCGGATGCGTTCGCGCTGCGCGCCAAGATCGATGAACTGCATGTCGGCCTCAAACGGTTTTAGCGAGATAACCGGCCGCTGGTAGCAGACTTGGCCCGGCCGAGAAAGCCGCAGGGCAAAACCCTGAATTGCTCAAGTGTCGCAGCCTGTTACCTCTTATTTCCGATCTGCCCTCTTAAACGCGGGGAAATCCGGGCTTCGGCCGGCTCGATATGGACTTTCACAGCCGCCCCGCCGGTCGGCGAAACATAAAGTGATCGCGGCGGCCAGGTCCGTGAGCGTGTTGCCAGCCGGTCAGGCGAGTTCATGCCGCCATGGCGGATTGGCGCCGGCCCGCGATACCGTCACCGCCGCGGCCTTGGCGCCGAGCGTCAGCGCCTTTTGGATGGCGTCTTCCGGCAAACTGGCGACTGCCGTCTTCGAGAGCAAACCCTGTTCGTGCAACGAGGCAAGAATGCCGGCATTGAATGTGTCGCCGGCGCCGACCGTATCGACCACCTCGACCTTGTCCGGCACGACCATGACCCGGTGTTGGCGGCTATAACCGACCGCGCCCTCGCTGCCATGGGTGACGACAATCAGCTTCGGACCGCGGTCCAGCCAGTTGCGGACGACGTCCTCATGCGCGCCGGCTTCGCCGAACCAGTTCAGATCCTCGTCCGACAGTTTCACGATGTCGGCCATCGCCATCATGTTGCGGATACGCCTGAGATGCCTAGCCTTGTCCGGAATGAAGTTTGGCCGGATGTTGGGGTCAAGCATCATCACGCGGCGCTCATGCTCGCGTCGCATGAACTCCTCATAGGCCGACCCGGCCGGTTCCGAGATCAGGCTGATGGCGCCGAACAGCATCGCCTCGATCTCGCTGCCGAGTTCCGGCAGCTCCTCGATGGTCAGCATGCGCCCGGCGGTGTTCTCGTCGTAGAAGGTGTAGGTCGCCTGGCCGTTGGTGAGGCGCACGAAGGCGAGCGTGGTTGGCCGCGGCGAGGTGTGCGCATAGGTGGAACTGACTTTGCTGGCTCCCAGCGCCTCCCTGAGCTGGCCCCCGAACAGATCGGACGACAGGCCGGAGAAGAAGGCAGCGGGCGCGCCGAGCCGGCCAAGCGCAATTGCCGAGTTGAAGACGGCACCGCCGACATAAGGCGCAAAAGCCGGCTCGCCCTCCGTCGTGGTCCGCGGCAGCATGTCGATCAGGGCTTCGCCACAGCAGAGGATCATGAAGTCTTGCTTTCCGGCGGATAGATCACGCCCTTGCGAATGATGATGTTGGCATAAAGCCGCGGCTCGCTCGTCGCGACGATTGCGTGCGCGGCCTTGACCCGTGCATAGAAGTCGGCGCCGGCAAGAGCAACCACCTTGCGGCCCGGCGCACGCCTGGCGCAGATCGCTTCCATCTCGTGGTGAACCGGGTCGGCGAGTAGGGGATCGCCTTTGGCCGAGGCGCGAAACAACGCCTGCGGCACGGCGTCGTCTACAGGCAACACGCTCAATATGGCATCGAGCACCGGTACGAGATGATGACCGTCGGCGCGGATCAACCGTTGCGCCTGCTGCTCGGCCGGGTAATTGCCGTCGACCAGGGCAATCTCGTCGCCATGGCCCATGGCGCGCAATATCGCCAGAAGCTCCGGGCCGAGCAGCGCCGGGATGCCGATCAGCATGCTCAGAAGCTCCGGGAAATCGTGGTCGAGCCGATGAGGAAGCGCTCCGATAACGGCAGGCTGGCGCCACCCAGCGCCCGCGCATGGATGCCGACCGTTCCCTCGCGAACGGCCGGGAGCCTCAGGCCCTCGCCGTCGATCCGGCCGATGGCGTGGATGACGGCATCGACAAGCCGCCTGCGCACGGCGAGCGGCATCCATCCGTCGATCACCGCCGCTTCGAAATCGATGACGGAGGACGCCGAAACGATGGCATAGGCGAGCGCCTGCGAGGCGCTGGCGAGCCAGTCGTCGAGCTCGGCGCCGATCTCGCCCCAGTCTTCCGGTGATGTCCACAGATGCGAGGCATCGACGCCGCGGCCGTTGAGCGCCTTTTCCAGCATGGCGATCGACGCCACGTCGATCAACTGCGTCGGCTTGCCGTCCGGCCCGGGCACCGGCATCGAGCCCAGCGCGCCGGCATTGCCCGTCGGGCCGCCAAACAACCGGCCGTTCAGCACGATGCCGCCTCCGGCAAAGGCGCCGATATAGAAATAGACGAAATCGCGTGCCGCACCCGCCGCGTGGCCAAACACGAGCTCGGCACCGCAGGCCGAGGTGGCGTCGTTCTGCAGATAGACTGGAAATTCGCATTGCGCCTGGATGTCGGCGCGGATGTCGCGATGGCGCCATTCGTCCATGATTTCGCGCGGTGCGCCCGCAGTGTCGGCCCAGTTCCACAATTCGAACGGCATGGCAATGCCAAGCCCGGCAATGCGCTTGTCCTGCGCCGGGGTGAGTTCGCCGCGCATCTTCTTCATGCCGCTTGTGACGAATTCCACCGTCTCGCGCGGCGCCGGATAGCGGTAGGAATGCTGCAGCATCGAGCGCACATTGCCGAGGAAATCGATCAGCACCAGCTCGGCGCTGCGGCGGCCGATCTTCAGGCCGATGAAATAGGCGCCATCGGGATTGAGCGCCATAGGTATCGAGGGCTGGCCGATCTTGCCGCGCAACGGCGCCTGGCGGACGAGCAGGTCGTCCTCTTCCAGCTCGCGCATGATGACTGACACTGTCTGCGCCGAGAGGCCGGTCATACGTGCAATGTCGGATTTGGCCAGGCTGCCGTGCTGGCGCACCAGCGATAGCACTAGCCGCTCATTGTGGTCCCGCATGCCGCTTTGATTGGTGCCGCGGTGCAGGCGGCTTTCGGCCGCATCGGGCGAGCCGTGCCTCGTAATGCCGGTCTCCACCCTGTTCCTCCCGTCGTTTCCCCTCAACGCTTTTGGTCTAGAGTGAGTGAACAATCCTGCGTTGTCAATAATAAATAAGAGTGATTTAATTATTGACACTGCTGGCGGACTGGTGTCTCTTGAGATCGGCGCCGACACTGGGAGATTTCGTCGGACGCGCTGCAGATGCCGGTTGGCCGGCATCCTAAATGGTTCCATGGGAGGAAAATCGTGACCACGTCAAAACTGTTGAAATCCACCGTGTTTGCCGCGGCCGGACTGAGCCTGATGGCCTTTGCGTCGACGGCATCGGCCGCCGGTGTCGGCGCCTGCTTGATCACCAAGACCGACACCAATCCCTTCTTCGTCAAGATGAAGGAAGGTGCGACGGCCAAGGCCAAGGAGCTTGGCGTCGATCTCAAGACTTACGCCGGCAAGATCGACGGCGACAGCGAGAGCCAGGTGGCTGCAATCGAGAGCTGTATCGCCGACGGCGCCAAGGGTATCCTCATAACCGCGTCCGACACCAAGGGCATCGTGCCGACCGTGAAGAAGGCGCGGGACGCCGGGCTGTTGGTGATCGCGCTCGACACCCCGCTTGATCCGATCGATGCGGCTGACGCGACCTTCGCGACGGACAATCTGGAAGCCGGCAAGCTGATCGGCGCATGGGCCGCCGCGACGCTTGGCGATAAGGCCAAGGATGCCAAGATCGGCTTCCTCGACCTGACGCCGTCGCAGCCCACGGTGGATGTGCTGCGCGACCAAGGTTTCATGATGGGCTACGGCATAGACGTGAAGGACCCCAACAAGATCGGCGACGAGGACGATGCGCGCATCGTTGGCCACGACGTGACGAACGGCAATGAGGAGGGTGGCCGCAAGGCGATGGAGAACCTTCTGCAGAAGGATAACACCATCAACGTCATCCACACCATCAATGAGCCCGCAGCTGTCGGCGCCTACCAGGCGCTCAAGGCCGTCGGTCTCGAAAGCCAGGTGCTGATCGTCTCGGTCGACGGTGGCTGCCCCGGCGTGAAATCGGTGGCCGAAGGCGTGATCGGCGCTACCTCGCAGCAATATCCGCTGCAAATGGCGGCGCTCGGCATCGAGGCGATCGCCACTTTCGCCAAGGACGGGACGAAGCCGAAGCCGACCGAAGGCAAGAACTTCTTCGATACCGGCGTCAACCTTGTCACCGACAAGCCCGCCAACGGTGTGAAGTCCATCGACACCAAGGAAGGCCTCGCCAAGTGCTGGGGCTGAGCCTGGCCTGACCGGCAACAGATCGCGATCGGCCGGGGGCTTGATCCCCGGCCGCTCAGGGTGGACGATGTGCCGATCTAAACGCCAATAGTCCCGGCGGCAGACCGGAAGGCGTGGACGGCGTCGGCGGTTGGCCGAAGCCCAGGGGAGGAAACATGGCTCAAGCACAAGAATTCGAAAAGGTTCTGTCGAGCAGCGACACAAGCGTCGCCGCATTCGACGAGCATAAATCGGCTGTCAAGCGTGCCCAGCATTTTCTGCATTCCACGCCGGCCGCGGTGCCGCTTATCGTGCTGGTTCTGGCGATCATTATTTTTGGCCTCACCATCGGCGGGCGTTTCTTTTCATCCTATACGCTGACACTGATCCTTCAGCAGATCGCCATTGTCGGCATTCTGGGCGCTGCGCAGACGCTGGTGATCCTGACCGCCGGCATCGACCTGTCGATTGGCGTGATCATGGTGATTTCGGCTGTGATCATGGGCAATTGCGCGGTCAGCTACGGTATGCCGGCCGTGCTCGCGGTAACGATCGGGCTTCTCGCCGGTGGCGCGTGCGGCCTGCTCAACGGGGTGCTGGTCGCCTACATGAAGCTGCCGCCCTTCATCGTGACGCTCGGCACCTGGAACATCGTCATGGCCACCAACTTCATCTATTCGGCCAATGAGACGATCCGCGACACCGACGTCGACGTCCAGGCGCCTCTGCTGCACCTGTTTGCCTTGAGCTTTAAGGTCGGAACGGCCGTGCTGACGCTTGGCGTCATTGCTATGGTCGTTCTCGTGTTGGTCCTCTGGTACGTGCTCAACCACACCGCATGGGGCCGCCATGTCTACGCGGTTGGCGACGATCAGGAGGCTGCGAAACTGTCGGGCATCCAGACGAAGAAGGTGCTGATGACGGTCTATGCCCTTGCCGGGCTGATCGCCGCCTTCGCAGCCTGGGTCTCGATCGGCCGCAATGGCTCGATCTCTCCTTCCGCCGCCGTGACCGACTACAATCTTCAGGCCATCACCGCGACGGTGATCGGCGGAATTTCGCTGTTCGGCGGGCGCGGCTCCATCCTCGGCACGCTGTTCGGCGCCATGATCGTCGGCGTCGTCTCGATGGGCCTCAACATGCTGGGCGCGGATCCGCAGTGGAAGGTGCTGCTCACCGGCGTGCTGATCATCGGCGCCGTGGCGATCGATCAATGGATCAGAAAGGTTTCGGCATAGCCATGACCCAGGAACCCATCCTCATCGCACGAGGTCTGGTCAAACGCTACGGTCGCGTCACCGCCCTCGACAATGCCGATTTCGACCTCTATCCGGGCGAAATCCTTGCCGTCATTGGCGACAATGGCGCCGGCAAGTCGTCGCTTATCAAGGCGATTTCCGGCGCGGTCGTGCCCGACGAAGGTGAGATACGACTGGAAGGCAAGCCCGTCGCCTTCAAATCGCCGATGGAGGCCCGCGAGGCCGGCATCGAGACAGTCTATCAGAACCTGGCCCTGTCACCGGCCCTGTCTATCGCCGACAACATGTTTCTCGGCCGGGAGATTCGCAAGCCGGGGTTCCTCGGCGAATGGCTGCGCATGCTCGACCGCCCGGCGATGGAAAAGCGCGCCCGCGACAAGCTCACCGAGCTTGGCCTGATGACCATCCAGAACATCAGCCAGGCGGTGGAAACGCTTTCCGGCGGCCAGCGTCAGGGTGTGGCGGTGGCGCGGGCCGCTGCCTTCGGCAGCCGCGTGGTAATCATGGATGAGCCGACGGCGGCACTTGGCGTCAAGGAGAGCCGCCGCGTGCTCGAATTGATCCTCGACGTGAAGAAGCGGGGCCTGCCGATCGTTTTGATTTCACACAATATGCCGCATGTCTTCGAGGTGGCGGACCGCATCCACATTCACCGGCTCGGCCGTCGCCTCTGCGTTATCGATCCGAAGCAGTATACCATGTCCGACGCCGTCGCCTTCATGACCGGCGCCAAGGTGCCGCCGGAAGCGGCGCTGGCGGCTTGAGCAAGAACTTGAGCCCATCGCCGAGGGGCCCAAATGCGTTGTTTCCAAATGCCAAATTGCCGCAGGGCAACCCGGCTTGCGGTCACCTGAATCGATTGAACATCCGGTGGGATGCACTAGCATTGGCAGAGATGGTGAAAGCCGTATGATCCTGGCAACGTCACGAGAGGCAGCATGACGCGCGCGATGACAACCGAAGCTCCTCTGCCCACGCTCGAAAACCCGGATCCCAAGACGCTCGCCGAGGAAGTCTTGCAGGCGCTCAAATACAGGGTTGGCAAGGGCACCAACGTTGCAACCCAGTACGATTGGCTCACCGCCTCGATCAAGGTTGTGCGCGACCGCATCGTCGATCACTGGATGCAGGCGACCCAAGAGGCCTACGCCCAGCAGGAAAAGCGCGTCTACTACCTGTCACTGGAATTCCTCATCGGCCGCCTGATGCGCGATGCCTTCTCCAATCTCGGCCTGATGGACAACATGTGCGAGGCGCTGTCGTCGCTTGGCGTCGACCTCGACATCATTGCAGCGCTCGAACCCGACGCTGCCCTTGGCAATGGCGGTCTTGGCCGGCTCGCCGCCTGCTTCATGGAAAGCATGGCGACCGTCAATATACCCGCGCATGGCTACGGCATCCGCTACGCCAACGGCATGTTCCGGCAGGAGATCCATGACGGCTGGCAGGTGGAGCTGCCCGAGACATGGCTCGACCACGGCAACCCGTGGGAATTCGAGCGCCGCGAACGTTCCTTCGAGGTCGGCTTCGGCGGCTCGGTGGAATCGATCACCTCGAAGGACGGCAGGCTTGAGCGCCACGTCTGGAAACCGACCGAGCACGTTCTGGCCGTTGCTTACGACACGCCGGTTGTCGGCTGGCGCGCCAACCGCGTCAACACGCTGCGTCTGTGGTCCGGCATGCCGGTCGACCCGATCCTGCTCGACAAGTTCAACGCCGGCGATCACATCGGCGCGCTCGCCGAAAGCAACAAGGCCGATGCGTTGTCGCGCGTCCTTTACCCGGCCGATTCCCACAAGGCGGGCCAGGAGCTGCGGCTCAGGCAGGAGTATTTCTTCTCCACCGCCTCGCTGCAGGACATCGTCCAGCGTCATCTCAGCCAGTATGGCGACCTGCAATCGCTGCCCGACAAGGCGGCGATCCATCTCAACGACACCCATCCGGCCATCGCCGTCCCCGAGTTGATGCGCCTGTTGATGGATGTCCACGGCATGGATTTCGACCAGGCCTGGAGCATCACCAAGCGCACCTTCGGCTACACCAACCACACGCTGCTTCCCGAAGCGCTGGAAAGCTGGCCCGTGCCGCTATTCGAGCGGCTATTGCCGCGCCACATGCAGATCGTCTACGCCATCAACGCCGAGGTGCTGCTCGAGGCGCGCGCTTCCGACCAGTTCTCGGACGAGCAGATCAGCCGCATCTCGCTGATCCAGGAAAATGGCGATCGCCGCGTGCGTATGGGCAATCTGGCCTTTGTCGGCTCGCACTCGATCAACGGCGTGTCGGCACTGCATACGGAATTGATGAAGGAGACGGTGTTTGCCGACCTCCATAGGCTGTACCCGGATCGCATCAACAACAAGACCAACGGGATCACACCGCGGCGCTGGCTGATACAGTGCAATCCCGGCCTCACTGCACTCACCCGCGAGGCGATTGGCGACGGCTTCCTCGACGACATCGACGAGATAAAGCGGCTTGATCCTTTCGCCGAGGACGCCGCCTTCCGCGACAAGTTCGCCGCCGTCAAACGGGCGAACAAGACGAGGCTTGCCAATCTCGTTGCCGACCGGCTCGGCATCAAGGTGGACCCCTCGGCGCTTTTCGACATCCAGGTCAAGCGCATCCACGAATACAAGCGCCAGCTCTTGAACATTCTCGAAGCGGTCGCGCTTTACGACCAGATCCGCTCGCATCCGGAGCGCGACTGGATGCCCCGGGTCAAATTCTTCGGCGGCAAGGCGGCGCCCAGCTATCACAACGCCAAGCTGATCATCAAACTTGCCAACGACGTCGCCCGGGTCATCAACCGCGACCCCGCGGTGCGCGGTTTGCTGAAAGTGGTGTTCGTGCCGAACTACAATGTCAGCCTTGCCGAGATCATGATGCCGGCCGCCGATCTTTCGGAGCAGATATCGACCGCCGGCATGGAAGCGTCCGGCACCGGCAACATGAAGTTCGCGCTGAATGGCGCGCTGACCATCGGCACGCTCGACGGCGCCAATGTCGAGATCAAGGAATGCGTCGGCGACGACAACATCTTCATCTTCGGCCTGACCACCGATGAGGTCGCCGAGCGGCGCAACAATGGTTATGATCCGCGCGCCGTAATCGAGGGATCGCCTGAATTGGCGCAGGCGCTTGCCGCGGTTTCATCCGGGGTCTTTTCACCTGGCGATCCGGACCGTTATCGCGACCTGATCAACGGTCTCTACCAGAGCGACTGGTTCATGGTCGCCGCGGATTTCGATGCCTACGCCGCCACTCAGCGCGACGTCGATGCCGTTTGGCGCAACAGCCCGGACTGGTACGCCCGAGCCATCCGCAACGTCGCGCGCGTCGGCTGGTTCTCGTCCGACCGGACGATCCGCCAATATGCGAAAGACATCTGGCACGTGCCCGCCTGATGTGATTGCATGAGACCAGGAACAATGTGGCCCTAGTGGAGTGATTTGACCTTCGCATCCCTTGGAAGGTCGGGCGGCCTGCGACTGTCGAATTCAAAACTTCACTAGAAACACACACTTGGTGCCCGGGGAAGGACACTGCCTGATGAGCAAGCCGCGCGCGACCCTTGCGACAAGCGGGCCGGACGGACTGGCGCCAGCCGGCGATGTCGCGGCGATTGTCGCCGGCACGCACGGCGACCCGTTTGCCGTGCTTGGCGTGCATGAGGCGGGGAAGGGCTTTGTCGCCCGCTGCTTCGTCCCTCATGCCGAGTTCGTCACCGCCTACACGCTGACCGGCAAGAAGGCCGGCGAGCTGTCGAGACGCGACGATCGCGGTTTCTTCGAAGGCAAACTGTCGCTGCGCAAACGCCAGCCGCTGCGCTATCATGCCAGGAATTCCGGTGGTGACTGGTGGCTGACCGATCCATATTCCTTCGGCCCCGTGCTCGGCCCGCTGGACGATTATTACATCGCCGAAGGATCGCATCTCAGGCTGTTCGACAAGCTCGGCGCCCATCTCATCGACCATGAAGGTGCATCGGGCGTACATTTCGCCGTATGGGCGCCCAATGCAAGGCGCGTCTCGGTGGTCGGCGACTTCAACGAGTGGGACGGCCGCAGGCATACGATGCGCGTCCGCCGCGACACCGGCATCTGGGAGCTGTTCATTCCCGACATCGGCGCTGGCCGCCCGTATAAGTATGAAATCATCGGGCCGAATGGCGTGAGATTGCCGCTCAAGGCCGATCCGTTCGCCTTCAAGTCCGAACTGCGCCCGGCCACCGCCTCGGTGACGGCGCTGCCGCCGGCGCATGAATGGGGCGACGAGGCGCACCGGAACTATTGGCGCAATGCCGACCACAGGCGCGAAGCCGTATCGATCTACGAGGTCCATGCCGGGTCATGGCGGCTTCACGACGACGGCAGCTTCCTATCGTGGGACGAGCTCGCCGACAGGCTGATCCCTTACGTGGTCGAGACCGGTTTTACCCACATCGAATTCATGCCGATCTCCGAACACCCTTATGACCCGTCCTGGGGCTACCAGACGACGGGTCTCTATGCGCCGACTGCCCGCTTTGGCGATCCGGACGGTTTTGCCCGCTTCGTCGACGGCGCCCACCGTGCAGGCATCGGTGTCATCCTCGACTGGGTGCCGGCGCATTTCCCGGTCGACGAGCACGGGCTGGCAAAGTTCGACGGCACCGCGCTCTATGAGCATGCCGATCCGCGCAAGGGCTTCCATCCCGACTGGAACACCGCGATCTATAATTTCGGGCGCCGCGAAGTGATTTCGTTCCTGGTCAACAATGCGCTGTTCTGGGCAGAGAAATATCACGTCGACGGACTGCGCGTCGACGCGGTCGCCTCGATGCTTTATCTCGATTATTCGCGCAAGGCCGGTGAATGGATTCCCAACGAGAAGGGCGGGCGCGAGAACCTCGAAGCGGTCAGCTTCCTGCAGCGTATGAACAAGGAGGTCTACGGCCATCATCCGGGTGTGATGACCATCGCAGAGGAATCGACCTCGTGGCCGAAAGTCTCGCAGCCGGTGCATGAAGGCGGACTGGGCTTCGGCTTCAAGTGGAACATGGGCTTCATGCATGATACTTTGGAGTATTTCTCCAAGGAGCCGATCTTCCGCAAGCATCACCACAATGACATCACCTTCGGCCTGGTCTACGCTTTCAGCGAGAATTTCGTGCTGCCGCTGTCCCATGACGAGGTGGTGCACGGCAAAGGCACGCTGCTCAACAAGATGGCCGGCGACGACTGGCAGAAATTCGCGACGCTGCGCGCCTACTACGCCTTCATGTGGGGTTATCCCGGCAAGAAGCTATTGTTCATGGGCCAGGAGTTCGCGCAGCGCCGCGAGTGGAGCGAGGCGCGCGCGCTCGACTGGAACCTGCTCGATTTCCGGCTCCACCGCGGCGTCTGGCAGACGGTGCGCGACCTTAACTATCTCTATCGCTCGCGCCCGGCGCTGCATGCCCGTGACTGCGAGCCCGAGGGCTTTTCCTGGCTGATCGTCGATGACAGCGCGAACTCGGTATTTGCCTGGCTGCGCAGCGCGGCGGGCGGCAATCCGGTCGCCGTCATTTCCAACTTCACGCCGGTGCCGCGCGAGAATTACCGTGTGCCGTTGCCGCAGGCCGGAAAATGGCGCGAGATCATCAACACCGATGCCACGGATTATGGCGGTTCCGGCAAGGGCAATAGCGGGGTCGTCGAGGCTCAGGCGGAAGGAGGAGGCATTTCGGCGAAGATGCTTTTGCCGCCGCTGTCAACGATCATGCTCGAATTCGTCCCGGACTGAGCTATGTCTGGAGCATCTAACCTGGGAGGATAGGAATGGCTGAAATAAAGCGAACACAGCCGCTAGCACGCGACGCCATGGCTTATGTGCTGGCCGGGGGCCGTGGCAGCCGGCTCAAGGAACTGACCGACCGTCGCGCCAAGCCGGCGGTCTATTTCGGCGGCAAGACCCGCATCATCGACTTCGCGCTATCCAATGCGCTCAATTCCGGTATCCGCCGCCTCGGCGTCGCCACCCAGTACAAGGCGCATTCGCTGATCCGCCACCTGCAGCGCGGCTGGAACTTCCTGCGGCCCGAACGTAACGAGAGTTTCGACATCCTGCCGGCCAGCCAGCGTGTGTCGGAAACGCAATGGTATGAGGGCACCGCCGACGCCGTTTACCAGAACATCGACATCATCGAGGCCTATGGCCCCGAATACATGGTCATCCTGGCCGGCGACCACGTCTATAAGATGGACTACGAAATGATGCTGCGCCAGCATGTCGAGGCCGGCGCCGACGTCACCGTCGGCTGCCTCGAAGTGCCGCGCATGGAAGCGACCGGCTTCGGCGTCATGCATGTCGACGCCAAGGACACCATCATCTCCTTCATCGAAAAGCCAGCCGATCCGCCGGGCATTCCCGACAAGCCGGATTTTGCGCTGGCCTCGATGGGCATCTATGTGTTCAAGACCAAGTTCCTGATGGAGCAATTGCGTCGCGATGCGGCGGAGCCTGGCTCGAGCCGCGACTTCGGCAAGGACATCATCCCCTACATCGTCGAGCACGGAAAGGCGATCGCGCATCGCTTCGCCAAATCCTGCGTTCGCTCGACCGCCGAGAACGAGGCCTATTGGCGCGACGTCGGCACGGTCGACGCTTATTGGGAAGCCAACATCGACCTGACCGACATCACGCCGGAACTCGACCTTTACGACCGCGACTGGCCGATCTGGACTTACGCCGAGTTGAAGCCGCCGGCAAAATTCGTGCATGACGAGGATGGCCGCCGCGGGTCGGCTGTGTCGTCTCTCGTGTCGGGCGATTGCATCGTTTCGGGCGCTTCGCTGAAGCGAAGCCTGATCTTCACCGGCGCGCGCATCAATTCCTATTCGACGCTGGAGGAAGTCGTCATGCTGCCCGACGTCCATGTCGGCCGCAACGCCAGGCTGAAGCGCGTGGTCATCGATCACGGCGTCACGATCCCCGAGGGTCTGGTGGTCGGTGAGGATCCCGATCTCGACGCCAAGCGCTTCCGCGTTTCGGAAAAAGGTATCTGCCTCGTCACGCAGGACATGATCAACAGGCTGGGATCGTAGTGCATGCAGGTTCTGTCGGTGGCGCCCGAGATCTTTCCGCTGGTCAAGACCGGCGGGCTCGCCGACGTAACCGGCGCCTTGCCCGTGGCATTGGCCGGCAAGGACGTCACCATGCGCACGCTCGTCCCCGGCTATCCTCAGGTGATGGGCGCCTTCAGGAAAAAGAAGGCGGTTCAGCAATATCCATTGCTGCAGGGCGGCAAGGCTTCGGTGCATGCCGTCCAGATCGCCGGGCTCGACCTGTTCGTGCTTGACGCGCCGCATCTTTTCGACCGTCCCGGCGGCCCATACGGCAACGCGACCGGCGCCGACTGGCCGGACAACTGGCGCCGGTTCGCGGCCTTGAGCCAGGTAGGCGGTGATATTGCCGGCGGCGCGATCTCGGGCTACCTGCCCGATATCGTCCATGCCCATGACTGGCAGTCGGCAATGACGCTCGCCTACATGCGCTACGGCAAGGCGGTCGGCACGCCGTCGATGATCACCGTGCACAACCTCGCTTTCCAGGGCCAGTTCGGCGCCGGCATTTTTGGCGAGCTTGGCCTGCCGGCAGCGGCGATGGCTCTCGACGGCGTCGAATATTATGGCGGCGTCGGCTTCCTCAAGGCCGGTCTGCAGGCGGCGTGGGCGATCACCACGGTCAGCCCGACCTATGCGCAGGAAATCCGCTTGCCCGAATTCGGCATGGGCCTCGACGGCCTGATCAACATGCGCTCCGTCGATCTCCATGGCATCGTCAACGGCATCGATACCGAGATCTGGAACCCGGAAACCGACAAGCATCTGGTCTCCAACTACACGGCAAAGACGCTTAAGGCGCGAATGCCCAACAAGGCCGCGGTCGAGGACCGTTTCAGCCTCGATCGCGATGACACCCCGATCGTCTGCGTCGTCAGCCGGCTGACCTGGCAAAAGGGCATGGACATATTGGCGGCTGCCGTCGACGGGATCGTTGCCAGGGGTGCGCGCCTGGCTATCCTAGGGTCCGGCGACGCCGGCCTCGAAGGCGCGCTGCTTGCCGCCGCCGCCCGCCATCGCGGTCGCATCGGCGTCGTCGTCGGCTATGACGAGGGGCTCTCCCACATCATGCAGGGCGGCTGCGACGCCATCATCATCCCGTCGCGCTTCGAACCTTGCGGGCTGACGCAGCTTTACGGCCTGCGCTATGGCTGCGTGCCGATCGTCGCGCGCACCGGCGGCCTTGCCGACACGGTCATCGATGCCAACGAAGCCGCCATCTCTGCCGGCGTGGCGACCGGTTTCCAGTTCGCGCCCGCGGATGCCGGCGCCTTGCTGCACGCCGTCCGCCGCCTTGTCGAGGCGCATGCCAATCCCGCGGTGTGGGCGTCCATGCAGCGGCAAGGCATGAAGGCCGACGTGTCGTGGGACACAAGCGCCGAAAAATATGTCCAACTCTATCGCTTGCTGCTTTCGAAAAGGGCTGCCTGACTGATGATCCGCACCGTCGCCACCAAACCCTATCCCGACCAGAAGCCCGGCACCTCCGGGCTGCGCAAGAAAGTCCCGGTGTTCCAGCAGGAGCACTATGCCGAGAACTTCATCCAGTCGATCTTCGACGCGCTGGACGGATTAGATGGCAAAACCCTGGTGATCGGCGGCGACGGCCGCTTCTATAACCGCGAGGTCATCCAGAAGGCCATCGCCATGGCCGCGGCAAACGGCTTCGGCAAGGTGATGGTCGGGCAGGGCGGCATCTTGTCGACGCCGGCCGCTTCGCATGTCATCCGCAAATACAAGACCTTCGGCGGCATCATCCTGTCGGCCAGCCACAATCCGGGTGGCCCACATGAGGATTTCGGGATCAAGTACAATGCCGGCAATGGCGGCCCGGCGCCGGAAAAGCTGACCGACGCGATCTTCGAAAAAACCAAGGCGATCTCGAGCTTCAAGATCGCCGATATCGGGCCGGTCGACATCGACACGATCGGCACGGTCAAGGCGGCTGACATGACCGTCGAAATCATCGATCCGGTCGCCGACTATGCCGAACTGATGGAAAGCCTGTTCGATTTCGACGCCTTGCGGGCGCTGTTCAAATCAGGCTTCCGCATGCGCTTCGACGCCATGCATGCGGTGACCGGCCCCTACGCCAAGGAGATCCTCGAAAACCGGCTCGGTGCGCCCAACGGCACCGCCCGCAATTTTATCCCGCTGCCGGATTTCGGCGGCCACCATCCCGATCCCAATCTTGTGCATGCAAAACACCTCTATGACGAGATGATGGGCCCGGCTGCGCCAGACTTTGGCGCTGCCTCCGACGGCGATGGCGACCGCAACCTGATCATCGGCAAGGGCATTTTCATCACCCCGTCGGATTCGCTGGCCATGCTCGCCGCCAACGCCCATCTGGCGCCGGGCTACAAGGCCGGGCTGAAAGGCATCGCCCGTTCGATGCCGACTAGCGGTGCTGCCGACCGGGTCGCGGAAAAGCTCGGTATCGGCATCTACGAGACGCCGACCGGCTGGAAGTTTTTCGGCAATCTGCTCGATGCCGGCATGGCAACAATCTGCGGCGAGGAAAGTGCCGGGACCGGCTCCAACCATGTCCGCGAAAAGGACGGCCTGTGGGCCGTGCTTTTGTGGCTCAACATCCTTGCCGTGCGCGGCGAAAGCGCCAGGCAGATCGTCACCCAGCATTGGGCGGCCTATGGCCGTAACTACTACTCGCGCCACGACTATGAAGAGGTCGAGACCGACCGTGCCAACGCGCTTGTCGGCGAGCTGCGCGCCAAGCTTGGCTCGCTGCCTGGCACCAGCGTGCGCGGCATGACCATCGCCAGCGCCGATGATTTCGCCTATCACGATCCGGTCGACGGCTCGGTCAGCAGGAACCAGGGCATCAGGGTGTTGTTCGAAGGCGGCTCGCGCGTCGTCTTCCGCCTGTCCGGCACCGGCACCTCGGGCGCGACGCTACGTCTTTACGTCGAGCGCTACGAGCCGGACAAGAACCGCCACGACCTCGACACGCAGGAGGCGCTTGCCGATCTGATTGCGGCGGCGGACGACATTGCCGGGATTCGCAGCCATACAGGCCGCGCCAAGCCGAGCGTCATCACCTGATGTCGTCTGGAATATCCACCGGCTATCGTCCGCGATTTGGCGGGCTTGCCGGGGAGGGCGGCATTCGCTTCGCCGCGTGGTCCTCGTCGGCTCGGCGCATCTGCGTCTCGATTTTCGACGAACACGGCAACCGCGAAGTCGACCGGCTGGAACTCCAGTCGGAAGGCGAGGGCGTCCACGCACTTTTTGTTGCCGGTCTCGCCGCCGGCACCCGATACGGGTTCCGTGCCGATGGCGACTACGCGCCGGAACAGGGGCTCTGGTTCGATCCCGACAAGCTGCTGGCCGATCCCTATGCCGTCGAGATCGACAGGCCCTATGCCTATGACGGCCGGCTGGCCGCGCGCCGGGGCGAGGGGCCCGACACGGCGTCGCTGATGCCGAAGACAATTGCCGGCGCCTTGCCGCAACCCTTGCTCGCCTTGCCGCCGCTGTTTCGGCCTGGCGGCCTTATTTACGAAGTGCCGGTACGCGCCTTCACAAAGCTGCATTCTGACATTCCCGAGAAGCAACGCGGCACCATTGCAGCCCTCGCTCACCCTCTTGTTGTCGAGCATCTGCAAAAACTCGGCGTCGCAGCCGTTGAGTTGATGCCGGTGACCGCATCAATCGACGAGCGGCATTTGCCGCCGCTCGGTCTGCGCAACGCCTGGGGTTATAATCCCGTGACCTTCATGACGCTCGATCCGCGACTGGCGCCTGGCGGTCTGGCCGAGTTGCGCGGAACGGTCGCCGCGCTGCGCGAGGTCGGCATCGGCACCATTCTCGACCTGGTGTTCAATCACACGGGCGAAAGCGACCGGCTCGGCCCGACATTGTCGCTGCGCGGGCTCGACAACCGCGCCTACTACCGGCACGAGACCGACGGCGCTCTGGTCAATGACACCGGAACCGGCAATACGGTCGCCTGCGATCATCCGGTCGTCCGGGAAATAGTCCTCGACACGCTTCGCCACTTTGTCCAGCGCGCCGGTGTCGACGGGTTCCGCTTCGACCTAGCGCCGATCCTTGGCCGCGTGGACGGCGTTTTCGACGCCGATGCGCCGCTGCTGAACGCCATTCGCAACGACCCTGTTCTTGCCGACCGGGTGCTGATAGCCGAGCCCTGGGACATCGGACCGGATGGCTATCAGCTCGGCAATTTTCCGCCGCCGTTCCTCGAATGGAACGACAGATACCGTGACGATATCCGCCGCTTCTGGCGCGGCGACGACGGCATGATCGGTGCGCTGGCGACGCGGCTTGCCGGTTCGTCCGACGTCTTTGCCAAAGCAGGCCAGACAACGAGCCGCAGCGTCAACTTCATCGCCGCGCATGACGGCATGACACTGGCCGATAGCGTTGCCTATGCGCACAAGCACAACGACGCCAATGGCGAACAGAACCGCGATGGCCACGACGACAACCTGTCCTGGAACAATGGACTCGAGGGCGAGACCGGCGACCAGTCAATCGTTACGGCCCGTTTCGATGACCAGCGCGCGCTGCTGGCGACGCTCTTTGCCTCGCGCGGCACGATCATGCTGACGGCCGGCGACGAGTTCGGCCGCACGCAGCGCGGCAACAACAACGCCTACGCGCAGGACAATGACATCACCTGGCTCGACTGGGCCGGGCGCGACCAGGCGCTCGAGCGGTACACCGCTCTGCTCGCCAAGATGCGTCGTGCCGTGCCGGCGCTTTTGGACACAAGCTTTCTCGCCGGAGAACCGCCTGCGGGGTCGGAAATCCCAGATGTAGCCTGGCTGACTGAAACCGGCGTGCCGCTTGACGAGGCAGCCTGGCACGACGTTAGGCGGCATCGGCTGGTCATGGTTCTCGGTGGCGATGAGGACAGTCGCCTTGCGGTGGTCATCAATGGCGACCGCCGGGCCTGCATGTTCACGCTGCCGGAACGGACGGGTTTTCATTGGCGCCCAGCCATCGAACCGGATGCTGCCGATATCTCACGGCCGGTGCCTGGGCGAACGGTCATGTTCATCATCGAACGCAGGACCGCGCAGGCGGGCGCAGAGGAGAGCCATGATGGCTGACAATGCCGAATGGTGGCGCGGCTGCGTCATCTACCAGATCTACCCGCGCTCCTTCCAGGATACGACAGGCGACGGCAGCGGCGATCTCAGCGGCGTCACCTCGAGGCTGGCCCATGTCGCATCGCTCGGTGTCGACGCCGTTTGGCTGTCGCCTTTCTTCAAGTCGCCAATGGCCGATATGGGTTACGACGTTTCGGATTACTGCGCCGTCGATCCGATGTTTGGCACATCAGAGGATTTCGACGCGCTGATTGAAGAGGCGCACCGGCTCGGCCTGAAGGTGATCATCGACCAGGTCTTGTCGCATTCGTCGGATCGGCACGAATGGTTCGTCGAAAGCCGCGCGAGCCGCGACAACCCCAGGGCCGACTGGTACGTCTGGGCCGATGCGAAGCCCGACGGCACCGCGCCCAACAACTGGCTGTCGCTTTTCGGCGGTCCGGGCTGGGAATGGGACGCAACGCGCAGGCAATATTACCTGCATAATTTCCTCGCCTCGCAGCCAGACCTGAATTTCCACAATCCGCAGGTGCAGGACGCCTTGCTGGAAACGGTGCGGTTCTGGCTCGAGCGCGGCGTCGACGGCTTCCGGCTGGATACGGTCAACTATTATGTCCACGACCGCTGGCTGCGCAGCAACCCGCCTTTGGCGGAAAGCGTCGCCGGCACCAATACCGCAATCAGCACCTATCTCTATCAGGAGCATCTGTTCGACAAAAGCCAGCCGGAAAACCTTGCCTTCCTCAGGCGCTTCCGGGCCTTGCTTGACGAATATGAAGGCCGCGCCGCGGTCGGCGAGATTGGCGACGAAACCCGTTCGTTGCAGACACTCGCCGCCTATACCGGCGGCGGCGACAAGCTCCAGATGTGCTACACCTTCGACCTGCTCGGCGCGCAATTCTCGGCCGCGCATGTGCGCGGCAGCGTTGAGGCCTTCGAGGCCGCCGTTTCCGACGGCTGGGTTTGCTGGGCATTCTCCAACCACGATGTCGTGCGCCATGTCAGCCGCTGGACAAGGCCGGGCGGCGATCCGGACAGGGTGGCGAAATTCTCGATCGTGCTGCTTTCCTGCTTGCGCGGATCGATCTGCCTCTACCAGGGCGAGGAGCTCGGGCTGGAGGAGGCCGAACTGGCGTTCGAGGATTTGCGCGATCCTTTCGGCATCCGCTTCTGGCCGGCAATCAAGGGGCGGGATGGGTGCCGAACACCGATGGTCTGGGAGGCTGGCGCCGACAATGCCGGCTTTTCAACTGGCAAGCCGTGGCTTCCGGTCCCGGCAAGCCATCGCGCCCGGACGGTCGACCTCCAGGACGGCGAACAAACCTCCGTCCTGGCGAGCTACCGGGCGATGCTGGCCTTGCGCAAGCGGCACCCGGCGCTGGTTCGAGGCTCGATCCTGTTCCTCGATGCCGAAGGCGATGTCCTTGCTTTCATTCGCGAAGGCGGTGACGAAAAGCTGCTCTGCGTCTTCAATTTCGCCGACGAGCCGGCCGGCTGGCAATTGCCGCCGGATCTGGAAGCGATAGAGCCGATAGATCTTGGCGGTGCTGACGGGGTCTTGCAGCAAAGAACTCTGTCGCTGCCGCCGCTCGGCTGCTTCCTCGGCCGGATCGGCTGATCTCTATTTCATCATCTCATTGAACGAGCACGGATCGGCCACAAGTCGCGCCGACAACCCGCACATCGGCCTCGCCGACATGCACGCCAAGCGCCGCAAGCACGTTGTAGACCAGTGCGTCGACAGGCGCGGTCACGCCGTTCAGAACCGTCAACACCGCCGGCTTAACCGTTCCGAGCAGCGCCGTCACGTCCAGCCCGAGGCCCAGTGCATTGACCGAGAGCGAGAGGCCGCTGACCACCGATGTCGTGAGCGATTGCGTCAGGTTTTTTGTGGCAACGGTTTTTATCGTCTTGTTGGCGATATCGGTGCTGTCGAACGTCAATTTGGCCGGATCGTTATTGGTGATGGCAAGTGATGAAGAACCCTTCACATCGAGCAGATTGAGGGTGAGCAGCAGAAGCTTTACGCTTACCTGTGCAATCGTGGCATCGGAGAACGATTGCGGATTGCTGAAATCGGCGAACGCCGATGGATTGTTGTCGGCGTCGCTGGCGGCAAGGTGCAGCGAGGCCACGCCAGGCTGCGCGGCGATCGAGACCTTGATGCTATCCGGCCGGCCCGTCGGGCAGTTGATGTCGGATAGCTTGGCTTCCGCATAGGCGACTTCGACATGCAGCGGCAGGTTGACGGACAGCAGACTGATTCCGCCGCCGAGATTGGAATTGCCGATGCCCACTGTGGTGACCAGCTTGATTCGCGTCTGCGCGGTGCGCACCACAGTGCCTTTTTCCCCGACGGCCAGCCAGGGCGAGTATTGCATCGGTTCGCCGATGGCGATGGCAAGCGTGGTGGAGGTAAGTCCCGGAATGGTGGCGCCGAGATCGACCTGGACCTGATTCGAGCCATTGGCCAGCGCCGCAGCGGCGCCGAGCATACCCATCGCGCTTGCGTCGACGGAAAAGCCGGGAGACTTTTGTCCGAGGCCGAGTCTGCCGATGGAGCCAAGATCGACAAGATGATTGAGCGGTATCTTGACCGTGCTGGTGGCCCGGGACGCGATCGTCTGCAGCACAAGTTTGCTGGCGCTGCCCGACCCGGACGCATTGGCCATGGCGGTGGCGATCTGGCCTACCGTCGCTTTTGACGCCAGCACGTCGGAATAGCTGACACCTGTCAGTTGCAACTGCACGGCAAGGGCATCGATGAACGAAAGCACGTTGACGTCGGCCGAGATCAGCGCGTTGTAATCCATGACGCTGAGCGAAATGTTGCCGCCTAACAACTTGCTGAGAAGCGCGTTGAGGATGCCGCCATTGACGCTGAGCAGCCTGGACCCGACCGAGAACATCGCTTGCGGGGTCATGCTGGCAATGGCTTCGGTGCCGACAACCGGAGTAGGGATGAGCGAACTGGCGAAATACCGGGCAGGGATTTTGCGCAGAGTGACGCGAACGGCGTTGTAAGGCGTTTTACCGGCTTCGAAGCGCTTGTCGACACCGACAGACGATGCGGCTGAGTATCGGCCGCCGGTGACCGACACGACGGTTTTGCCGACGGTGGGAACGATTGTGTGACCTGGCTTTTGAACAATGATGCCGGGCATTCGGTTGTCACTGAGCGTGGTTACTGCCGCGGCCTCCATATTGTTGATGTTCGATGCCGCGGTGATCGCCGCCAGATCGGTTATCGCCTGGGCTTCCCTGCGCTCCGTGTAGATCGAACCTTCGTCGACAGCGAAGGCCGCCAGCCCCAGCGCGAATGGCGCTATCAGCGCCGTCATAACGGCAAAGTTCGCCTTCTTGTCGCCAACCATGGAGCGAGCGACCCGCCCGATGGCTCTCAGCAAGAACTGCGACATTTCAGATGCCTCCAATCCTGATGGTCGACCTGCGTGAGATCGTGGTTTGCGGCATCGCAAGGCTGGGCAACAGGTTCCAGATCGGCAGATTGCTGGCATCGTACTGGATCGACACGACGAACTGATTTCCGTCGGCGGTGCTGTCCGTTGCCTGATAGGTCAGCTTGCCGGAATCGACGAACGGTATCCACTGGCATTATTTTTAACGAAACCCGCCACCAGCGCTTGGCGCTCGGTTTGGTTCAATCCGGCAATTGCGGTACGGGCGGCATCGGCGGCGATCTGCTGCAAGGAGTTGCTTGCACCAAAATAGATACCGTATGCAACCATTCCGAGTAGGAGAAGGATGAAAATCGGCGAAAGCAGAGCAAATTCGACGGCAGAAGTTCCAGATTTTTCCCCAATCAGGCGTAGCTTTGTCCTTAATCGGCGTATGTTTTTAGCTGCTAATGAGACAGTTTTACTGTCTGTATTGTCCATTGCCCTTGTCCACGGAACTTAGGAGAGATGTGCCGAACCCGTCCAAATATGTAACCCATGGTTGACTAAGAACTAATTAATACATTCCCGCAAAACTGAACCGATCCGCCAGATTATCTCCACCGACGAGCATTTTCTGGGCGAGGAAACGTGGCCAAGCTCATGGTTTCGATCATTGATTGGCCGCTCGCAAACCGGCTGCCCCTCCGCCTTACTTTGGGTGACCCCGAGAGTCTGTTGAAATAAAAAATCTCCACGTTACTGTTTGGGCACCAGCTGCCGGAAAGGGAACCGGCTGCGCGCTCGAAAGGAACCAGCCAATCGGTTTCGGGGCGTCAACACTTAGAGACGTGGCTGAAGGGCGACGTCATTAGGGAGAACTCCATGCTGAAACATGTGCTGAAGGCGACGGTACTCGCCACGACCATGGTCTTGGCCGCCGGTACGTTCTACACGCCGGCTTTCGCCGAAACCGTCTACAACCGCGGAGCCGCCGCCGAAGCGGAGACGCTCGATCCGCACAAGACCTCGACGGTCTACGAAGCCGATATCATACGCGACCTGTTCCAGGGCCTCGTCATGCATGACCAGAAGACGAACCTCATTCCGGGCGCAGCCGAAAGCTGGACGGTGTCCGACGACGGCACGGTCTACACCTTCAAACTGCGCAAGGACGGCCTCTGGTCGGATGGCAGCCCGGTGAAGGCGGACGACTTCGTTTATTCGTTCCGTCGGCTGGAAGATCCGGCCACCGCTGCGGAATACGCTTCCATGCTCTATCCAGTAAAGGGTGCCGAGGACGTCAACACCAAGAAGGGCAAGCCGGAGGATATGGGCGTCAAGGCGATCGACGCAAATACCCTCGAAGTCACCCTCAAGGCGCCAACGCCTTACTTCCTGGAGATGCTGACCCATCAGGCGACCTATCCAGTTAACAAGGCGTCTATCGAAAAGCTTGGCGCCGACTGGATCAAGGCCGGCAAGCTGGTCTCCAACGGGGCCTTTACAGCGGCGGAGTGGATTCCCAACGACCATCTCAAGCTGGTCAAGAATCCGAAATTCTGGGACGCCGCCAGCGTCAAGTTAGACGTGGTCAATTACATCCCGACCGAGGATCGCTCGTCTGCGATGAAGCGCTTCGAGGCCGGCGAATTCGACAGTTACGGTGATTTGCCGACTGAACAGCTCGCCGATCTCAAGACCAAATTCGGCGACCAGGTCCGTGTCGGGCCATATCTCGGCACCTACTATTATGCGATCAAGACCGACAAGGCGCCGTGGGACAATGTCGAACTGCGCAACGCCATCTCGATGGCGATCGATCGCGACTTTCTCGCCGAAAAAGTCTGGCAGAATTCGATGCTGCCCGGCTATTCGATGGTGCCTCCGGGCATCGAGGGCTACACGCCGGCACTGGCCAAATACGCTGACATGCCGCAGATCGACCGCGAGGATGAAGCCAAGAAAATCCTGGAGAAGCTCGGCTATACGCCCGAGCATCCGTTGAAGATGCAGATCCGCTACAACACCTCGGAAAACCACAAGAACACCGCTGTCGCCATCCAGGAACAGCTGAAGCCGCTTGGCGTCGAGGTCACGCTGCTCAACACGGATACCAAGACCCACTACTCCTTCCTTGAGCAGAAGGGCGACTATGATGTGGCGCGTGCCGCCTGGATCGCCGACTACAAGGATCCGGAAACCTTCCTCGGCATCACCCGCAAGGCCAGCGGCAACAACTATTCGAGCTACGTCAGCCCGAAATACGAAGAGGCCATGGACAAGGCCGCCGCCGCCGGCGGCAAGCCCGAAGAGCGCATGAAGGAACTCGCCAAGGCCGAGCGCATCCTCGTCGACGATGTCGGCAACATCCCGCTCCTCTACTATAGCTATCACGACATCGTTTCCTCGAAACTGCACGGCTTCGACGACAATGTGATGGACATCCATCCGTCCCGCTTCATCAGCAAGGATTGATCCACTAGCTTGGCCGCCGCGCAGCTCAATGCGCGGCGGTGCTGGTTTGCCATCGCATCGGCCCGGGAACCGGATTCGATTTTCGACAATGTCGGTGCGAAGAGTTGAAGGCTAGAGCGCAAACGTCCAGCTGGACGCGCGCTGCTCTGGATCAAGCGGGGCACCGATGCTGCGTTACGTCTTCCGGCGGCTGCTGACCGCCATCCCGACGCTGTTCGTCATCGTGACTGTGGCGTTCTTCCTGATACGCGTCGCCCCTGGAGGCCCGTTCAACCAGGAGCGGGGCCTGAGCCCTGAGATCAGGGCCAATCTTGAAGCCCAGTACGGCCTCAACGACCCACTCTGGTTGCAATATGCCCACTATCTGGGGAGCCTTTTGCGCGGCAATTTCGGTCCGAGCTACAACATGCCGGATTTTACGGTTACCGAGCTGTTTGCCAAGGGCCTGCCCATTTCGATTCAGATCGGTGCCTCGGCGCTGATCCTGGCGCTGTTGCTCGGCAGCATCCTCGGCACCGTTGCCGCGCTTAACCAGAACAGGCTCGCCGACTACTCGGTTATTGCGCTGGCGAGCGCCGGCAGCACTATCCCGACTTTCGTCACCGCCCCGGTGATCCAGCTTTTATTCGGGCTGACATGGAGGCTGCTGCCGATCGGCGGCTGGGGAGACGGCGCCCTCCTCAACAAAGTCGGCCCGGTTCTCACGCTGGCCTTGCCGCAAATCGCTATCGTTGCCCGCCTGATGCGCGGCTCGATGATCGAATCGCTGCGCTCTCACCACATCCGCACCGCCCGCGCGCTTGGCCTGTCGGATTGGTCCGTGGTGGTCAAACACGCGCTGCGCGGCGCCATCCTGCCGATCGTCTCCTTCACCGGCCCCGCGGCGGCAGCACTGCTCACCGGATCGGTCATCGTCGAGACCATCTTCGCCATTCCCGGCGTCGGCCGCTATTTCGTCGACGCCGCGCTCAACCGTGACTATACGCTGGTCATGGGGACAGTGGTGGTCATCGCGCTCTTCACCATCGTGTTCAATCTGATCGTCGATATCATGTACGCGTTCGTCGACCCGAGGGTCCGTTATGACTGATATCGCAATCACCGCTCCTGCAATGATCGGCCGTTCCCTGTGGGGCGATGCCTGGGCGCGCCTGAAGGGCAATCGCGCCGCGATGTTCAGCCTCTATTATCTTGCCTTCATTGCCGTCATCAGCGTGTTCGGGCCTTATTTCGCGCCGCACCAATACACCACCATCTATGCCGACTATGTCCGCACGCCGCCGAGCTTCTCCGCCTATCCGAAGAAAGGCATGATCGAAGGCGCGCTAAACGACGCGATCAAGCGCATGCGCGCCGAAATCAAGGACTGGCGGCAGGAGGGCAGTCGTGTGTTCGTTACCGTCAGATCGTCCAAGCCGATCGACGACCGCAACATTCGCTACCTCGACCGTTCCGATGCGTTCGATGACACAAAGATCGAGGGCAAATCGCCCGACGGTCTCGAAATGACGTTGAGCGCTTCGATCAGGCAGCAGTATTTCCTGTTTGGCACCGACAATACCGGCCGCGATCTCCTATCGCGAACGCTGATGGCCGGGCGCATTTCGCTGGCCATCGGTCTGCTCGCCGGCGTGGTAGCGGGCGTCATCGGCGTGCTCTATGGCGCTACTGCCGGATTTGCCGGCGGCAAGATCGACGAGGTGATGATGCGCATCGTCGACGTGCTCTATTCCTTGCCGTTCATCTTCTTCGTCATCATGTTGGTGGTGTTCTTCGGCAGGAATTTCGTGCTGATGTTCCTGGCCGTTGGCGCGGTGCTGTGGCTTGACATGGCGCGCATCGTGCGTGGACAGGCGCTGTCGATCCGCCGGCAGGAATATGTCCAGGCGGCAGAGGCGATGGGCGTCGGCCAGCGCGGCATTCTGCTGCGCCATGTAATCCCCAATTTGCTCGGGCCGGTGGTGATCTACATGACGCTGCTGGTGCCGCAGGTCATCATCCTGGAGAGTTTCTTGTCGTTCCTCGGGCTCGGTGTCCAGGAGCCGATGACCAGCTGGGGCGTGCTGATCTCGACCGGTGCCCACAACATCGGCAGCGCCAATTGGCTGCTTTTGTTCCCGGCCTTCTTTCTCGTCTCGACGCTGTTCGCGCTGAATTTCGTGGGCGATGGCCTGCGCGACGCGCTCGACCCCAGGGATCGTTGAGATATGCCTGCTCCCGAAACGATCCTCAGCGTGAAGAACCTTCGCGTCCGCTTCCGCACCCTCGATGGCGCGGTGGAAGCGGTGAAGGGGATCAACATCGACGTCAGGTCGGGCGAGACGGTCGCCGTCGTCGGCGAATCCGGCTCAGGCAAGAGCCAGACGATGATGGCGGCGATGAGCCTGCTCGCCTCGAACGGCGAAGCCACCGGCACAGTCGATTATCGCGGCCGCAATCTTTTGACCTTGAGCAAGCCCGAGCTCAACAAGATCCGCGGCCGCAAGATCAGCATGATCTTCCAGGAGCCGATGACGTCGCTAGACCCGCTCTATTCGATCGGCAACCAGCTGATCGAGCCGATCCGCAAGCATCGTGGGCTTGGCGCCGCCGCGGCACGCGAAGAGGCACTCAAACTGCTGCGGCTGGTCCATATTCCCGATCCGGAGCGGCGGATGAGATCCTACCCCCACGAGTTGTCGGGCGGTCAGCGCCAGCGCGTCATGATCGCCATGGCGCTGGCCAACGACCCCGATATATTGATCGCCGACGAGCCGACGACGGCGCTCGACGTGACCATCCAGGCGCAGATCCTCATGCTGCTCGCCGAACTTCAGCGCAAGCTCGGCATGGCGATCGTCTTCATCACTCACGATCTCGGCATCGTCAGGCGCTTTGCCGATCGGGTCTACGTGATGCGTTATGGCGAGGTGGTCGAGGAGGGCGAGGCGGAAGCAATCTTCGTCAATCCGCAGGATGCCTACACCAAGATGCTGCTTGCCGCCGAGCCGACCGGCACCAAGGCGCCGCCGCCTCCGAATGCCCCCGTCCTGCTCGAAGGCAGGAACGTCGAAGTGACGTTCAAGATCGGCGGCGGTTTTCTTGGCGGCGAGCCGCTGCTGCTGCGCGCCGTCGATCGCATTTCGATACGGCTCAAGCGCAACCAGACCATCGGCATCGTCGGCGAATCCGGCTCGGGAAAATCGACGCTCGGCCGCGCCTTGCTGCGGCTCCTGCCCAGCGACGGCATCATCCGGCTTGGCGACCGCGACATTTCCCACGCTGACCGCCAGGCGATGCGGCCGCTGCGGCGCGAATTACAGCTGGTTTTCCAGGATCCATTCGGCTCGCTGTCGCCACGCATGACCGTCGGCCAGATCATCACCGAGGGGCTTCTGGTCCACGAGCCCAATCTGTCGGGCAGGCAGCGTGATCTCCGCGCGGTCGATGCCTTGCTCGAGGTCGGGCTCGACCCGAACACGCGCAACCGTTATCCGCACGAATTCTCCGGCGGCCAGCGGCAGCGCATCGCCATTGCTCGCGCCATGATCCTCAAGCCGAAAGTGGTGGTGCTGGACGAGCCGACCTCGGCGCTGGACCGCTCCGTGCAGAAGCAGATCGTCGAATTGCTGCGCAAGCTGCAGGCCGATCACGAACTGTCCTATCTGTTCATCAGCCACGATCTCGCCGTCGTGCGCGCCATGGCCGACTACATCATCGTCATGAAGCAGGGCAAGATCGTCGAGGAGGGACCGGCCGAGGCGATCTTCAGCAATCCGCAGGCAACCTACACGCAGACACTGATGGCCGCGGCCATCGACGTCACGCGGTTCCGCCTGAGCGCATAGCGCAATTGGTCAGAACTGCGGCGGATGGTGGTTGTTTCGGGAACAAAACAGCTAAGCCGCTGTTTTTTCTGGTCGGAGTGGCAGGATTTGAACCTGCGACCCCATCGTCCCGAACGATGTGCGCTACCAGGCTGCGCTACACTCCGTGACCAGACCGCGGGCTTATAGCCGCCGCGTTTGGTTACTGCAAGCGCCAATGGCAGCGCTTCTATCGCATTTCTTTCGCTTTCGCCGCCACGTCATACAGGTTTCAGTTTCCTGTCGCACAAACACGGCTTAAAGGGCTTCTGGGTAACCGTCCACTTGCCTCGAAGCACCTGATTCAGCAGCCTGGAGTTTGCAGCCTTGTCGATGAAGATCGTTAGCGATGTCAGACCAAATACTTTTGAGTTTGAAACCTCGGCGTTGATCAAGCCATCGGGGTTTCGCGAATATGATGCGCGCTGGTGGTTTGGCCATCCCGGCTCGAACGAGCCGCCGGAACTCAATCTGATCGGCGTCCAGGCGCTCGGCATGGGGCTCGGCACGCTGATCCGCCGCCTGGGTGCCGGACCCGACATCGTCACCGGTCACGATTTCCGCTCTTATTCGCTTGCCATCAAATTGGCGCTGGTTTCCGGGCTGATGGCGGCCGGCGCACGGGTCAAGGATGTCGGGCTGGCGCTGTCGCCAATGGCTTATTTCGCCCAGTTCGCGCTCGACACGCCGTCCGTCGCCATGGTCACTGCCTCGCATAACGAGAATGGCTGGACCGGCGTCAAGATGGGCGCGGCGCGCCCGCTGACTTTTGGTCCGGAGGAGATGAGCGCGTTGAAGGCGATCGTGCTGTCCGGCGATTTCGATGTTGTCGGTGGCGGCTCCTATGATTTCGTTGCGGACTTCCGCAGAACCTACCTTGACGATCTGACCGCGGGAAAGCGTATTTCGAGGAAGCTCAAGGTGGTGGCCGCCTGCGGCAACGGCACCGCCGGGGCTTTCGCTCCCGAGGCACTGGAAAGGATCGGCTGCGAGGTGATCCCGCTCGACGTCGAGCTCGATCATACGTTTCCCAATTACAATCCCAACCCCGAAGACATGCAGATGCTGCACGCCATTCGCGACAAGGTGTTGGAGACGGGCGCCGATGTCGGGCTCGGTTTCGACGGCGACGGCGATCGCTGCGGCGTGGTCGACAATGAAGGCAACGAGATCTTCGCGGACAAGGTCGGCGTCATGCTGGCGCGCGACATCTCGCACCTCTATCCCGGCTCGACCTTCGTCGTCGACGTCAAATCGACCGGATTGTTCATGACCGACAAGGTGTTGCGGGGAAATGGCGCGGTCACCGATTATTGGAAAACCGGTCACTCCTATATCAAACGGCGCGTCGCCGAACTCGGCGCTGCCGCCGGTTTCGAGAAATCGGGCCATTTCTTCTTCAATCCGCCGATCGGCCGCGGCTATGACGATGGCCTGGTCACGGCCATCGCCATATGCCAGATGCTGGATCGCAGCCCGCAAAGCAGCATGGCCGATCTCTACCGCGATCTGCCGCTGACCTTCGGCACGCCGACCATGTCGCCACACTGCGCCGACGAGCTCAAATACGGCGTCGTCGAGCGGGTCGTAGGCGATTTTCGCAAGATGAAGGACGAGGGTACGGTCTTCGCCGGCCAGAAGATCGCCGAACTGATCACCGTCAACGGCGTCAGGGTCGTGGCGGAGGATGGTACCTGGGGACTGGTGCGGGCATCATCGAACAAGCCGGAGCTTGTGGTGGTGGTCGAAAGCCCTGTATCGTCCGAACGGCGCCGGCAGATGTTCGAAGCCGTCGATGCGGTGCTGCGGCGCAGCCCTGAAGTCGGCGCCTACAATCAGACCTTTTGAGCGGGGCTTGTTTTCATGACCCAACGGATCGTCAGTTTTGTGATGAGCGGCGGCGTCGGCTCGCGGCTGTGGCCGCTGTCGCGCGAGGACAATCCCAAGCAGTTCCATGATTTCTCGGGCGACGGCTCGATGCTGGCCAAGACGCTGCGCCGGCTGACCGCGCGGCCGGAGGGCGAAACGCCGGTTTTCCTGATTGCGTCCGAAAGACATGCCGACCGCGTTCATGCCGATATTGCCGGTCACGAGCTTTCCGGCGGCGGTCCGCTGTTCGAGCCGACCGGACGCAACACTGCCGCGGCCGTCGCTTTGGCAAGCCTGCGCACGCTTTCGGAATTCGGCGACAGCCTGGTGCTGGTGGTGCCATCCGACCATGAGATCGCGACGCCACAGCAATTCTGGCGGAGCATCGAGGCCGGCACGGCGGCCGCGCGCCAAGGCAGGCTGGTGGTGTTCGGCATCAAGCCTGCCCAACCCGAGACCGGTTATGGCTACATCGAGGTGGCGGGCGAGCGCGATGGCATCTGCGATGTCTCGCGTTTCGTCGAAAAACCCGATCTCGCCACGGCGCAGAGCTATCTCGAGGCCGGCAATTTCTACTGGAACACCGGCATCTTCCTTTTTCGCGCCAGTGCCATGCGCGACGCGTTCATGGCCTTCCAGCCCGACATCTGGAGCGCCACGGAGACTGCCTACCAGGCTGCGACATCGGACCTTTCCGGCCTCTACATGCCTCTGGAGCTCTATGCCGCCATCCCGTCGACATCGATCGACTATGCGATCATGGAGCGCGCCAGCGGCATCGCCATGGTGCCGGCCGGCTTTCGCTGGAACGATCTCGGCTCCTGGCAATCGCTGCTCGACGTCGGCCCCTCCGACACGCTGGGCAATGTCATTGTCGGCGATGTCGTCGCCATCGATTGCGAGAACTCCTATATCCGCAGCGATGGCCGCCTGCTGTCGGCCATTGGTCTGAAGGACGTCGCCATCGTGTCGACCGCCGACGCCACTTTCGTCGCGCCGGTCAGCCACAGCCAGAACGTCAAGAAGATCGTCGAGCAGCTCGAAAAGAGCGGCCGCCTGGAGACCAGGTTCACACCCGCCGACGACCGCGTCATCGAAAGCGGCGCCTGGCAGCGCCGCGTGCACCATTGGCTGTTCGAGGAGACGGTGCCGCTGTGGTCGACGGTCGGCGTTGACGAGCGCCATGGCGGGTTCCACGAGGCGCTCGGCTTCGATGCCGCCCCGCTGATGAAACCCAAGCGCATGCGCACGCAGGCCAGGCAGATCTACGCCTTCGCCGTCGCCAAGGCGCGCGGCTGGAACGGCCCGGCCGATCGGCTGATCAGCCACGGCCTCGAATTCATGGCCAGGCACGGACGTACCGACGACGGCGGCTGGGTGCGCACGCTCAACATCGACGGCACCGTCGCCGACGCAGCCGAGGATGCTTACGACCATTCCTGCGTGCTCCTGGCGCTGGCGCATGCCCATATGTGCGGCAACCCCGATGCGTTGCGGCTCGGCGAGGAGACTTTTGCGTTCATCGACGCGCATCTCGAGGACGAGCGCCTGACCGGCTTCCGCGAGACCTCCAGCGGCGAGGGCGAGCGCCGCTCCAACCCGCACATGCATCTGCTCGAGGCGTTCTTGGCCTGGCATCATGCGACCGGCGAGCGCGCCTATCTTCGCCGCGCCGCGCGCATCGTCGATCTGTTTCGCAGCCATTTCTTCGACCCGGAAAGCTGGACGCTGGGTGAGTATTTCGACCATGAATGGCGTCCGTCCCCTGGCGAGAAGGGCACGTGGACCGAACCGGGCCATCATTTCGAATGGGCCTCGCTGCTGGTCGACTTCGCCGGCCGCAGCGGCCAGAGCGGCTTGACCGGACTCGCCCGGAAGCTTTACGCGTCGGCGATTGCCAATGGCCTGAACCGCGCAACGGGCCTCGCCTACGGCGCCGTCTCGCGGCAAGGACTTCCGCTAGACCGCGTCTCGCGCAGCTGGCCACAGGCCGAAGCGATCAAGGCAGCGATCGCGCTGGACGGTTCGGGCGGTCCCGACCTGAAGCCGGAGATCGAAGCCAGGGTCGGCCGGCTGTTCCGCTGGCACATCAATCCCGCACCGCTCGGCCTGTGGATCGACCGCATCGACGAGCGTGGCCGTTCGCTGGCAAACGAAGTGCCGGCCAGCATCTTCTACCATCTGGTCTGCGCGCTGACGCAGTATCTGGATGGTACGGCCCGCAAGGATCAGTACGGGCTCACCACATCCCCGGTCTCGACATAGACCGACTTCAGCTGCGAATAGAGCGCCAGTGCGGCGAGCGAATTCTCGCGGCCGATGCCGGACTGCTTGAAGCCGCCGAACGGGATTTCGACCGGCGTCAGATTGTAAGCGTTGATCCAGCAGGTGCCGGCCTGCAGTTCAGCGATGACACGATGGGCGCGTGCCAGGTCGTGTGTGAACACGCCGGCGGCGAGGCCGAATTCGGTGTCGTTGGCGCGCTCAATCACCTCGTCCTCGCTGTCGAATTTCAGCACGCTCATGACTGGCCCGAAAATCTCCTCGCGGGCGATGCGCATCGTGTCGGTGACACCGGTGAACACCGTCGGCTCGACGAAGAAGCCGCCCTCGAAGCCCTGCAGCGAAGGCATGTTGCCGCCGCAGGCGAGCACCGCGCCATCCTGCTTGCCAGCCTCGATATAGGAGATGACCTTGTCGTGCTGCGCCTTCGAGACCAGCGGTCCCATCTGCGTGTCCGGATCGAGCGGATCGCCGATGCGGATCTTCTTGGTCCGTTCGGTCAGCCTCTCGACGAAACGGTCATGGATGCTGCTCTGCACGAAGACCCGCGTGCCGTTGGAGCAGATCTGGCCGGTCGAATAGAAATTGCCGAGCATCGCGCCGCCGATGGCATTTTCGAGGTCGGCGTCTTCGAAGACGATCAGCGGCGACTTGCCGCCGAGCTCCATCGTCGCGTGCTTCATCTTCGAGCCGGCCAGCGACAGCACCTTGCGGCCGGTCGGCACGGAGCCAGTCACCGAGACCTTGGCGACGACCTCATGGCCGACAAGGCCGGCGCCAACATCGCCCAAACCCTGCACGACGTTGAACAGGCCGTCTGGCAGCCCGGCTTCGGTGTAGATTTCGGCGAGCGCCAGCGCTGACAGCGGCGTGTTTTCCGAGGGCTTGAACACCATCGCATTGCCCATGGCGAGGGCGGGTGCGGATTTCCAGCCGGCGATCTGGATCGGGTAGTTCCAGGCGCCGATGCCGACGCAGACGCCGAGCGCCTCGCGCCTGGTATAGGCAAAGGGTCCGCCGAGATCGACGGCCTCGCCATTAAAGGCGACGACCGCACCGCCGAAATATTCGAGGCAGTCGGCCGCCGACGGGGCGTCCGCAACCAGCGTCTCCTGGATCGGCTTACCGGTATCCAGCGTCTCGATGCGTGCCAGATCGGCATTGCGCGCGCGCAAAATGTCGGCGGCACGGCGCAGGATGCGGCCGCGTTCGACCGGCTTCAGCCGCGCCCAAGCCGGTTGTGCCGCCCGCGCTGCCTCGATCGCGAGTTCCAGCACGTTGGGTGTCGCCGAGCGCAGCCTGGCAATGGTCTCGCCGGTCGCAGGATAGATGACCGGCAGCGGCGTGCCGCGCTCGTCGTCGATATAGCGGCCGTTGACATAGTGCGATGCCGTTGGCTGGGCGCGCATGTCTGTTCTCCGAATCGTCGTGTAGCGGCATGCGGAATATGCGTCCGCCGGATCATGGCCTATCTGTCCGACACCTGCCAGCGCGGATTGATCCATGGTTCCTGGTTGGACGGCGCCAACGGCGTGCGGCCGAGAATGTGGTCGGCAGCCTTCTCGCCGGTCATGATCGACGGCGCGTTGAGATTGCCGTTGGTGACACGCGGGAAGATCGAGGAATCGGCGACCCGCAGCCCTTCGACGCCAATGACGCGGCATCCCGGATCGACGACGCTCATCGCATCGTCGGCACGGCCCATCTTGCAGGTGCCGCAAGGGTGGTAGGCGCTTTCGGCGTGGTCGCGAATGAAGGCGTCGAGCTCCTCATCCGATTGCACGTGCGAGCCCGGCGACAGTTCCTTGCCGCGGTAGGGATCGAAGGCCGCTTGCCCGAAGATCTCGCGGGTCAGCCGGATGCAATGGCGGAACTCCGTCCAGTCGTCGGGATGCGACATGTAGTTGAAGCGGATCACCGGCTTCGATTTGGGATCGGGCGAGCGCAGCGTGACCGAACCTCGCGACTTCGACCGCATCGGCCCGACATGCGCCTGGAAGCCATGCGCCTTGGCCGCCGCCTTGCCGTCATAGCGGACCGCGGCCGGGATGAAGTGATACTGGATATCGGGATAGTCGACGCCGGCGCGCGAGCGCACGAAGGCGGCCGCCTCGAAATGATTGGTGGCGCCGAGGCCGGACTTGAAGAACAGCCATTGTGCCCCGATCAGCGCTTTCGAGAACGGGTTCAAGACGGAGTTCAGCGTGATCGGCTTTGTCGATTCCTGCTGGATGTAGAGCTCCATATGATCCTGCAGATTGCGGCCGACACCCGGCCGGTCGGCGATCACCGGAATACCGTTCTCCCTAAGGTGCTGGCCGGGGCCGATGCCGGACAGCATCAGGATCTTGGGCGAGTTGATCGAGGACGCAGCCACGATCACCTCACGCCGCGCTCTGACCACCTGAATCCGTTTGCGCACTTCGATCTCGACGCCGGTGGCGCGCTGATTCTCGATGATTACCCGCCGGGCGAAAGCTTTGACCAGGTTGACATTTTTCCGCCTCAGCGCCGGCCTGAGATAGGCGCTCGCCGCCGACCAGCGGCGACCTCCGCGAATGGTCTGCTCCATCGGCCCAAAGCCTTCCTGCTTCGCGCCGTTATAGTCGTCGGTCAGCTCAAAGCCGGCCTGACGGCCTGCCTCGACGAAGGCGCCGTAGAGTGGGTTCGTTCTCGAGCCGCGCTGCACAGTCAGCGGGCCGCCATGGCCGCGCCAGCCATCCTCGCCGCCGGTGCTATCCTCCATGCGCTTGAAATAGGGGAGCACGTCGGCAAAGCCCCAGCCGGCCGCGCCCTGTTCGGCCCAATGGTCGAAGTCGTGGGCATGGCCGCGCACATAGACCATGCCGTTGATCGATGACGAGCCGCCGATCACCTTGCCGCGCGGCGTCGCCAGCACGCGGCCGCCGAGATGCGGCTCCGGCTCGCTGGCAAAGCCCCAGTCGTAGAGGCTCATATTGAGCGGGATCGACAGCGCCGACGGCATCTGGATCAGCGGCCCGATATCGCTGCCGCCATATTCGATGACGATCACCGAATGCTTGCCGTCCTCCGACAGCCGGTAGGCCATGGCCGAACCGGCCGAGCCGGAGCCGATAATGACGAAATCCGCTTCAAGCATGATCATGTGCGCCCGTGGTTCATATGCGCAATGAAATCGGCGAGTGAGACGTTGCCGCCGGTTGCTAATACGAGAACGGTCTTGCCGGTCACGTCGACCTTACCGCCGAGCAACGCCGCCAGCGAAGCAGCGCCGGATGGTTCGAGCACCAGCTTCATCCGCTCGAAGGCGATGCGCATGGCGCGGCGCACCGAAGCATCGTCGACGGTGACGCCGCGGACGCCGGCGGCCTTCACCGCTGCGAACGGCGCGTCGCCGGGCCGCCGCGACATCAGCCCGTCGCAGATCGATTTCGGCCCGATCGGCATGGTTTCGATGGCGCCATGCGCCAGCGACGAGCCCATGCCATCAAAACCTTCCGGCTCGACCCCGATGATCTTCGTGGCTGGCGACAGGTAGTGGAAGGCCAGCGAAACACCGCCGATCAGGCCGCCGCCGCCGACCGAGCAGAACAAGAGATCGGCCTCGGTTTGCCTGGCGGCGAGCTGGTCAAGCGCCTCCAGCCCCGCACCGGCCTGGCCGGCTACTATCTCCGGATCGTCGAACGGGTGCAGCAGCGCCAGGCCTTCGCCCGCGGCGATCTCGCGCGCCTTGGCGGCGGCGACTTCCTCACGCGCGCGCTCGCCATGGTCGGTCAGCACGACACGGGCGCCATAGCCCGACGTGGCACCGCGTTTGGCGGCTGGCGCGTCGATCGGCATGACGATGGTGACGGGAATGCCAAGCGCCTGGCCTGCCGCCGCCAGCCCTTGCGCGAAATTGCCGGAGGAGTAGGCGACGACGCCCTTTTTGGCTTCATCGGGCGACAGCCGCTTGAGCCGCCAATAGGCGCCGCGCACCTTGAATGATCCGGCCCATTGCAGCGACTCGGCCTTGACGAAGACGCGGGCGGCGCCGGTCTCGCGCGCGAGTGCCGCTGATTCCAGCAACGGCGTGATCTGCGTCGCCTTGGAGGTGACGGCATAGGCCTGCCTGAGATGGTCGAGCGAGGGGACGAGACTATCTGCCATCATTCGCCTCGCGGAAAGCGCTTCTGCTCTTCGAGCAGGTCGAGGTTCATGTGGTTTCGCATGTAGCGCTCCGATGCTTTCTGCAGCGGCTGGAATTCCCAGGGGTAATGGGTGCCGTTGCGCAGCGCCGGGTAGACCACCCAGCGGCGTGCCTGGCTGGCACGCACCGCTGCGTCGAAGGCCGCCATGTCCCAGCGCGCCCGCACCTTGTCGGTGAAAGCAGCCACCAAAGCCGCATTGGCCGGATCGGCGGCGAGGTTGGTCAATTCCAGCGGATCCGATTCAAGATCAAACAGTTGCGGCGGATCGATCTCGCAATGGACGAATTTGTAGCGGCCCTCGCGGATCGCCACCATCGGCGCATTGGAGCCTTCGGCCGCATATTCCATCAGCACCGGCGCGGAGCGTTTCTTTCCGTTCAGCAGCGGCAGCAGCGACTGGCCGTCGGTCCACGGCGCAATCGCGCTGATGTCGATGCCGGCGAGCTCGCAAAGCGTCGGCGTCACGTCGAGGTTGGAGACCGGCGTCTCGATCAGCCCGGCGGCGATGCCCTTGCCGGCGATCATCAGCGGCACCCGCGCCGAACCTTCGAAAAAGCACATCTTGAACCACAGGCCGCGCTCGCCAAGCATGTCGCCATGGTCCGAGCAGAACAGGATGACCGTGTCGTCGAGCATGTGCGTGCGCTCGAGCACCGACAGCAATTCGCCGAGCTTGTCGTCCAGATATGAGATGTTGGCGAAATAGCCGCGCCGCGCGCGGCGGATCTGCTCCGTGGTGATGGCGAACCTGTCATAGTCGCTGGCGCGGTAGAGCCGCTGCGAATGCGGATCCTGCTCGTCGTAGGGGATGAAGCCGACCTCGGGCTCGAGCGCCGGGCAATCCTCGTAGAGGTCCCAGTAACGCCGCCGTGCGACGTATGGATCGTGCGGATGGGTAAAGGAAACCGTCAAGCACCAGGGCCGATGTGCGGCATCGTCGGAGACGCGGGCAAAATCGTAAAGCTTCTGCATTGCATGGAAGGCGACCTCGTCGTCATATTCCAGCTGGTTGGTGATCTCGGCAGTACCGGCACCGCTCACCGAGCCGAGATTGTGATACCACCAGTCGATGCGCTCGCCGGGTTTGCGATAGTCGGGCGTCCAGCCGAAATCGGCCGGATAGATGTCGGTGGTCAGCCGCTCCTCGAAACCGTGCAACTGGTCCGGCCCGACGAAATGCATCTTGCCGGAGAGGCAGGTGTGATAACCTGCGGCGCGCAGATGATGGGCAAAGGTCGGGATCGAAGACGCGAATTCGGCGGCGTTGTCGTAGACCCCGGTGCGTGACGGCAACTGGCCACTCATGAATGCGGCCCGGCCCGGCGCGCAGAGCGGCGAGGCGGTGTAATTGTTGCAAAAACGCGCCGAACGCGCGGCGAGCGCCTTCAGATGCGGCGCGTGCAGGAAGTCCGCCGGCCCATCCGGGAACAGCGTGCCGTTGAGCTGATCGACCATCACGAGCAGGATGTTGGGTCGCTTGGATGTCACTGCTTCTGCCGTCCGCTGAGCTTCGTTTCGAGATAGTCCTCGACCAGTGCAATCGCGGTCGCGGCATCGGGGACGCCGTCCTTCAGCGCGCGCCTGATATAGAGCCCGTCGATCAGCGCCGCCGTCGCTTCGGCGACCCGGTCGGCCTCGCTTCTCGGCAGGATGCCGGTCAGCCCGCTGAGCAGATTGGAATGCAGCCGCCGCGCATAGACCTTGAGCAGCCGGCGAAGTGCTGCCGATTTCTGCGCCTCGACATAGAAGGCGAGCCAGGCGGCGATCGTTTCGGGCTGGAACTGGATGTCGGAGAAATTGACCGCGACCACTGCCGAGACGCGCTGCCGCGCTGTGCCGGCCGCGCGAAGTACACGGCGCGTGTCGGCGGTGAGCTCGCTCAGGATGTGCCGCATCGTCGCCAACAGCAATTCGTCCTTGGCGCCGAAATAATGGTGGGCAAGCGCCGAGGACACGCCGGCGCGCCCGGCGATTTCCGACATCGTCACATCAAGCGAGCCGCGTTCGCCGATCGCCGAGATCGTTGCGTCGATGAGCGCCCTGCGGCGCAACGGTTCCATTCCGAGTTTCGGCATTCCTGCTCCGGCCTGTTGGGAGAAGATTATTTTTTATTGACGCATCAATCAATAAAAATCCGGCCTGATTTGCTGGCAAAAACCAGGCACTATGACCAGATATCAAGATCAAGCGATTGTGCGGGTCTGGCCCCTTCACGAAGCCGGCGGGACGGTTCATGCTTGAACAATGCTGAAGCGCGCCGCAGTATCGCGTAGCCCGGATCCACAGGATGGAGATCGCCATGACAGCATGCATAGTCGGTTGGGCGCATTCGCGCTTCGGCAAGCTCGAAGGCGAGACGCTAGAGGGCCTGATCACCAAGGTGGCGATCGAGGCGCTCGATCATGCCGGCATCGGTCCGGATGACGTCGACGAGATCGTGCTCGGCCACTTCAACGCCGGGTTTTCCGCCCAGGATTTCACCGCGAGCCTGGTCCTCCAGGCCGATGACCGGCTGCGGTTCAAGCCGGCGACCCGCGTCGAGAACGCCTGCGCCACCGGCTCGGCGGCGGTCAGGCAAGGCATCCGCGCCATCGACGCCAACGCCGCCCGTATCGTGCTGGTGGTCGGCGCCGAGCAGATGACGACGACATCAGGTCCCGAGATCGGCAAGAACCTGCTCAAGGCCTCGTATCTGCCGGAGGACGGCGATACGCCGGCAGGTTTCGCCGGCGTCTTCGGCAAGATCGCACAAGCCTATTTCCAGCGCTATGGCGACCAGTCGGATGCGCTGGCGATGATCGCCGCCAAGAACCACAAGAACGGCGTCGACAATCCCTACGCGCAGATGCGCAAGGATTTCGGCTACGACTTCTGCCGGCAGGAAAGTGAAAAAAACCCCTTCGTCGCCGGTCCGCTGAAGCGCACAGACTGCTCGCTGGTTTCGGACGGCGCCGCCGCGCTTGTCCTTGCCGACACGGCCACGGCGCTGAAGATGCGCCGCGCCGTCGCCTTCCGCGCCAACGAGCATGTGCAGGATTTCCTGCCGATGTCGAAGCGCGACATTCTCGCCTTCGAAGGCTGCGAGCAGGCCTGGAACCAGGCGCTGAAGAAGGCGGGCGTGACGCTCGGCGACCTGTCCTTCGTCGAAACGCATGACTGTTTCACCATCGCCGAACTGATCGAGTATGAGGCGATGGGATTGGCCAAGCCGGGCGAGGGCGCTAAGCTCGCCTTGGATGGCGAGACGGCGAAGGATGGACGGCTGCCGGTCAATCCGTCCGGTGGACTGAAGGCCAAGGGCCATCCGATCGGCGCCACCGGTGTATCCATGCATGTGCTGAGCGCCATGCAGCTCGTCGGCGAGGCCGACGGCATCCAGGTGCCGGGAGCAAAGCTCGGCGGCATCTTCAACATGGGTGGTGCCGCTGTCGCCAACTACGTTTCCATTCTCGACCGGATCAGATAAACCCGCCCGCATTTGCGCGAGGTGACATGGCAAATCCGGTTCTGGTCGAAGTTTTGCGCGGCGCAATCGTTGAGAGCGCGCATCGCGGCGCTGTTGCCGTATTCGAGGCCGACGGCAAGGTCGTCTGGGAGATCGGCGACACGGCACAGCCGGTGTTCCCGCGCTCGGCCGTCAAGGCGATCCAGGCGTTGCCGCTTGTCGAGAGCGGCGCTGCCGACGCTTACGACTTCGGTGACCGGGAACTGGCGCTGGCCTGCGCGTCGCATTCCGGCGAGCCCGCGCATATCGAGCTGGCGCGGGCCATGCTGGCGAAGGCCGGCCTGGACGAGACGGCGCTCGAATGCGGCGCCCATTGGCCGTCGAACCATGGGGCGACGCTGGCGCTGGCGCGCGCCGGCCGTGCGCCGAACGCCTTGCACAACAATTGTTCAGGCAAGCACTCGGGCTTTCTCTGCACCTGCGTTCACGGCGGCATCGCCCATCGGGGTTATGTCAAGCCCGGCCATGCTTCGCAGGAGATGGTGCGCGAAGCGATGCAGGCGGTCACCGGTGCAGCCCATGACGCCGATCATCGCGGCACCGACGGCTGCTCGATTCCGACCTATGCCGTGCCGTTGCGCAGCTTTGCCCTTGGCTTTGCCCGCATGGCGACAGGTGCCGGCTTCGAGTCGGTGCGCGCCCGGGCGGCGAAGCGGCTGCTTTCCGCCTGCATGGCCGAGCCATTTTTCGTCGCCGGCACGGGCAGGGCGGATGCCGCACTGATGGAGGCCGCACCCGGCCGGATCTTCGTCAAAGGTGGCGCCGAGGGCGTCCATTGTGCCGCCCTTCCGGAACTTGGCCTTGGCATCGCCCTGAAGTGCGACGATGGCGCCGGCCGCGCCGCTGAAGTGATGGTCGCGGCTGTGCTGGCAAAGCTTTTGCACGCCGACCACGCGCTGGCGGCGAAACTGATCGAACAGGCAAATGCGCCTATCGAAAGCCGGATCGGCGCCAAGGTTGGCGCGCTCCGGCCCACCGCCGCCCTCAACTGACGTGGTTGCGCTCGACAGTTAGATGCGCATAGCCGGCATTGCCTGACCCGGCGAGCTCGCCGGTTACCGGCTCGGCCCAGCGCTGGCCGACGATCGCGCCGTTCTGGACCCCGTCGATGACATTGTCCGAAATGATTGCCGTCCCGGCACCTTCGACCACGCTGACGGCGATACCGGTCCCCGCCTTGCGGATGACGTTTCCCGTGGCGGCCACATTGCGCATGAACGGTCCCCAGCCGATCTGCATGCCGTAGAGCGGCGCATTCTCGACGACATTGCCGCAAACGGTGGTGTCTGCCTCGACGCTGATGCCGACACCGAAGCCGGGCGCATCGGCGGGGTAGGGGCCGCTGGTCGACAGATTGCGGACGACGTTGCCGGAGCAGACGCCCATCCGGCCGCCTTCGTTGAAATTGACGATCGAGATGCCGTTGGCGGCGCCATCGACGACGTTGTTGCCGATGATCGCCCCTTCGAATGAGAATTCGGAATAAACGGCCGTTTCGCCGGAGCGCGAGCAGGTATTGCCGGTGATTTGCAAATTGCTGGCACTGTTGGCGCGGATCGCGGAGAACGCGCAGTCCGAAACAATATTGCCGGAGATGATGACGTTGCCGGCGCGGAAGGCATTGATGCCGTTGCCGTTCTGGCCGGTTCCGCCGCCGCGCGCCCGGATGCGTTCGATCCGGTTGCCGCTGACGATGGTGCCGTCTTCCGCCGCCTGCCAGCGGTGCACGAGAATACCGCCATTGGCGCAATCGGAGACGCTATTGCCTGATATTTCCAGCCCATCGGCCTCGACCGAATAGATGCCGGCATCGGCCGCGCCGGATATCTGCGAGCGCTCGATGCGGCCCGAGGCGTGTTCGAGCGCCAGACCGTTCTTGCCGCTGCCGGTCATCTGGCAGTTGTCGATGACCAGATGGGCGATGCGGCGCAGATCGAGCAGGCCTTGGGTGTAGTCGCCCATCGAGCGGTTGCTGCCGTCGAACACCAGCCCGCTGAGTTCGATATGCTCGGCTTGTTCGGCCATGACGAGATGGCCGTTGCCGCCATAGATGATCCGCGATGCGCCCGGCACGCCGGACAGGCGCACGCGGCCGGGCAGCGACAGGTTGGAAACGACATAGCTCCCCGGTGGCAGGAACACTGGCATGTCGCGGTCGTGCGCATCGCGCAGCAGCTTGGTGAAAGCCTTGCTCTGGTCGTAAAGGGCGCCGGGCCGGAAGCCGAGCTCGGTCGCGTTGATCGCCCCGCGCATCGCGGGCTTCTCGATGCCGGGCAGGTTTTTCGCCGCTGCCTTGCCGAGCGAAAGCCCCATGACGGCAAAGCCGGCGGTCTGTGCAAGCAGCGTTCGTCTGTTCAACATCGGCACAGATTCCTTGCGTTCAACCGTCGCGCCGCAGGTTTCGTGCCAGACGGGATCGGCCCCGATATCGGTTCGCCGGCTACGGCTTGTGGAGTCGTCGCGTCAGGCATAAGTTCGATAAATGAGCAGGGCCTTCACCCGCGAAGAAGACAGCGAAAACGCCATCGCCGGCATCGGCGAGCGGCCGATCAGCCATCACCGCAATCTGGTGACGGAACGTGGCCTGGCGCTGATCGATGCGGAGGTGGCCGCTCTGCGCGACGAACTTGGCAGAGCCGAAAAGAGGGCCGACCGCGAGCGAATCGCGCTGGTGTCGCGTGATCTCCGCTATTGGACGGCGCGGCGTGAAAGCGCCGAGCTTTCGGTGCCGGAACCGGGCAGCGACATGGTTCGTTTCGGCATGGGTGTCACCCTGGAGAGCGAGGACGGCAAGAAGGTGCACTGGAAGATCGTCGGCGAGGATGAAGCAAATCCCGCCAAGGGGACAATTTCCCATATGTCGCCGATGGCGATGGCGCTGTTCGGTAAGAAGGTCGGCGAAGTTGCCGTGGTCAATGGCAAGGAATGGGAGATCGTCAAGCTCTCCGACAGTTAGTCTTCGAGCTTGACGACATGGTCGCGGAAGAACGCCGCAGCACCGGCCTCGTCGATTTCGCCGGCTGCGACACCCATGACAAATTCGTAAAGCATGCCGTTATTGGCGGTCAGGACATACCCATTCACGATCAGAAACGCGCCGGCTGCGACAATCGCCGTGCGCTTGTTGCCGTCGACAAAGGCATGGTTTCTGGCAATGCCGAAGACATAGGCGGCTGCGAGTTCTTCAACCGACGGGTCTCCGTAGTTGGCCTTGTTCTCGGCGCGTGCGAGCGTCGATTCAAGGGCATTTTCATCCCTCAAGCCTTGTGCTCCGCCGTGCCGGCGCAACTGCTCCGCGTGCATCGCCTCGACTGCACGCCGCGTCAGAAACTCCGAGCTCATTCGGCGAGCTTCTGAAGCGCGACCTTGTATTTGTCCATGACCTCGCGGGCAGCTTTCATTTGCCGCTCGAAGCTGTCGTCCACCGGCTTCAGCGCAAGGCCGTCACCGGTTTCAACGATTTGAAGCTGGTCGCCGGCCTTCAGGTTCAGGCGGTCGAGAAGCTCCCTCGGCAGGATCACGCCTTCGGAATTGCCGATCTTGCGAATGGTCGTATTCATGGTGAGACATCCTGTTGCAACGCTGATTATAACTCAGGGTGTTTTTCGTTACAACAGACATTATAACAAAGCGTCAGCCGGCCTGCAGCAGCCCGTCCATCAGCCGGTCCGCCGCTTCCGGGATGACGGTGCCGGGCGGGAAGATTTCAGTGGCGCCTGCCTGCCGGACTGCGTCGTAATCCTGCGGCGGGATGACGCCGCCGGCGACGATCAGCATGTCGTCGCGGCCGAGCTTCTTCAGCGCAAGTTTGAGTTCGGGAATGAGCGTCAAATGGCCCGCCGCCAGCGACGAGGCGCCGACGATGTGCACGTCATGCTCGACGGCCAGCCTGGCGATCTCGTCCGGCGTCTGAAACATCGGCCCGACAGTGACGTCGAAGCCGAGGTCGGCAAAGGCGGTGGCGATCACTTTCTGGCCGCGATCATGGCCGTCTTGGCCCATCTTGGCGACCAGAATGCGCGGCCTTCCGCCCGACTTCTCCTCGAACGCCACGATCTTGTCCTGCAGCCGGTCGACCACTGGACTGTGACCAAGCGCGTTGCGATAGACGCCGGAGATCGTCTGCACCGAGGCGACATGGCGGCCGAAGACTTTCTCCAGCGCCAGCGAAATCTCGCCGACCGTGGCGTTGGCGCGTGCAGCCCGGATGGCGAATTCCAGCAGGTTTCCGTTACTCCCGGCAGCACGGGTCAGTGCATCGAGCGCGCTCTCGACGGCGGCGACGTCACGCGTGCCTTTCAGCCGCTGCAGCTTCGACAATTGCCGTGCTCTGACTTCGGCATTGTCGATCCTCAGCACGTCGACATCGATATCCGTCCCAGGGCGGTGGGCATTGACGCCGACCACGATCTGTTCGCCGGAATCAATGCGCGCCTGGGTGCGCGCGGCAGCCTCTTCGATGCGCAGCTTCGGTAGGCCCTTTTCGATCGCCGCGGCCATGCCGCCGAGGTTCTCGACCTCCTCGATATGGGCAAGCGCGCGCGCCGCCAGATCATGCGTCAACCGTTCGATATAGGCGGAGCCGCCCCACGGGTCGATGATGCGCGTCGTGCCGGATTCCTTCTGCAGGATGAGCTGTGTGTTGCGGGCGATGCGGGCCGAATGGTCGGTCGGCAGCGCCATTGCCTCGTCGAAGGAATTGGTGTGCAGCGACTGCGTATGCCCTTGAGTCGCCGCCATCGCCTCGATCATGGTGCGGATGATGTTGTTGTAGGGATCCTGCGCCGTCAGCGACCAGCCCGAAGTTTGGCAATGGGTGCGCAGCGACAGCGAGCGCTCGTCTTTCGGCGAAAAGTTCTTCAGCATCAGGCTGGCCCACAAAAGGCGCGCTGCTCTCAGCTTCGCGACTTCCATGAAGAAATTCATGCCGATCGCCCAGAAGAAGGAAAGGCGCGGCGCGAAACGGTCGATGTCGAGGCCGGCCGCTACGCCGGCGCGGGCATATTCGATACCGTCGGCAATCGTGTAGGCGAGTTCGAGGTCCGCCGTCGCTCCCGCCTCCTGCATGTGGTAGCCGGAGATCGAGATCGAATTGAATTTCGGCATGTGCGTCGAGGTGTAGGAAAAAATGTCCGACACGATCCGCATCGAAGGTTTTGGCGGATAGATGTAGGTGTTGCGCACCATGAACTCTTTCAGGATGTCGTTCTGAATGGTCCCGGCGAGGTCCTTCTGCGCGACGCCCTGTTCCTCGGCCGCCACGATATAGAGCGCCATGATCGGCAGCACCGCGCCGTTCATCGTCATCGATACCGTCATCTCGTTAAGCGGGATGCCATCGAACAGTTGGCGCATGTCGAGAATGGAATCGATGGCGACGCCGGCCATGCCGACATCGCTGGCGACGCGCGGATGGTCGCTGTCGTAGCCGCGATGCGTGGCGAGGTCGAAGGCGACCGACAGGCCTTTCTGGCCGGCGGCAAGGTTGCGCCGGTAGAAGGCGTTGGACTCTTCGGCCGTCGAGAAGCCGGCATATTGCCGGATCGTCCAGGGTTGCTGGACATACATCGTCGGATAGGGGCCGCGCACGAAGGGCGGCAGGCCCGGATAGCTATCGAGATGCGGCAAGCCCTTGAGATCGCCCTGGTTGTAGAGATGCTTGACGGCGATGCCTTCCGGCGTCATCCGCTGACCTTTGACCTCGACCGGCACCCGCCGTGGCGGCGACCAGCCGATCTGGCTGAAATCCGGGATCATGGCGCGGCTCCGATCGACTGATCGATGCGGATCGGAAACAGCGGCTCGCACACCGCAACGCCTTCGGTCAAGGCTGGCCGCCGCTCCGCCGCCAGCGTCTCGACAGGACGCTCGGTTTTCGACGGGTGCAGCGTCGTGCCGATGATTGCCCGTTCGCCCGCCTGGTAGGCAGCGTTGCGGCGGGCGGAAGCTGCCTGGACGCGTTTCTGGATATCGCCTTGCTCGAGGCTGGACAGCACGCCGCCTTCCGCCTCGATCTGCTGGAATTCCTGCCAGGCCGCCGCGCAGAGCTCCGCAGTCAGCGCTTCGACGGCGCCCGAACCGCAAGCCGGATCGGCGACGTGGTCGATGTGGCTTTCATTGGCCATGATCAGTTGCGCGTTGCGGGCAACGCGGCGGGCAAAACCCCCGGGCAGGCCGTGCGCGATGGTGTGCGGCAGGATGGCGATCGAATCAGCGCCGCCGGCCGCAGCCGCAAAAGCAGCGATAGTGGTGCGCAGGATGTTGGTTTCCGGGTCGGCCGCCGTCATCATCCTGAAGGAGGTTTCGGCATGGATGCTGGCGGTCGAGGGCGGTATCGAGCAGGCCTCCTGGACACGCGCCCACAGCCTGCGCAACGCCCTGACCTTGGCCGTCGACACGAACTGGTCCTGGTCGACGCTGAGCGCAAAACCGATGTGCGGCGCCGCGTAGACGAGCGGCTGGCGCGCCTTCTCGAACAGCCTCAGATAGGACACCGCCGACGCGAGCATGGTGCCAAGCTCCTGCGCCTCTGTAGCACCGGCATTGTGGAATACCCGCCCGTCTGCTTCCAGCAGCACGCCGGGCACGCCCATCGAAAAGAAATGCGCCAGCGATTGCGGCATCGAAGCCTGCAAAGCCTCGATCGACATGCGCAGCCTGCCGGTCCCGGCAAAGATCGCCGCCGGATCGATGCCGAAGGAGAGATTGAGCTTTGCCGGGTCGGAGCGGCGCTTGGTCAAGAACGCCACCAGCCAGTCGGCCACGGCGCGGCTCCAGGGATGGGCGTCGATGCGGATCTGGATGCGGTTGAGCGGCACGCCGTCGAGCACGCCCTCCAGCGCCTCCGCTGTCCTCGGCAAGCCATAGCCGAAGGCGTTCGGCGCGCCTTCGAAGACAAGCGACAGTCCGGTAGCACCCTGCGCGACGTCTTCCAGCGCCTGGGCACTGGCGCGGCCTATGTCCGGATCGTCGATACGCTGGCTGACGATCCAGGGTGATCCCGGGTTGGCGCGCACGACAGGCTCGGCGGTTACCGAACGTTCGTAGAGCGGCTCGATGCGGATGGCGTCGTCCGTATGCGAGACGAGCTTTTGCTCGAAGGACCCGCCGGCCAGCGCCTTCTCCGCCAGCGCCAGCCATCGTTGCCGGTCGGCGTTCGGAAGTTCGGCATCATGGGTCAAGGCACCGGCGCCCATCCGTTCTCCTCATTCTAGCGGCCGCAGCGGCCTGCTATGTCAGTCTACGGTCCTCGGCCCGATATCACAATGCAGCACACATGCCGTGCAACTCGCCTTCCGTGACGGCGACCGTCAACCGATTGCCAAACATGGGCAGGTTCCGCAAGCTCCAAAAGCCATTTTCGAGGACGCCCATTGTCGCTGCGCAATGGCCTCACTATACCTGCGGCGGGGTTCCCTTTTCTTCAAGGGATCAGGGCATTCAACCCTATAGGTTTGCGGAGACCGGACACATGGCCGACGATACCAGTATCTTCATAGGAGCCAGCCGCAAGCCGGACGACAGCTATCAGCGGCCCGAACAGCTTTTGCTGCAGTATGGCAATCGTCACGGCCTGGTCACCGGCGCGACCGGCACCGGCAAGACGGTGACCCTGCAGATATTGGCCGAGGGTTTCTCCAATGCCGGCGTGCCGGTATTCTGCGCCGACATCAAGGGCGACCTGTCGGGCATCGCCATGATGGGCACAGCGCAGGATTTCCTGGTCAAGCGGGCCGAGCAGGTCAAGCTCGATCCCTATGAGTTCCAGGAATTCCCGGTCATCTTCTGGGATCTGTTTGGCGAGCAGGGCCATCCGATCCGCGCCACCATCTCGGAGATGGGGCCGCTGCTTCTGTCGCGGCTGATGAACCTCTCCGAGGCGCAGGAAGGCATCATGAACATCGCCTTCCGCATCGCAGACGAGGAAGGCCTTTTGCTGCTCGACTTGAAGGACCTGCAGTCACTGCTTGCCAACATCGCCGAGCGCGCCGAAGAGATCGGCGCCCGCTACGGCAATGTGACGAAGCCCTCGGTCGGCGCGATCCAGCGCACGCTGCTGGTCCTGGAGCAGCAGGGCGCGGCCAATTTCTTCGGCGAGCCGGCATTGCGGATCGCCGACATCATGCGCACCACGCGCGATGGACGCGGCGCCATCAGCGTGCTCGCCGCCGACAAGCTGATGATGAATCCGCGGCTTTATGCGACGTTCCTTCTGTGGCTGATGTCGGAACTGTTCGAGGAACTGCCCGAGGTCGGCGACCCGGACAAGCCGAAGCTCGTCTTCTTCTTCGACGAGGCGCATCTTCTGTTCGACGACGCGCCGAAGGTGCTGATCGACCGCGTCGAGCAGGTGGTCCGGCTGATCCGCTCGAAGGGCGTCGGCGTTTATTTCGTCACGCAAAATCCGCTGGATATCCCTGAAACGGTGCTGGCCCAGTTGGGCAGCCGCGTGCAGCACGCACTGCGTGCCTATACGCCGCGTGAGCAAAAGGCGGTCAAGACGGCCGCCGAGACGTTCAGGCCCAATCCCGATTTCGACTGCGCAACCGTGATCACGCAGCTTGGCACCGGCGAGGCGCTGGTCTCGATGCTGGAAGCCAAAGGCGTGCCGTCCATGGTACAGCGAACGCTGATCCGCCCGCCGTGCTCGCGCCTTGGCCCGATCACGCCCGAAGAGCGCCGCAAGCTGATCACTGAGAGCCCGGTTGCGGGACAATACGATCAGACCATCGACCGCGAATCGGCTTTCGAGATGCTGCAGAAAAAGGCCAAGGACGCCCAGGAGGCAGAGGCGCAGCAGCAGGACGCAGGTCGTTCGCGCTGGACCATTCCCGGCTTCGGCAACGACGATCCCCAGCCGACCGGCGGCCGCCGCGCGCCGCGCCCGTCCAACCGCCAGACGGTGGCGGAGGCGGCGATCAAATCCGTCGTGCGCTCGGTCGGCTCGTCGGTCGGACGGGCGATCGTGCGGGGTATACTGGGGAGTTTGGCCAGGGGCAGGTGAGGCAGGGCGCGAATATCAGCTTCGCGCCGATTGTGTTGAAAAACTCCGGCTTGAAGCAGCTCTGAAGCACTGATTCAATCTCCTTGGTAAAGGAGATTGA
>NZ_JBVVQF010000009.1:0-75009 GCF_055811815.1 Mesorhizobium sp. WSM4836
TGCCGTTGCTTTTGGCTGCGGCCCGCCTGTTCGTGGCGGGGGGGGGCGGGGGGGGGCCGGGGGGGGGGGGGGGGCGGCGCCCCCCCCCCGGCCCGGGGGGGGGGGCCCCCCCCCCCCCCCACGGCTTGGGAGGTCAGCGCAGCGCCTGCTTGGCTAGCTCGGCGACGATCTCGTAATTCTGCGGTGTGACGAAGCCGGCGCCGGTGTCGACATTCATCGGCGCCAGCCCAAGCACCACCTGTTGGCAGAGGCTGAGGATCGGCAGATAGCCCTGCAGGAACGGCTGCTGGTCGGCCGTCAGCTGCACCCAGCCGCCCTTGAAGCCTTCGACGATCTGCGGGCTGGTGTCGAAGCCGAAGTTGAAGATATCGCCCGGCTTCCTGCCGGCCGCCTGCATGTAGGTCGGCACATTGCCCAGCATCTGCCCGCCGGGATAGCCGACCGCCTTGACGTCGGGATTGTTGAGCAGCGCTGCCGTGATCACCGGAATGGCCAGGTTGGGATCGGAAGCCCATTCGCCGCTCGGCGGCGAGGAGAGCTGGATGACCTCGACCCCGGCCTCCTTGAGCGCGGCGACCGTGCCGCGCTCGCGCGCGCCGCGGCTTTCGTTCTCGAACGGGCCGATCATGATCGCCTTGTCGCCTGCCTTGAGCCCGGCCAGCTTGAGCGCCTCGGCGCCGAGCGCGCGGCCCTGCTGCTCCTGCTGGGCGCCGACATAGCCGCCGCCGAACGCCGCCGTAACCTTCGGCACCGGCACGTTCTGGTACATCATCTTGATGCCGTCCTTGTGCGCCTGTTCGGCCAGCGGCATGATCGCGGCGTCGCCCGGGTGGCCCATCATGGCGATGCCTTGAGGCTTGACCGCGACAGCCTCGCGCAATTGCTGCACCATCTTCTCGACATCCCACTGGGAAAAGATGTAGTCGACCTTGGGCCCGAGATCGGCCGCCGCCTGCTTGGCGCCATTATAGACGATCGTGCCGAACGCATCGCCCTCCGCGCCGCCGACGAAGAAACGGATATGGACATCCTTGCACCACTGGGCATCGAGCGCCTGCGCCGGCAAGGTCGAGAGTGCCGCGGCGAGCGCCATCGCGGCCGCCGCGACGGTCGAGCGCAGAACTGTCCTTCTCATCGTAATGCTCATGCACTTATCCTCCCTTTGTTCCCTCGCTAGCCGAGGGGTTTCGACGATCGCTTCGGCAACGCGCCGCAATCTTTCGCTGGCCGGCACCTCCCGCCGGCCGAGTTCTCACACCGGGTTCGGCAGGTAGCTCGCGCCTCCCCGGCATTGTTGGAGATAATCCAGCGCACGCGCCTGGCCGGTGATCTCGAGATCGCCGCGATAGACCGGGTCGTGCCAGCCTTCGATGTCGATGGCACCCTTGTAGCCGGCCAGCCGCAGCTCGCTGATCACCCGTGTCCAGTCGCTGTCGCCAAAGCCCGGCGTGCGCATCTGAACGAACGGCAGGCGGCCGAACACGCCATGTTCGCGGATCACGTCCCAGCGCACGGTCGCGTCCTTGCCATGGACATGGAAAATGCGCGACGCCCATTTGCGGATCTGCGGGATCGGGTCGATCAGGTAGACCAGCTGGTGGCAGGGCTCCCACTCAAGGCCGAGATTGTCGTCCGGCACTTCGTTGAACATCAGCTCCCAGGCGTCCGGATTATGGGCAATGTTCCAGTCGCCGCTCGCCCAGTTGCCGTCCATCGCGCAGTTCTCGAAGGCGATGCGCACGCCCTTGTCGGCGGCCCGCTTTGCCAGCTTCCCCCAGACCTCGCGGAAGCGCGGCAGGCTGTCGGGCAACGGCTTGCCGCGGATGCGGCCGGTGAAGCCGCTGACCATGTTGGTGCCGAACAGATGCGCGTTGTCGATGATCGTTTCCCACGCCTGGAGCACGCCACGATCGACTTCACCGCTCTCCAGCGGATTGCCGAACACGCCGAGCGAGGAGACGACGACATCGGCATCGCCGATCGCCTCGCGGATATCGCCCGCCAATCGCGGAATGTCCTTGCCGCCCAGCGTCTGCCAGAAGAACGGCTGGATGCTCTCGAAGCCGAGCGGCAGGATCTGCCTGACATAGGCGGCCGGGTCGTCGAGATTGGCCCGCACCATGGTGCCGATCCTGATGTCGAGCAGCGGGTTTGGCATCATGATCCTTCCTGTGCAGCGATGGCGACCCGGTGCCCGGTTTCGGCGCTCTCGATCGCAGCGAAAACCATGGCCAGGCTCTTGATATTGTCGGCGCCGCGCGTCTCCGGCTCGGTGCCGGTTTCGACAGCGCGAACGAAATCCTGGATGATGCCGAGATGGCCGCCGACGCGATCGGCCGGGTCGAGCGGCGGCACGACTATCGGTTCGGTGCGGTCGAACAGGCCTTCACGGACCGGCCGCACGATTTCCGCCTTCAGCCCGTCCTCGCCGTCCCAGACAATGCTGCCGCGCTCGGCGACAATACGCCATGTACTGTCCCAGCTGGTACGGAAGCCGGCCGCGCACCAGCTGCCGGCATAGGTGAACAGCTTCCCGCCGCCGAGGTCGAAGCTTGCGGTGGCCGACGACCCTTGCCGATACCAGGAATTGGCCGGCTCCCACTCCTGGCAATAGACACCGGCCGGCTCGCCGGCCACCATGTAGCGGGCCGCGTCGAATGTGTGGATCGCCATGTCGAGCAGCAGCACATGGCGCATCTCTTCGCGAAAACCGCCGAAATGCGGCGCAACGAAGAAATCGGCGTGGATGCTGGTTGGCGCACCAATGGCGCCGGAATCGAGAAAGCGCCGGATGCGCCTGACATTGGCGACATAGCGGCGGTTCTGCACGACGGCATGGATACGCCCGGCGCTGCGGGCGGCCTCGACAATGGCACGCGCATTGTCCGGGCTGTCGGCCAGCGGCTTTTCGGTCAAGAGATGGCAATGATGGGCAAAGGCTGAAAGCGCGACCTCGCGGCGGGCGGCGGGAACCACCACGTCGAACACCGCGTCGGGCCTGGTCTGGTGGAGCACGGCGTCGAGGTCGGTTCCGATGATGGCGCCCGAAAGCTCGTATTCGCGCGCCCTTGCCCGCGCCCTTTCGGCGTCGAGATCAACCAGGCCGACAATAGTGAGCCCGTCGATCTGCCTGGCCGCATCGAGCCAGGCCTTGCTCATCGCTCCGCAGCCGACCAGGACGACATTGATCATCCAGTGCTCCTCCCTCTCGGCCCCTCCAGACCGGATCGTCACGGCATTCACGGCAGGACCGCAAACGTTCTTCCGTAAACGTTTACGAGAACACACCCGGTGGCGTAGAATGTCAATTGGCCGATAGCGAAAAACGTGGTGTCGGCTTGGCCCGGAGAGCTGCCGGTGCTAGCCAGGCACGGGGGAGAATTGTCCTTTGGCGTCCAGTATTCACGACCTTGCACGTCACCTGAATATTTCGATCGGCACGGTGTCGCGCGCGCTCAACGGCCGCGCCGACGTCAATGCCGACACACGCCAGCGCGTGCTCGATGCGGCCAAGAAGCTGAATTATTCGCCGAACCAGTCCGGCCGCAGTTTGCGGCGCGGCGCCACCCATTCGATCGCCTTCATGCTGCAGCCGCATCCGGGCGACCAGGAATATGGCGAGCCGTTCTTCATTCCGTTCCTAACCGGGCTGCAGGCCAAGCTCGCCGAAAGCGGGCTCGACCTGATCGTGGTGATGGGCGCGCCGGGCGACTATCAGCAGGAGCGCCTGCGCCGTGTCGTCGAGACCCGGCGGGCGGATGCGGTGGTGCTGGCCTGGACGCGGCGCGAGGACGAGCGCATCGACTACTTGACCCAGGCCGGCTTCCCGTTCGCGACGCTCGGCCGCAGCCGCTCCGGCGGCGATGCCTACCCCTCGCTCGACCTCGACTTCGAAAAAGCCGGGGCTGACGCGGTCGATCGCCTCGTCGCGCGCGGCCACCGCCGCATCGCCGCCATCCGCCCGTCGCTCGACCTCAATTTCGGCTATTTGTTCCTCGCCGGCTATCGCAACGCGTTGCGGCGGCACGGCATCGAATTCGACCCCGAGCTGATCGCCGACGGCTTCATCAACGAGGCCGGCGGCTACGCGGTGACGCCCAAGGTCATGCGCTGCAAGGACCCGCCGACCGCCATCATCTTCAACAATGACGCGATGGCGCTTGGCGGCTGCAAGGCCCTGGCCGAGGCGGGCATCAAGCCCGGCCACGACATCGCGGTGATCGTCATCGTCGACACGCCGCTTTGCCGCTATTTCTCGCCGGCGCTGACCGGCTTCCGTCCGGCGCTGGAGCCGATGGGCGAGCGGTTGGCCGAAATGCTGCTGGCATCGATCCCGGCCTTCGCCGGCACCGAAGGCGCCCGCATCATCCGCGAAGTCTGGCCGCTGGAACTAATCGCGCGCGACAGCGATTGAGCGCGGCGGTCACTGGGCAGGCTCGGATTGATCAAGGCCCGCCGCGCTCGCGCTCCGGCGTTGCGACCAGCAAGGCCGCTGCGGCATTGGCGGCGGCAAGCGCTGCCTCGACAGGCTCTCCACGCGCAAGCCCCGCCGCGAAGGCGCCGACGAATTCATCACCGGCGCCGTGCGTGCTGACCACCTTCACCGGCATCGCGGGCAAGGCGAACGCCAGGCCGTTGCGGTGGCAATAGGCGACCCCCTCCCCGCCGGCGGTAACGATGGCAGCCGGATAGGAACCGACGAGCATACCAGCCGCCTTCGCAGCACCCTCGAGCGTGTCGACGACAGGAACTCCGGCCAGGAATTCCGCCTCGATGGCGTTGACGATGACGATGTCGGTCAGCGCGATCAATTCGGCTGTCAGCTTTCGCGCCGGCGCCGCATTGAGAACGACGCGGCCGCCACGTGTCTTCGCCGCCCGCGCCGCGGCAATGTTGGTGGCTTCCGGCACCTCGTTTTGCAGCAGTAGCACCGCCGTTTGCGCGATCAGCTCGGCCGCCTCCGCAATGTCCGTTTCGCCGAGAGTGAGGTTGCTGCCCGAGACTATCACCGCGCCATAGTCGCCGCTGTCGTCGAAAATCGCTACGCTCATGCCCGAGTCGGCAGCGAAAGCGACCCGCACGAAGCGCTGGTCGACGCCGTTGCGGTCGAGATTGTCGAGAAGCGCCCGGCCGAAATCGTCATCGCCGACGGCTCCGATCATTGCCGCACGCACGCCGGCCCGCGCTGCCGACACCGCCTGGTTGCCGCCCTTGCCGCCGAATTTTGGATGCCAGGCATGGCCGGTCACGGTTTCGCCCTTGCGTGGGCGATCGGGGGCTTCGACCATGATGTCGTAATGCAGGCTGCCGAATACGGTCACCAGCGGCGGGGAAGCCGTCATGTGCCCCTGTCTTTCCGTTTCGACGTCACCGCAGACGCGGTGCGGCCGAGATTGCGCTCCGCCGCCTGGTAGTCGCGTTGCGCGACCGCGACGAACAGCGCGTCGAGAATGTTGAGCTGGGCAATGCGCGCCGCTGCGTTCTCACCCATCAACGGCGAGCCTTGGGCGGTCGAGCAAAGCACGATGTCGGCTACGGCTGCCAATGGCGAGTTGTCGTAGTTGGTGATGGCCAGCGTGCGCGCGCCGCTTTTGCGCGCAAGTTGGATGGCGTCGATGACGGCGCTGGTGTTGCCGGAATGTGAGAAGCCGACAGCAATGTCGTCGGCGCCGAGCAGCGAGGCCGACATCAGCATCATGTGCGAATCGTCGTAGACAGAGGTGCGGATGCCGATACGCAGGAATTTGTGCGAAACGTCGCGTGCGATCTGCGCCGAGCCGCCGACGCCATAGAAATCGCGGTTCCTGGCGCGGTAGAGAAGATCGGCGGCACGGTCGAAATCGTCCATGTCGAGGATGGCGAGCGTCTCCTCCAGCGCCTGGATGGAGGTGCGGAACACCTTCTGCACGATCTCGGCCGAACTGTCGTCCACCGACAGCTCCTGGTGCATCTCGGCGGTCGGCAGGCGGCTGTATTCATAGACCGCCGTGCGGAAATCGCGATAGCCGGAAAAACCGAGCTTCTTGGCGATCTTGACCACCATCGCCTCCGACACACCGGCCTCCTCGGCGATCTGCTTGAGCGGTATGGTCTCGTCGAAGCCGCGCCGTCCGAACACGGTTTCAACCACCTTCGCCTCGAGCGGCGTCAGATGCGGCATCATCATGCGGATGCGCGGTCCTACTGCTTTCAGGTCCAGCCCGGTCAAGGTCATCCACGTCCCCTCGTCACGCGATCGATAAGCATCGCGGCGAGGATTATAAGGCCAGTTGCCAGGAGCTGATAGAAGGACTGCACGTTCATCAGCGTCAGGCCGTTGCGCATGCTGCCGAGGATGACGGCACCCAGGATCGTGCCGACGACGCTGCCCTTGCCGCCCATCAGCGAGGCACCGCCGATCGCCGCCGCTGCTATGGCGTCGAGTTCCCAGAGATTGCCGAGGATGGGTTCGGCAGCACCCAGCCGGCCGATCAGGATCTGTGCGGCAAGCGCTGCCAGCAGGCCCGAGATCATGTAGGCGGCGATCTTGGTGGGGGCGATCGGCACGCCGGCTATGTAGGCCGCCTCCTCATTGCCGCCGACGGCGAGCAGATATTCGCCGAACGGCGTCTTCTTGAGGATGATCCAGGCAATCAGCGCGACCACGGCCACGATGATGACCGCCAACGGCAATCCGAACAGCGAGCCGTTGAAGATGGCACGGAAGCCGGCAGGCAAGCCGAGCACCGGATTGCCGCCGGTATAGATCAGCGCCAGCGCTCGGTAGGTGCTCAGCGTGCCGAGCGTGACGATGAAGGGCTGCAGCCCGACATAGGCGACCAGCACGCCGTTGAGCAGTCCGCAGGCAAGGCCGATGGCGAAGCCAGCGGCGATGGCCAGCGGAAACGGCACGCCGGCAACCAGCATCGAGGCCGAGATGACGGCCGAAAGAGCTGCCGTCGGCCCGACGGACAGATCGATGCCACCCGAGATGATGACCAGCGTCATGCCCAACGCCAGGCAGGCATTGATGCTCGACTGCTGCAGGATGTTGATCAGGTTACGCTCGGCAAAAAAGCCGGGGACCAGCGCCCCGAAGACGGCAAGGATCACCACCAGGCCGATCAGCGTGCCGGCGTCGCGCACGGAAAACCGGTGCAGGAAATCTGCCCTTGGGCGCGCTGCTGTGTGTTGGGTTATATCGGTCATCCGCTGGTCCTGTCCGTTATGCACCGGCCCGATGGCCTTGTGCCTTGCCGGCCTTAATCTCCGTTTGGGGTATGGCGTGCGCGGCGATCGCGTGTTCGCTGAGACTTGCGCGGCCCAGTTCGGCGGCGACCGTGCCGTCGCGCATGACCAGCACGCGGTCGGCGAGCCGGATCACCTCGGGCAACTCGGACGAAACGACGATTACCGAATGGCCTTCGGCGGCGAGCTCCTCGATCAGGTGGTAGATCTCCGCCTTGGCGCCGACATCGATGCCGCGCGTCGGCTCGTCGAACAGAAGGATCCGCGTTCCCGCCGCCAGCCAGCGGCCGATGATCGCCTTCTGCTGGTTGCCGCCGCTGAACAGGCGGATCGGCCGGTCGAGCAGGAACGGCCTGAGATTGACGCGTTTCATCTTGTCGGCTGCCACGCGCTTCAGCCGGCGGTGGTCGATGACGCCCCGCGGCGCGAACACGCCCATCGAGGCCAGCGCCATGTTGCTGGAGATCGACCGCAACGGCATGATGCCTTCGCGCTTGCGCTCCTCCGGCACCAGGCCGATGCCGGCGGCGATGCCGTCGCGCGGAATGGAAAGTTTTATCGCCTTGCCGTCGATCTCCATTGTGCCTGATGAGGCCCGGTCGGCGCCGGCCAGCAATCGCAGCAGCTCGGTGCGGCCCGAACCGACCAGGCCGGCAATGCCCAGCACCTCGCCGCGATGCAGCTCGAACGAGACGTCATGGACCTTGGTCGCCGAGGCGAGGCCGCGCACGCTCAGCCTGATCTCGGCGGAAGCATGCGAGCAGTGTTGTTCCTGGGCAAGCTCGCGGCCGACCATCATCGAAACGACGGCCTTTTCCGAGACCTGTGCGAGATCGACGGTTTCGACCACGGCGCCGTCGCGCATGATAGTGGCGCGCTGGCAGATGCCGAACACCTCGTCCAGCTTGTGCGAGACATAGACGACGGCGACACCGTCGCGCGCCAGACCGGCAATCACCTCGGCCAGTCGTTCGAACTCGCTCGGCGTCAGGCTCGACGTCGGCTCGTCCATCGCCACGATCCTGGCGCGGTCGAGCAGCGCCCGCGCGATCTCGACGATCTGCCGCTGCGCCACCTTCAGGCTGCCGAGCGGGGCTGCCGGATCGATGGTCGGGTCGATGGCGGCGAGGGCTTCCGCAGCACGGCGTTCCTGCTCGCGCCGTGCGACGAAGACGCCGCCGCGCGTCAGCGGATGGCCGAGAAACATGTTCTGGGCGACGCTGAGGCGCGGCACCTGCTGTAATTCCTGATGGATCATCGCCACACCGGCGGCGCGCGCCGCGACCGGGTTGTTCAGCGTCACCGGCTTGCCGTCGATCAGCACGCTTCCCGCCGTCGGCCGGTAGACTCCCGACAGGATGCGCAGCAGCGTCGACTTGCCGGCACCGTTTTCGCCAAGCAAGCCATGGATTTCGCCGGCGCCGACCGAAAAGGACACATCGCTCAGCGCCCGCACGGCCGGAAACACTTTGGAAATGCCCTCGAATTGCAGCCGCGCTGACATTGCTTCAGTTCTCCCGGCAAGAATGCCGACCGAAGGCCGGCACCCGCCGCCCCAGCTCTATTGGCCCGCAGCCGCGTCCTCGAGCAGCGCCTTGCGCACGGCGTCGCCGTCGCCGGAGTAACGGTCGGCATTGTCCTTGGTGATCAGCGCCTGCGGCGTGGCGACGACGCGCGGCAGCTTCTGCCCGGCCACCAGCCGCAGCGCCGATTCCAGCGCCACCTCGCCGGTCAGCACCGGGAACGAATCGACGGTGCCGGTCAGCTCGCCGGCGCGGATCGAGGCATAGGCGTCGGAAATCCCGTCGGTGCCGAAGACCGCGACCTTGTCCTGCAGGCCGGCGGCCTTGACCGCCTCGACGATGCCCAGCGCCATGCCGTCATTGTTGGCATAGAAGCCGATCAGGTCGGGGTGCTGCTGCAGGATGTTGGTGGCCGCGTCGTAGGAGGTCTGGCGATCCCAGTTGCCGGGGACGCTGGCGACGACGTCGAACTTGCCGGCTTCGGTGATTGTGGTCTTGAAGCCGTCGGTGCGCTGGACGGCCGCATAGACGCCGGCCTGGCCTTCGACGATGGCGACCTTGCCGCCATCCGGCCGGTTCTTGATGAACCATTTGGCGACGCGCACGCCATTGTCGCGCTGGACATTGCCGACATAGTGCTCGGCCTGCGGGATGACCGCGTCATTGACGTTGACCACCGGCACGTTGGCGGCCTTGGCCTGTTCCATGATCGGCTGCAGGTTGGAGTCGGTCTGCGGAGAAACGAGCAGCACGTTGTAGCCCTGTGTGACCAGGCCTTCGGCGATGGTGAGCTGGCCGAGCTGGTCGCCCTCGCTCTGTGCCGCCTGGTAGACGATCGGGACAGGGACGCGGTCGCCGAACGACTTGTAGCCCTCACCCAGCGAGCGCCAGTATTCGTTGGTCAGCGTCTTGGAGACGGCGCCCGCCTTGGTGTCGTCGGGCAGCTTGGGGAACGCACCGAACTTGGCCTCGAGCTGCGACCAGTCGATGCGATCCTTCTCGGTGTCGGAATTGAGCGGCGCGAGGTCCGCGGAAAACGACGAGCCTATGGACAGCGCCATCAAGGCAGCAGTGGCGGTGGCAAACAGAAATTTCATGGTCTTCCTCCCTTGTTGAAAAACGGTGATGGCGCCGGCCTCAGCTGTCCGGCCCGAGCATGGCTTCCTGGATAATCGCCTGCGAGGCGACCGCATCCTGACGGTCGACGGCAGTGGACAGGCGATTGTCCCCGTCCAGCCGATCGACGACGCGCAGCATGCGCTTGACAGTGGCGATGTTGACTTCGCATTCGTGGACCGGGTCGAGCCCGGTCATGTCTGGGAACGTGTCGAAGTAGATTGCCCCCGCGTAGCCGTCGCGGCGGATCTGCCTGAGCAGCTCGATCGTCTGCAGCGTATGCACCGCGCCGACCATCAAGCCATCGTCGCGCTTGGCGTAGCCGTCGTTGAGATGCACGCCGAGCAGCTTGCTATGACGCGCCACGAGAGCTGCGGCAAAGGCCGGCTGCTCGTCGGCATAGAGCACATGGGCGAAGTCGAGGGTGACGCCGAGATTGGGCAGGCCGATCTCGCGGATCGCCAGCAACGTCGTCGCCGCGTCGGGTATCAGGCTGTAGGAGCGCGGCTCGTTGGGCTTGTACTCCAGACTGATCTGGCAATCCGGATCATGCGCTGCAACTTCACGAATTCCATCGATTTCGTGTTGCCAGAGCGTCGCATAATCGGCCTGGAAGGCGTAGTCGAAGCCATCCTGTCCGAGCCACAGCGTCATCAGGCTGGCGCCGGCGTTGCGGGTGGCGTCGATGCCGGCCTTGGTCAGGTCGATGGCTTCGCGGCGAACAGCAGGATCCGAATTGGTGAAGGCCCCGAGCTTGAACGCCGGGTTAGAGTAGTAGCGCATGGCGAAACCATTGATGGAAAGCCCGAGATCGCTGAGTTTGCGAGCCATTTCGGCGGGCTTTTCATCGACATGGTCGGGGAAGTTGAGGTCGAGATCGGTCAACTCCGCAACCTTCGCCGCACGCCCCGCCATCTGCAGCATGGACGGCTTGCCGACAAGATCAGGCCACTCCGCCTGCGGCCGCGAGGCAAAGGAATTGAGGCGGGTGGCGAAACGATAGGCTGTCATCGGGAACCTTTCATTGCCATAACTTTACACAAGAATGATTATTTGTAAAGTTGTTAATTGCTCGCTCGGCGCCGACGAATTTCGCCATACCTAGGCCAAGCGGGACAAGCAAGCGGCCCTGTCACGCAAGTATCATGTTCGCGTCCTAGATCGCTTCTCCGAAGGCTTTCGCGGCATCCTCGATACGACGCGGCGCTTTTTCACATCCCGACAGCTTTTGTCTCAAAGAGGATTTCCATGAAAAACCTGCACCGAACCGCGTCCCTCGCCGTCGCCCTGGCGATGTTCACCGCCTTGACGCCGGCCTTGGCTGAAAACGCCGCGACCGTCGGCGGCGTCAGCTTCGTCAGCAAGGGGCTGGTCGGCGTCGGCCGCATCCCGGCCAGCCAGAAGGACAAGTTCGGCGAGACGTTCGGCTCCGGCTCAGGCATGGCGATCGACGCTGCCGGGTGGACGCATGGCGCCGACGGCTACAAGGGCTCGTTGTGGCTGTTGCCGGACCGCGGCTATAATGTCGTTGGCACCACCGATTACCGGCCGCGCCTCAATACGATTACAATCGAGTTCGCCCCGATCGCGCCGGGTGCAGTGCCTACCGCCGGCCAGGAACAGTCGGGCCTCAAGGCGACGCTTGCCGACACCATGCTTTTGACCGACGACAAGGGCGCCGACGCCACCGGCCTCGATCCGCTCAACGGCGTGCGCGCCGCCACCGACGAAATGCCGCTGCTGCCCGAAGCCAATGGCAAGCTCGCGCTCGACACAGAGGCGATCGCGCGCTTGCCCGACGGCACCATGTTCATCTCGGACGAATACGGCCCAAACATCTACCGCTTCTCCGCCGATGGCCATCTGATGTCCGCGACCCAGCCGCCGGCCGCCTTGGTGCCGATGCGCCAGGGCACGCCAAACTTTGCCTCGAACAATCCGGGACCTGGTGCCGCCGAGCCAGATCCGAAGGATCCCGAAACCGGCCGCCAGAACAACCAGGGCCTCGAAGGCATGGCGCTGACGCCGGACGGCAAGTTCCTGGTCGCCGTATTGCAGTCGGCGCCGCGCCAGGATGGCGGCGATTCGCCCGCTACGCGCCAGAACACGAGGGCGCTGGTCTACGACGTCTCCGACCCTGCCCACCTTAAGCTGGGGCATGAATATGTCGTGCCGCTGCCGGTGTTCACCGATGCCAAGGGCAAGACCAAGGTGGCGGCGCAGAGCGAGATCGTGGCGCTGTCGGCAAATGCCTTCCTGATGATGGCGCGCGACAGCAACAACGGCCAAGGCCTGAAGGGCGACACCTCGCTCTACCGCGAGATCGACATCGTCGACGTCTCCGCCGCGACTGACATCGCCGGTAGCCCTTTTGACGCCGCCGACAAGCCGGTCGCGCCCAAAGGCGTGCTCGACCCGTCGGTGACGCCGGCCAAGCTGACGCCGTTCATCGACGTCAACGACAAGGGTGAGCTCGGCCGCTTCGGCCTACACAATGGCGCCCCCAACGACCGCGACAACCTCTCGGAAAAGTGGGAGGCGATGTCGGTGGTGAGCGTGCTCGACCCGAAGCTACCCGACGACTATTTCCTGTTCGTCGCCAACGATAACGACTTCCTTACCCAGGATGGTTTCCAGGTCGGCGCGCCTTACAAGGCCGAGGACGGCGCCGATGTCGACACCATGTTCCTGGTCTATCAGGTCACGCTTCACGGCCTCGCCAGCAAGTAACTGTGCCTTGCGGGCGGGCTTGGCACCCGCACCGCCCCGCCCTGGAAACGGTGACTTGGAAGGGTGCATAGCAGATCGGCCTGCGATATCATCGCGGGCCTGACCTGGACCATGCCGAGCTACCCGCCATGGACGAGAAGATACCCGCCCGCCGGCGGACCGGCGACCTCACCAGTGGGCCTATCCCGCGCACGCTTTTGCTGTTTGCCCTGCCGGCGCTCGGCTCCAATGTGCTGCAGTCGCTCAACGGCTCGGTCAATGCCGTGTGGGTCGGCCGTTTCCTCGGCGAAGCGGCGCTGACCGCCACGTCCAATGCAAACCTCGTGCTGTTTCTCATCCTCGGCACGGTGTTCGGCATCGGCATGGCGGCGACCATCCTGGTCGCGCAATCCGTCGGCGCCCGCGATCTGCCTGAAGCCCGGCGCATCGTCGGCACAAGCGCCACCTTCTTCTTCCTCGTCTCGGTGGTGTTCGCGGTCTGCGGCTGGATCTGGGTCGATGCGATCCTCGATGCGCTCGGCACGCCGGCCGATGCCTTGCCGCTAGCGCGCTCCTATCTGCGCATCATCTTCCTCGCCGTGCCGACGATGAACCTGCTGTCCTTCGTCATGACCGTGCTGCGCGGCGCCGGCGATTCGCGCACGCCTTTCCTATTCATGGCGCTGGCGGTCGTGCTCGACGTCGTTTTGAACCCGTTGCTCATCCTCGGCATCGGCCCGTTCCCCGAACTCGGCATCGCCGGCGCGGCCACCTCGACACTGATCGGCCAGATGGTAAGCGTGGTTGCCATCCTGATCGTGCTTTATGCGCGCAAGCACCCGCTGCGGCTGGCCGGCGCTAATCTGGCTCTGCTGCGGCCGGACCCGGCGCTGCTGCGCATTGTCGTCTTCAAGGGCGTACCGATGGGCCTGCAGATGATCGTCATTTCGGCAGCGGCGCTGACGGTGATGGGTATGGTCAACGCCTACGGCTCGCAGGTCGCGGCTGCCTACGGCATAGCCGCACAGCTCTGGACCTATATCCAGATGCCGGCGCTCGCCATCGGTGCCGCGGTGTCGTCCATGGCGGCGCAAAACGTCGGCGCCGGGCGCTGGGACCGGATCGGCCGCATCGCCGTCTCCGGCGTCGGCTTCAACCTTGTGCTTACCGGCGTTCTTGTCGCGCTGCTGTTCGTATTCGATCGAGCCGTGCTCAGCCTCTTCCTCGGCAGCGACAGTGCAGCAATCGACATCGCCACTCACATCAACAAGATCGCGTCCTGGTCCTTCATCCTGTTCGGCATCACCATCGTACTCTTCGCCACCGTGCGTGCCACCGGCGCGGTGATGCCGCCGCTGATCATCCTAGTAATCTCGGTGCTGCTGGTGCGCACCAGCTTCGCCTATCTCTTCCGAAGCGTGATTGGCGAGGAGGCGCTGTGGTGGAGCTTTCCGGCCGGCTCGATAACCTCGCTCATGCTGGCGGCGGCCTATTATCGTTTCGGCCGCTGGCGCAGCGTGCACATGATCGAGAGCCGGCCGGCTGCCGGCGAACCGCCGGATACTGGCCTCGGCGTACCGCGCCAGCGCGCGCATCTTTCGCCCGAGACGCCGAACGGCTAAAAGGTCGGCTCAGCGCGCGTATTTCGCGCCGAACCCAAGCGCCACCAGGGAAAAGATAACGATCATGCCGGCAAAGGCCAGGCTTGCCACGGTCGAGCTTGCCATGGTTGACAGGACGCCGATGCCGATGACCGGCAGCGCGTTGCCGCAAAAACAGCAGATGAAGAAGGCCGAGACCACTTCGGCACGCCGGTCCGCCGGCGCGATCTCGTTCACCACTTGCAAGCCGCCGCGATAGCCGAGCGCCGAGGCAATACCGCAGAGAGCGGTCGCGGCGATCATGATGGCCATCGAAGCGAATACCTGCGCCGCAACGACCAGCGCGACGCTCGGGATCATCAGCGCAAGTGCCGCAACCATCGTGGCTCGGCTCGAAAGACGCGTCGTCGCCACAATGGTGGCGGCCGCCATGATCGACAATTCAAACAACAGAGCGCCGGCTACGGCATGGTTGGTTAGCTGCAGCTGCTGCGCCAGGATGCTCGGCGCGAGTGCTGCATAAAAGCCGACCAGCGCCATTGCGCCAAAGCCGGTCACCGCCGGCGCAACGAAACTCGCGCGAATGTCATCAGGCACGGAAAGCCGCGGCCGCATCGAAACATCAGCCAGTTTCCCCGGCCGCGAAACGGTTCCTGCGTACGCCAGATCAGCAGAATTACAGTCGCGAGCATCGCCAGATAGACGACGAATGTCAGCCTGAGCGGCCAAGGCGCGTATTCGGCGAGCAACCCGGCCCCCAGCGCACCGAGGCCGAGGCCGAGAAAATTGGTGCTGGTGGCAATCGTCGCCGCCTGCGACTTGTCGTCGGTCGGGAGCAATTCGGCCAGCCAGGCGGTGCCGGTACCCGCGCCGACTCCGATTCCCAGTCCGCTCAGAATTCGGGCGACGTCCAGCCAGGCGACATTTTCGGCGAACAGGAAAACCACCGCGCTGACGAGGGCCATCGCCATCCCGGCCAATGCCATTGGCCGGCGCCCGATGACATCGGACACACGCCCTAACATCAGAAGCGCTGCCAGATTGCCGATGACATAGACGGCGTAGACCAGCGTCAAAGTGATCTGCGAGAAGCCGAAGACCTGTTTGTAGATGATGTAAAGCGGCGTCAGCGCCGTGCTGCCGGCGAAAAGAGCCGCGATCGTGGCAGCCACGGCGGCCGCTGCGGCGCTGCCGCCGAGTTCGTGATCGCGCGTCATGACTTGAGCGTGAGCTGTCATTTTTCGACCTTTTGCTGTTCGGGGATCTGACACCCCAACGCCTTTTCGCGTCAGCCGTTCCCCCTCTCCGACTTGCTCCTGACAAGTTGGCAGCTTTGCCGATGGCGCTGAGCGAGATTCTCTTTTAACTTCAGCGGATTGTCAGGGGAGATTTATGGGCAAGGGACGGGTCGAGGCATTCACCGATGGCGTGGTCGCCATTATCATCACCATCATGGTGCTGGAATTGAAGGTGCCGCATGGCGAGGATTTTTCCGCGCTGGCACCACTCTGGCCTATATTCCTCAGCTATATACTGTCCTTCATCAATGTCGGCATCTACTGGAACAATTTGCACAATATGTTCCATACGGTGCAGCGGGTCGACGGCCGCGTGCTGTGGGCGAATCTAAATCTGCTGTTCTGGCTATCGCTGATGCCGGCGACGACAGCCTTCATGGGCGAGAACCATTTCGCGCCGGTGCCTGTCGCCGTCTATGGCGTCGATTTGGCGCTCTGCGCCGTCGGCTTCAACATCCTCACCATGGCCCTGCATCGGCTGCACGGCAGCGAGAGCCTTTTCGCCAGGGCGTTGGGCAATGACCTCAAAGGAAAGATCTCGCTGGCCCTCTATATCTCCGCCGTCGCGCTGACCTTCGTCAATCACTGGATCGGTGTCTCGATCTACGTCCTGGTGGCGCTGATCTGGTTGGTGCCGGACAGGCGCTTCGAGCGGATGATCGAGAAATAGGCCTCGTTTAGCCCCGCATTTCCTTCAGTTTTTCCGCTACCGAGGCGGCAAGGTCGGCATAGCGCTCCTCCAGCCGCTCGGCCGCCTTGATCACCGAAAAATCATGGCCGAACTTTTCCAGCGCCATGCGCAGCTTTTCGACGAATTCGGCCTGTTTTTCGAGCGCAGCAAACAGCGTTTTCACTTGCGCTTCGCTGATATCGGGATTGGCGAGCATTTGCGGCACCTCGCGGCTCATCTGGTCGCCGGTGGCGGTCTGTTCTTTCAGGATCTCGATCCAGTCGGTCAATCGTCAGCTCTCCGTTTCCGATATCAGCATGCGCAGCGCCCGCCGACGCGGTCAACCCGAAGATGCCTGCACCGGCTTGCGCGAGCCTCTTTCCGCGCTAAGTTTGCCGCGGCCAGAACAGGAGAAAATCATGAACACCGACGCCGATATCCAGACCGCCCTGCCCGCACTTGCCTCCGGCAATGTCGCCGTCATCACCGGTGCGGCCAGCGGCATCGGCCTTGCCGCGGCCAAACGCCTGGCGGCAGTGGGCATGAAGATCGTGCTGGCCGATATCGGCGGCGCACGCCTCGATGAGGCCAGACGCGCCGTGGCCGCCATCGCCGGCGACAGTGCCGTGCTTGCCGTCGCCACCGACGTCTCGAAAGCCGACGAGCTCGACCGTCTGGCCGAAAGGACATCTGGCGCTTTCGGCGACGTGTCGCTGCTGATGAACAATGCCGGGGTCGGCAACAACCCCGGCAAGCCGTGGGAGAACCGTGACGCCTGGAAGCGATTGCTGGACATCAATTTCTGGGGCGTCGTGCATGGCGTAGAGGCCTTCGCGCCGCGCATGCTGGCGGCGGGAAAACCGGGCCTGATCGTCAACACCGGCTCCAAGCAAGGCATCACCACGCCGCCCGGCAACCTCGCCTATAACGTCTCCAAGGCCGGCGTGAAGACCTACACCGAAGGCCTGGCGCACGCGCTGCGCAACGAGCCGGGCGCCAATGTCGCGGCGCATTTGCTCATTCCCGGATTTACCTTTACCGGCCTGACCGAAGGTGCGACCGAAAAGCCGGCCGGCGCCTGGACCGGCGAGCAGGTCATCGACTTCATGCTGGCCTCGCTGCTGCGCGGCGATTTCTACATCCTGTGTCCCGATAACGAGGCGACCCGGTCCATGGACGAAAAGCGCATGGCGTGGGCGATTGGCGACATCATCGAGAACCGCCCTGCCCTGTCGCGCTGGCACCCGGACTTCAAGGAAGCCTTTTCAGCATTCACGGAATGAAATGATGATCCTGCGACCATTCGCGCAGGCTCTGTTGGAACCCTAACAACAAGCTCGCTCACGCCGCCGCGTGCTTCTTCGCGTTGCGCTTTTTAGCCACCGACTTGGCTGCGGCCATGTCGGCGACCTGCTCGTCATGCCGCTTCGCCGCGCGTTCACATTTGGCACGGATTTCCTCGAGCTCGGATTCGGTCAGGTGCTCGATGCCGATAAATGTATTCTTGGCTTCGCTGACGCGGATCAACTCGTCGAGCTTGGCCTGGATCGCCGCACCATCGCGGTTCTGGGTGTTCTGGATGAGAAACACCATCAGGAAGGTGACGATCGTCGTGCCGGTATTGATGACGAGCTGCCAGGTGTCGGAAAAGCCGAAGACGGGACCGCTTAGCCCCCAGATCGCGATGACCAGGAAACAGACGGCAAACATCGCCGGCAGACCGGCAAGATGGGCGACATAATTGGCGATCCTGGTGAACAGCTTCTCGATCATGGCAGGGAGAAACAATCGGCAGCTGCTTCGAGTTCCCTGCGAGGTAGAATTCACGGTCAAACTGGGCGCGCCGCGCTCGCAACGATCAGGTGGCGTCGTTTGCCCAGCAGTCGAGGAAAGCCTCGATGGGCAAGGCCTGCATGTCGGGGACTGCCCTGGCCAGTTTCTCGACCGGCCAGTCCCACCAGGCAAGGCGTTCGATCCGTGCCGCAGTTTCCGCGCCGAAGCGCTGCCGCAATGGCCTGGCCGGAACGCCGGCGACGATCGCGTAGGCCGGCACGTCGCGCGTCACCACCGCGTTGGCGCCGACGATCGCGCCATTGCCAATCGCGACGCCCGGCACGATCACGGCGCCATGGCCGATCCAGACATCATGGCCGATGCTGACGGCTTTCCCCCGCCGTCGGTCCCGGAACGCCTGATCGACACCCAGCCAGCGGAAGTACTCGTTGGGCCGGTAGCTGATCTTGTGCTGCGTCAGCCGCTCGACCGGATGCTCCAGCGCATTGATGCGGCTGTTGGCGGCGATTGAGCAGAATTTGCCGATCGTCGTGTAGATCGCCTCGGCGTGGCGCTCGAAGTAGGAGAAGTCGCCTACCGTCACCTCGCGCAGGGTGACCCGCTCGCCGATCGACGCGTAGCGTCCAAGCTTGCACGCCTTCAGCTCCGCCGTCGGATGGATGCGCGGCTCGGGATCTTTCAGGACGAGGTGTTCAGGACGGTCCATGCGCGCGCTTTACGCCCGCGCGCATAGTCTCGCAAGCCGAGTGCAGTGCCGCGCACCCGTTTGGACGCGCCAAGGACCCTGTAGCACCTTCAGTCTCTATTTCGGTTTGCCGCTGGTCCACACCACGTTCTGGCCGTAGAGCGGCACGGTGGTGACCGACATTTTTGCCGAGCCATCCTGCACCTGACGCGAATGCGACAGGTAAATCAGCGTCCCGTTGGCCTTGTCGTAGATGCGGTTCACCACCTGCTTTTTCCAGATCAGGCTGATGCCTTGCTTGAACACCTCCTCGCCGGCCTCGCTCATGTCGATGTCGCCAATGGTGATCGGCCCGGTCTGGCGGCAGGAGATCGAGGAATCGGACGGGTCCTCGAACCAGTTGCCTTCTGCAGGCGGTCGATCACGCCACAGTCGAAATAGGAGACGTGGCAGGTCACGCCCTCGACCTTCGGGTCCTTGATTGCCTCGACGATGATGTCATTGCCGAGCCAATCGACGCCGACCTTGCCGACTTCCTCGGCGGCGGCCGCGCCAGCACCAATGACCAGGCATGCGGCCAACGCGCCGCCAATCAGTTTTCGCAAAGAGGCCTCCTGCGGTTCGATTTGCCGAGCTCAGGTGGGACGAACGGCAGCGCTTTGCAAGCAGATCGCCTCCCACAGCATTGCCGGTTGCGGCAACGCGACATCTTTGCGTCGGCGCGACCGAACCGCTAAGAGTGTTTGCCAAGCCAGGGCTTCACGGCGCCAACCCGGTGTCCGATGGAAATAACGACGGACTTCAGTGATGATGCGTTCAATTCTGGTCGGTATTCTCGTCCTGATGGCCGCCGGAATCGGCTGGCTCACCTTCGACTGGTACCGCGGGCATTATGGCGGCGAGCCGTTCGGAGCGCCGTTCACGCTGGACGACCAGAAGGGCGCGCCGGTCACCGAAGCCGCCTTTCGCGGCCACCCCAGCGTCGTCTTCTTCGGCTTCACCCATTGTCCGGAAGTCTGCCCGACCACGCTTTTCGAGTTGGCCGGCTGGCTGAAGACGATGGGCGACGACGGCAAGAACCTGCGCGCCTATTTCGTTACGGTCGACCCGGAGCGCGACACGCCCGAAATCATGAACGCCTATGTCAGCAATTTCTCCGATCGCATCCTCGGGATCACGGGCGATCCGGACAAGGTTCACGCCATGGCCAAGTCCTTCGGCATCTACTGGAAGAAAGTCGACACGAACGACGGCGACTACACGATGGACCACACCGCTTCGGTGCTGCTGCTCAACGCCAAGGGCGATTTCGCCGGCACCATTGCCTATGGCGAAAGTCCGGACGCCGCCATCGCCAAGCTCAAACGGCTGGCGGCGGAAGATTGACACATCCGGCAATGACGCAGACGCGTTTGTATTTCACCGCGGGCAAGATCGAGGCCGATCGCCTCTTCGCAGCGCTCGGCGCGGCGTTCGACGATGAGGGCCTGCCGATTGCGGTGCTCGAGGTCGACGAGGACCGCGACATCCACGAAGTATCGCTCTATGCCGACGACGACGTCGATGCGGTCGAGGCGCGGCTTAGGGACATCCTTGCCGGACTGTCACTGTCGAAACCGATAGCGCGCGAAGCGCTGCCCGACATCGACTGGGTGGCGCGCTCGCTGGAGGGATTGAAGCCGGTGCGCGCCGGGCGCTTCTTCGTCCATGGCGCGCATGACCGCAGGAAGCGCCGCAGCGGCGAGCTCGCCATCGAGATCGAGGCCGGCCTTGCCTTCGGCACCGGCCATCACGGCACTACCGCCGGCTGCCTCGAAATGCTGGAGCAGGTCGTACGGCGCGAGCATCCGCGCAACGCGCTCGACCTTGGCACCGGCAGCGCGGTGCTCGCCATCGCGGTGGCCAGGCTCGCGCATGTTCCGGTGCTGGCGACCGACATCGACCCGGTGGCCGTCAAGGTGGCCGCCGCCAATGCGCGGCTGAACCATGTCGAGGCGCTCGTCGAAACGGTGGCGGCGCCCGGTTTTCATCATCCGATCTTTGCCGCGCGTGCGCCCTTCGACCTGATAATTGCCAACATATTAGCGCGGCCGCTGATGCGTCTAGCGCCGCAAATGGCGGGGCATATCGCGCTTGGTGGCTCAATCGTTCTGTCGGGCATTCTCGAGCGCCAGCGCGACGCGGTGATCGCGGCTTATGTCGGTCAGAAATTCCGACACGTCCGCACCTTGCACCGCGAGGGCTGGGTGACGATCCATCTCAAGCGCTGATGAATAGCGCCTTCAATGCAAGCCGGAATCCGCTCGGACCTAGCACGAGTTCGCCGCTTTCTTCAGCGCTTCGCGATCGTAGCCGTGAGCTTTCAGCGTTTCGTCATCAAAGCCAAGCAGAACGCCGCTCACATACCGGCTCGCTTCGCGCTGGCGAGCTTCGATCAGCGCGTTCACAGCGCTTCTGAAAAATCCGCGTCTGGGTGAAATCGTGGACATGATGATCTCCTTTGCAGGGCAACAGGACTTTCCTCCACATTAAGAAGGTAAGCCATCCTGACGCGTTTTGAAATCGCCGATTCTGCATGGCGTCCATGCGCAAAGAGACACGCAGCAACCGGGAATGATCGTTTCCGGAAATCGATTCCGATTTTCGAGGTCATGCGCTACGGTCGCGCCAGCATTCGAGGAGAGTCCACATGTTCCAGACTTTCGATTCCGCCGGGGATCCGGCCGTTGGCAAGCCGCGCGTTGCAATGCTGCGCCTATGGTTGGCGGCGAACGGGCTGGATGGCTTCATCGTACCCCGCGCCGACGAACACCAGGGCGAATATGTCGCCGACCGTTCGGCACGGCTGAAATGGCTGACCGGCTTCAGCGGCTCGGCCGGCGTCGCCATCGTGCTTGGCGAGCGCGCCGTCATGTTTGTCGACGGGCGCTACACGCTGCAGGTGCGCCAGGAGATCGATCTCGACATCTTTTCGATCGAGAGCCTTGTCGATAACCCGCCGGCCAGCTGGATCAAGGACAATCTCGGCAAGGGCGTGCGGGTGGGCTTCGATCCATGGCTGCATACGATCAGCGACGTCAAGGCGCTGAAAGCCTCGGCCGAGAACTCCGGCGCGATACTGGTGCCGCTCGAACAAAATCCAATCGACGCCATCTGGCAGGATCAGCCCGGGCCGCCACTGGCGCCGATCGAGATTCACCCGATCGGCTTTGCCGGCGAACTGGCCAAGGACAAGCTGGTGCGGCTGGCGGCGGCCATCGAGAAAGACGGCGCCACCCATGCCGTGCTTACCGACCCCTCCTCGATCGCCTGGGCCTACGATATCCGTGGCGGCGACGTACCGCACACACCGCTGGCGCTCGGCTTTGCCGTGCTCGCCGCCGACGGCTCGCATCTGCTTTTCATGGACCAGCGTAAGTTTTCGCGCACCGTCGCGGCTTACCTGACGCAGCTCGCCGAATTGCACGAACCCGGTGAATTCGAAACGGCAATCGTCACCCGGGCCAAGGGCGGCGCAAAAATCGCGCTGGACCCGGTGTTGGCAGCAGAGAAGCTCAGAATGCTGGTCGAGGATAATGGCGGCACCGTCATTGCCGCGCCCGATCCGGCCCGCATTCCACGCGCAACAAAGAACAAAGCTGAGATCGCCGGCGCACGCGCCGCGCATCGCCGCGACGGCGCCGCGGTCGCCAAGCTGCTGTGCTGGCTCGACCGCCAGAAACCCGGCACGCTCCACGAAATCGCCGTTGTCACCAGGCTTGAGGAGACGCGCCGTCAGACCGGCGAGGAAACGCAGATGCCGCTGCGCGATGTATCGTTCGATACCATTTCCGGCGCCGGCCCCAACGGCGCCATCATGCACTACCGCGTCTCCCGCGCCACCAATCGCAAGCTGGGGGATGGCGAGCTGTTCCTGCTCGATTCCGGCGGGCAGTACCAGGACGGCACCACCGACATCACCCGCACGGTGCCGATCGGCACGCCGACCGAGGAAATGCGCGAGCGCTTCACGCTGGTGCTGAAAGGCATGATCGGCATCTCCATGCTGCGCTTTCCCCCGGGCACGCGCGGCTCCGAAATCGATGCCGTAGCCCGCCTGGCGCTGTGGAGACACGGATGCGACTTCGCCCATGGCACCGGGCACGGTGTCGGCTCCTATCTTGCCGTGCATGAGGGCCCGCAGCGTATCGCCAAGACCGGCACCGAAAAGCTGCTGGAAGGCATGATCGTCTCCAATGAGCCCGGCTATTACAAGGAAGGTTCTTACGGCATCCGCATCGAAAACCTCGTCCTGGTGACGCCGGCCGAGACAATCGAGGGCGGCGACATCGCCATGCATGGCTTCGAGACACTGACGCTGGCCCCGATCGACAAGCGGCTGGTCCGATCGGACCTGTTGACGCGTGACGAACTGCATTGGCTCGACGAATACCATGCGCGGGTGCTGGCCGAGATCGGACCGATGCTCGACGGCGAGACGCTGGCCTGGCTGGAAAAAGCAACCGCCCCGTTGCCGCACGACCTCAAGCAATAGCCACGGCGGCGACGCCGGTTGACAGGCTTTGCTCCGCAAGCAGTCCCTGCAGAGCCGTGACGTTGGGAGAACCGGCTCCCTTGCGCCAGAACAAGACCGTGACGGCGTTGTCTTCGTCAGAGTGCAGTTGGTGCAGCTTTAGCCAGCGGCTCTCCGGGAAACCCGAAAGCACACTTTTCGGCATCAGCGCTATGCCCATGCCAGCCACCACGCAACCAAGGATGGCATGGTATGAACCAAGCTCGATGGTTTTCTCGGCCATGAACCCTCTGCGCGCATACCATTGTTCCAGCCGCTTGCGGTGCGGACAACCGTGCTCGAACGCTATCATGGTTTTGGGCATGTCCAGGCGGTCTTCGACCGAAACGCGCGATGCCGCCGAGACAATGACCAGCTGCTCATGGAATGCGGGCAGCTTTTCAAACGGGGCGTCCGCGATCGGCTCGGCGGCGAAGGCTGCATCGAGTTCGCCGGCAAGCATGGCGGTCGCGAGAACCTGCGGATTGCCGGTGCGCAGCTGGATTTCCACTTCGGGATAACGTGCGTGATAATCGGCGAGCAGACCTGGAAGCCGTGCCGCGGCGGTGCTCTCCATGGCACCTAGGCGAAGCGTGCCGCGCGGGCGTGGATCGAGCATCGCCGTTCGCGCCTCCTCTGCAAGCGCCAGCAGCCGATCCGCATAGCCGACCAATCTGTGACCGGCCGGCGATACGTGCAGGCGCTTGCCCTCCCGGATAAACAGCTGCACACCGAGATCCTGCTCGAGCTGCCGGATGCGGGTGGTCACGTTCGACTGTACGCGAAACAGTTTTTCCGCCGCCCTGGTAATTCCGCCCTCGCGCACCACCGTGCGGAAGATGCGCAGATCGGCCAAATCCATATATCTCTCCCGGAGAACATAACGATCTCAATTATTCATTTTAACTGATTATGCCTTTCCCGTAAATCGCCCGTGTAGCTGCCGGTCAACACGGCGAACCAGGGGAGATGGAAATGTCGCGTGAGCCCTTCGGCATCCAGCCGATCGATCTAAGCGCATTGACGCCGAAGCAGCGCGAGGCGCTCTATGGCGGCGCCGTGCGTCGCGCCCACCAGGAGAGAGCGGAAGCGATCCGGCTGAGCCTGTCGCGGGCCGGCGCGGCAACAGGCGCTGCGCTAAAGCGCATGTGTGCTCTCGCCGCCAAGGCAGAAGTCGATCAGCCTACGAGCTGCCGCGCGAGGATCAGCACGGCAGCACCCGCCAGGAACATCGCCATCAGGCCGCCGCGCAGTGAGACAAGGCCGGCAACGATCAAGGCTGAGCATTCCGCCGGTCCGGCGCTGAGCGCCGCCGGCGCCACCAAGGTGGTCAGCACCGCCGCGGGAACGGCGTTGAGCCCGGCTTCGACGCGCGGATGGATATGATCGAAGCGGGAGATCACCAGATGACCGCCGATGCGGGTCAGATAGGTCGCGATCGAACCGGCGATGATGATCCACAAGGTCGTGCTCATGGCCGTGCCTCCACGCCGCTGTGGCGGGGCGGCAGGATGACGGCGAGCAGCACGCCGGCCAGCGCACCGATGGAGACATGCCAGGGCGAGCCGACCGTTTTGTAGGCAATGATGGAGGCAGCAGCGCTGGCGACGACCACCGGCAGCCACAGCGGCCGCTTGCGGAAGCTCATGACCAGGCCGAGAAAATAGATCGGCAGCAGGAAGTCGATGCCCAGCGCATGGGTGTCGGGAATAAGCTTGCCGAAAATCGCGCCGAGCGCGCTTTCGATGACCCAGAACACATAGACCGGCAGCCCAAGGCCCATATACCAGGCGAAGCCGACGGTCTCGCCGGCCTCCGCCTTGCGCTCGGCCACCGCGAACTGTGGATCGGTGAGCACGAAGTAGCCTATCGCCTGCTGGATCAGCGGCCAATGCGCGATGCGCCGGCCGATGCCGGCCGAATAGAGCACATGGCGAAAATTCACTGCGAAGATCGACAGCACGATCAGCCACGGCGCGACATGCTGGCCGAACAGCTCGATGCCGACCATCTGGCTGGCGCCGCCGAAGACCGTTGCGCTCATCAAGAACGCTTCGAGCACGGAAAACCCGTTGTCGACTGCGAGCGCCCCGAACAGCAATGCAAATGGCGCCGACGCCACCACGACGGGCATGCTGAGCCGCACGCCGTCCCAGAAATCGCTTTTCGCATTTTTTTCGGAGATTGCTTCCGCCGACATCGACCGCTCCTTGGGAAGGGCCGTATGTAGAGAGGGCGGTCCGGCTTGTCACACCAATTCGCTTGAGGCAAACGATCAGCGGAAATGATAGCTGAAGCTCGCGGCAAGCTCGCTTCCGTGCCTAGCGCGGCGAAGCCTTGCCTTCGATGGCCCTGCCCCAGTCGAGCAGCGGTTGTGCCCGCATAGAGAAGTCGACGAGTTCATCGACCAGTGCCGCACTGTGGATATCCGCCGGATCGATGACGTGCCGGACGGCGAAATGTCGGTTGCGGATGGCGGCAGCGAGATCGGGCTCGGCGATATGCTCGAAGCCGTGCGGCGTGCGCTTCATGCAGCCGTCCGGGTCGAGCTCGAGGCCGTTCTTCTTCAGCGCCGTGACAAGGGCGCGGAATTCAGCGGGCCGATTCGCGATCGCGTTGCGCAGAGCCAGCAACAGCTCCGGTCCGGGCTGCCACCAGGCAATGGCGGCAAAGCAGCGCTCGAGCCCAATATGGACGTAAAACACGCCCTGTTCCATCTTGGTGCCGTCAGGCGAAAGGATCGCCGACAAATGCCGGTTATAAGGCCGTTTGTCCTTGGCGAAACGCACATCGCGATTAATCCGGAACAGCGACTTCTTGCGGTCGCCGCGCAACCCGAGCCCCGCGGCCGTGAAGCGCTCGGAGAGCGTCTCGACCAGATCGCCGAAGGGACCGCGCAGGTCGCGTTCGAAAAGATCGCGGTTTTCCAAAAACCACTCCCGGCTCTGATGGAAATCGAGCGCCTTGAGGAAGGGAATGGCCTTTTGCCCAAAACCGTTGAACGCAGCCACCATCATGCGCCCTTGCCGATCCGCTCGAACCAGACATCTTCGTCGATAACCTCGATGCCGAGTTCTGCGGCGAGCTTGAGCTTGGAACCGGCACCGGGTCCGGCAACGACCAGATCGGTCTTTTTCGACACCGAGCCGGCAACCTTCGCACCAAGTTTTTCCGCCATCGCCTTGGCCTCGTCGCGCGACATCTTTTCCAGCGCGCCGGTGAAGACAACGGTTTTGCCGGAGACCGGCGACGACACGCCGCCGACTGGCTCCTCGTCGAGCACCATCACTTCCGCCAGCAATGCATCGAGCGCCTGTCGGTTATGGTCTTCCGCGTAGAAATCGACCACCGCTTCGGCAACGATCGAGCCGATGCCGTTGATGCCGTTCAACTCCTGCCAGACAGCATTGCCCGGGTCGCCCTTGCCGGCCGGCATGACGGCGCTTTGCCCGGCTTCGTGGAAAGCGGCAAAGGAGATGAAATGGCGGGCCAAACGCTTGGCGTTGGTTTCGCCGATGTGGCGGATCCCGAGCGCATAGAGGAAGCGCGAGAACTCGACCTGCCGTCGGTCGTCGATTGCCGCGAACAGCTTGCGCACCGAGGTTGCGCCGAAACCGTCGACATTCTCGAGTTTTGTCGGCGATGCCGCCTGCCGTGCCCTCAGCGTGAAAATGTCGGCTGGCGACTGGATGCGCAGCGAGGGGTCCTCGGCATGGAAGAAGAACTCGATCTGTTTATCGCCAAGCCCCTCTATGTCGAAAGCGTTGCGCGACACGAAGTGGCGCAGCCGCTCCACTGCTTGTGCCGGGCAGATCAGCCCGCCGGTGCAGCGCCTGACCGCCTCGCCATCCTCCCGGACGGCATGGCTGCCGCAGGCCGGGCAGACGGTTGGAAACTCATAAGGCACGCTGTCGGCGGGCCGTTTTTCGACATCCACGTCGATGATCTGCGGGATGACGTCGCCGGCTCGCTGGATGCGCACCGTATCGCCGACTCGGATGTCGCGGCCCTCGCGGATCGGCTGGCCGTTGTTGCCGATGCCCTTGATATAGTCCTCGTTGTGCAGCGTCGCATTGGTTACCACCACGCCGCCGACGGTCACCGGGACCAGCCGCGCCACCGGCGTCAACGCGCCGGTGCGGCCGACCTGGATGTCGATGCCGGTCAGGATTGTCGTCGCCTTCTCGGCAGGAAATTTGTGCGCAACCGCCCAGCGCGGCGACCGCGAGACGAAGCCCAGCCGCCGCTGCAGCTCGAGGCTGTTCACCTTGTAGACGACACCGTCAATGTCGTAGCCGAGCGTCGCGCGGTTGGACTCGATCAGCCGATAATGTTCGAGCAGGCCCTCGACATTGTCGAACAGCTTCATCATCGGGTTAATCCTGAAGCCGAAACGCTCGAAGGCAGCGACCATGCCCATCTGGGTGTCCGCCGGCATTTCGCTCACCTCGGCCCAGGCATAGGCGAAAAACCGCAAGGGCCGGCTGGCGGTGATCGACGTATCGAGCTGGCGCAAAGAACCAGCCGCCGAATTCCGCGGATTGGCGAATACCTGCTTGCCCGCCTCCGCATTGCGGCGGTTGAGCTCGGCAAAGTCGGCGTGGCGCATGTAGACCTCGCCGCGCACCTCCAGCACTTCGGGGAAATCTCCCTCGAGCACGTTTGGAATCTCCGAGATGGTGCGGGCATTGGCCGTCACGTCCTCGCCGACCTGGCCGTCGCCGCGCGTCGCCGCCGATACCAGCCGCCCGGCCTCATAGCGTAGCGACAGCGACAGGCCATCGATCTTCGGCTCGGCCGTGATGGCTATCGGGTCTTCGGCGCCGAGCCGGAGGAAACGCCGGATGCGGCCGACGAAGTCGACGACATCGACATCGGAAAACGCGTTGTCCAGCGACAGCATCGGAATGACGTGGACGACCTTACCGAATTTATCCGACACCGCCGCGCCGACCTTCCGCGACGGCGAGTCCTCGCGCACCAGATGCGGGAAGCGTTGCTCAATGGCGAGGTTGCGCCGCCGCAGCGCGTCATAGGCGGCGTCCGAAATCGTCGGCGCGTCTTCGGCATGATAGCGCAGATCGTGGCCGGCGATCTCCTCCGCCAGCCGCTTCAGTTCACTGGCTGCCTCGCTTTCGCTGAGCAAATCGACTGGCTTCTCGGACATTCAATGCTTCCCTGCAAAGTGGCGCGCCACAATAGATCAGGATTTTGCCGCTAGGGAGCCGGGTTCCGAGAAAATCATTCCTGAACAGCAGCATGGAGCCACATACTGACTCGATCCATGACGCTGCGGCGATCAATCCATGTCGCGCAAAACTGTGCAGCGGTTTGCGACAAAGCATGAAAACATGACCTTAAAGCGTGTTGCTTGAGGCCGGTCGAACGCGATGGCCTCAGGCTGCGGCGGTGTTCTCGCGCAGCAGCCGCTCGGCCGCCGCGCGTGCTTCATCGGTAATGGTGGCGCCGGCGAGCATGCGTGCGATCTCCTCCTGCCGCGCCGCCCGGTCCATCTCGGCGATGCCGGTCGAGACCCGGTCGGCTCCGCCCGACTTGGAGATCAGGAAATGCGTGCCCGCGCGCGCCGCCACTTGCGGGGCATGCGTGACCGAAAGCACCTGCACGCGCTTTGCCAGCCGCGCCAGCCTTTGGCCGATGGCATCGGCAACCGCGCCGCCGACGCCGGTGTCGATTTCGTCAAAGACCAAGGTCGGTGCCGAGCCCCGGTCAGCGAGTGCTACCTTCAATGCCAGCAGGAAGCGCGAAAGCTCGCCGCCGGAAGCGACCTTCATCATTGGACCGGGCCTGGTGCCGGGATTGGTGCGCACCCAGAACTCGACCTGATCGATGCCTTCTTCCATGCGGCTCTCGGAATCGCTTGCGATCTCGACGATGAACTCGGCCCGTTCGAGCTTCAGCGCCGGCAGTTCGGCCATTACCGCCTTGGTCAGCCCTACGGCCGCCGCGTGGCGAAGCGACGACAGCTGGGCCGCCGTAATGTCATAGGCCTGGCGCGCCGCTGCAGCCTGTTTCTCCAGCGCATGCAGGCGCTCCTCGCCGGCGTCGAGATCGGCAAGGTCGGCAGCCATGGTGTCACGCAATTTCGCCAGGTCATCGACGGCGACGCTGTGCTTGCGCGACGCGGCACGCAGCGAAAACAGCCGCTCCTCAGCCTTCTCCAGCCGCTGCGGATCATATTCGGTGGCGCGAAGTGCTGCTTCCACGCCCGACTGCGCCGCGTCGAGCGAAAGCATCGCTTCGTCGAGTGATTTGACGACATCCTCGAGCAGCCCGGGCGCTTCGGTCACCTTGCGCTGCAGCCGCCTGAGCAGGCTGGCCAATTGCGGCAAGGGCGAGGACGGACCCGAGAGCACATCCTGCGCATCGTGGATTTCCGAGGCGATCTTTTCGGCTCGCATCATCGCGGCGCGCAGTTCGGCCAGCTCCGTCTCTTCGCCCGGTTGCGGATCGAGCCTGGTCAATTCGGCGACCGCTGCACGCAGATAATCGGCCTCACGGGCAGCTGCCTGGACTTTGGCCCGGTGCCGTGAAAATTCCTGCTCGCAGGTACGCCAATGCCGCCACGCCTCGCCGGTTGCCCGAGCAGCGCCGAGATGACCGCCGAAACTGTCGAGCAGCTCGCGATGGGCGCCGGGATCGACCAAAGCGCGCTCGTCATGCTGGCCGTGGATCTCGACCAGCGCACGGCCGATGTCGCGCATCAGCGTCACGCTGGACGGCTGGTCGTTGACGAACACACGCGTGCGGCCGTCCGCCGTCTGGACGCGGCGCAGGATGATGTCGCCGTCGTCCTCGATGGCATTCTCGGCAAGCAGCATGCGAGCCACGTGGTTGCGCGGCACGTCGAACACGGCGATGACTTGGCCTTGTGCCACGCCATGCCGCACCAGCGAAGCGTCGCCGCGGGCGCCAAGCGCCAGCGACAAAGCGTCGAGCAGGATGGACTTGCCGGCGCCGGTTTCGCCGGTAAGAACCGAAAGGCCGGACGAGAAGTCGATGTCCAGCTTCTCGATCAGAACGATGTCGCGGATCGACAGCCTGGAGAGCATGGTGACGCGCCGCTCAGGCGCCGGTGATCAGCTTCCCGGCCTTGGAGATCCACGATCCGGCATTCTCGCGCGGCTCGAGCCCACCACTCTGCAGGAGCTTGTAGGAGTCCTTGTACCACTGGCTGTCGGGATAGTTGGTGCCGAGCACGGCCGCAGCGGTCTGCGCTTCTGACGTCAGCCCCATCGCATAGTAGCTCTCGGTAAGACGCGCCAGCGCCTCCTCGACATGGCGTGTGTTGGAATAGTTCTCCACGACGTTGCGGAACCGTTTGACGGCCGCGATGTATTCGCGGCGCTCGAGATAGTAGCGGCCGATCTGCATCTCCTTGCCGGCGAGCTGATCGTTGGCGAAGCGGATCTTCTCCTTGGCATCGTCGACATATTCGGAAGTCGGCCAGCGCGTCACCAGGTCCTGCATCGTCTGCGCGGTAAGACGCGCTTCCTTCTGGTCCTGGGTGACGTCCTTGATCTGGCGGTAATAGCTCAGCCCGATAATGTACTGGGCATAGGCTGCATCGTCGGTCGACGGGTAGAGGGTCAGGTAGCGCTTGGCCGAACCGATCGCCTCGTCGTAATTGCCTTGACGGTAGTCGGCAAAGGCACCCATCACCATCGATTTGCGGGCGAATTCGGAATATGGATGCTGGCGGTCGACGGCATCAAATTTGCGGCTTGCCTCCTGCAGTCGCCCGGCATTCAGATTGGCGAGACCCTGATTGTAGAGCACGTCGGCGGGCTCGGTCTGATCGACATAGGTCGACAGATCGACGTCCTTCTCGGACGACATGCAGGCCGACAGAAACAGCGATGGAACGACCACCGAAAGCGCCAGGAAAACGGCCCGCCGCGGCGCCTTCGATTGACCAACTCGCTTGAAAAACATGTTTGGATTCCGCCCTTTCGGCGTCATTTCAGTCGACGGCAGCAGCCATAAACCATAACTGCCTTGCCCGGCAACGCTATCCCCGGCCAATCGCACATTTTTGTGGCGGTTTGGCGCCATCTGGAATGCTGTGCGATTTGGCCGACCAGTGATGCATCCATGCAACACAGCTGACCGCAATAAGAGCCGCAAAACGCTAAGAATCAGATCATCCAGGGCGCAAAGAGGGGCGCATTGACGGCGCTCATCTCGGCGGTACGCCCGCGCTCGCGGCGAGTCGTTTCGACGATCTCGAAAGCCGAACGGTCTGACAAGAGACGGCGCAGCGCAGCCGCGTTCAGCCTGTGGCCACCACGATAGGAGCGAAAGCAGCCGATGAACCGGGCACCGGCGAGCGCCAGGTCGCCCATCGCATCCATCGTCTTGTGGCGCGCGAACTCGTTGGGATAGCGCAGGCCCCCCATGTTGATCACGCGGTTGTCATCGCCGATCACCAGGGAGTTTTCCAACGAGGAGCCGAGCGCATAGCCGGCCGCCCACAGCCGCTCGACGTCCTTCATGAAACCGAAAGTGCGGGCCCGCGCGACGTCGCGGCGGAAAATATCGGCATTCATGTCGGATGCAAAAAGCTGACGCCCGATCGCCGGGCTTTCGAAATCGATCTCGATCTCGAAGCGCGTGCCGTCATAGGGCCTGAACTCCGCCCAGCAGGCGCCGTTCTCGATACGAACCGGCTTGACCACCCTGATGTAGCGGCGCTTGACCGGCAGCGTTTCGATCCCTGCCTGGTCCATGGCCTCGACGAACATCACTGCGCTGCCATCGAGGATAGGCACCTCATGACCGTCGATTTCGATGACGAGATTGTCGATCCCAAGTCCGAAAAGCGTCGCCATCAGATGCTCCACCGTGGCAATGTGCTCGCCCTGCGGATCGCCAAGCATGGTGCTGAGATCGGTGGCGCCGACCTCGGAGACGAGCGCCCGAAATTCGTGGCTGCCGCTTGCGTTGGAAAGCTGGAAGACGATACCCGTGTCGGCATCCGCCGGCAGGAAATGGACGGTGACCGGGTTACCGCTGTGGACGCCGATGCCGGTCAGCGTCGCACGCGATTTAAGTGTCGTCTGATAGTCGTGCAAAACAATCCCCATAGCCCGTACTGCCTAGGTCCGCTTCATCTGCCCTGAAGGCGCGGCTCTTGATTAGATCGGCAGGCAGGGCCACTTCCCCGAGACTCCCAGCAAACCGACTTTGGTCGGTGGCGAAGATAATGGTCGTGCAGGGAGACTCCAAATCACGGTTTCTTACTCCTTGTAACCGCGGTCCAGCGCGGGAATACCTCATAAGCCTTTGTTTTACATTCTCTTTTAACGTTAACAGGCGAACAGTCTCCTGCTCGCCTGTTAACAACTGTTACGAACCGTTAACAGATCAATTGGCCTGTCGGCGCAAGAAGGCGGGAATCTCCAACTGATCGTCTTCCTGGACAGCCCGGCTCTGCGGCGTCAGGCGGCCCTGCTCGTCCAGCTGGCCGCGGCGCGGCGCGTAAAGCTGCGGATCCTGGCTGGCAAGGCGGCGCACTTCGGCCGGCGCCTGGCGCAGTTTCGGTTCGCGCGGCTGCGCCGGCTGCAGCCGTGCAGGCTCCTCTTCGCGGCGGGTCAGACCGTTGGTCAGGCGCTTGAGCAACCCCATCGGGCCACTGTTTTCGTGGTCGGCCGGACGGGCCTTGGCTTCCACTTCGGCCTTCACCTGCGGCGGGAAATCCTCGACCCGCGGCATGCGCTGGGGTGCCGCGGCAATCGGCTGCGGCATTTCACGATGCGGAGCAGGCTGCATCGCTTGCTGAACCACCGGCTGCATCATCGGCTGCGGCTGAGCCGGAGGCGCCTGGAAAATCTTGCTCTGCGGGCGGAAGTCTTCCGCATGGGCGACCGGCGCCGGGCGGGCCTGCGCCATCGCTGCCGCATTTGCCTCGGCGAGCTGAATGGCCTCGGCGCCCGGATCGGCAGCACGTGGTTCATAGATCGGTTGCTGGACAGGCGCCGGGCGCATTTCCGTGACCTGAGCTGCCGGGCGGCTGACCGGCTTCGGCGGAGCCGTGCGGATGGCGATCGGCGCTGCAGCGATTTCGGCCGCCGATTTGTCGATGCCGGTGGCGACCACCGACACGCGGATAACGCCTTCGAGTTCCTCGTCGAAGGTGGCACCCAGAATGATGTTGGCGTCCTGGTCGACCTCTTCGCGAATGCGCGTTGCCGCCTCATCGACTTCGAACAGGGTCAGGTCGCGGCCGCCGGTGATCGAGATCAGCAGGCCTTTGGCGCCCTTCATCGAGGTCTCGTCGAGCAGCGGGTTGGCGATGGCGGCTTCCGCCGCGGCCATTGCGCGGCCCTCGCCCGAAGCCTCGCCAGTCCCCATCATCGCCTTGCCCATTTCGCGCATGACCGAGCGGACGTCGGCGAAGTCGAGATTGATCAGGCCTTCCTTGACCATCAGGTCGGTGATGCAGGCAACGCCCGAATAGAGCACCTGGTCGGCCATGGCGAAGGCATCGGCGAAGGTCGTTTTGTCATTGGCCAGCCGGAACAGGTTCTGGTTCGGGATGACGATCAGGGTGTCGACACATTTCTGCAGTTCCTCGATACCCATGTCGGCCGTCTTCATGCGGCGCTGGCCTTCGAAGTGGAACGGCTTGGTGACGACGCCGACGGTAAGGATACCCTTTTCGCGGGCAGCGCGGGCAACGACGGGAGCCGCCCCGGTGCCGGTGCCGCCGCCCATGCCGGCAGTGACGAAGCACATATGCGTGTTGGAGAGATGATCGATGATCTCGTCGATGCACTCTTCCGCCGCCGCGCGCCCGACTTCAGGCTGCGATCCAGCGCCGAGACCCTCGGTGACATGCGCGCCGAGCTGGATCAGCCGCTCGGCCTTCGACATCGTCAATGCCTGCGCGTCGGTGTTGGCCACCACGAACTCGACGCCGCGCAAGCCGGCGGTGATCATGTTGTTGACGGCATTGCCGCCGCCGCCGCCGACACCGAACACGGTGATGCGCGGCTTGAGCTCGGTGATGTCCGGCTTCTGCAGATTGATGGTCATTGTCTTCGTCCTTTGCCTTTCCCGCCGCTTCGCCGCCGCGGCCGCCTATGGGGCTGTCCCCGTCAAACTAAAAACTGTCTCTCAACCACTGACTCATTCGATGCAGTTTTCCGCCTGTTCCGGTCATCCGAAGACCGGAAATTCCCTTCGCAGGGCGGCTCTCGAAGCTCGCCATCTGCGGGTAGATCAGAAGCCCGACCGGGGTCGAGAAAGCCGGCCCCTTGGCCGCCTCGGGTAGGCCTGCCACGCCAAGCGGGCGGCCAATGCGCACATTGCGGCCGAGAATGCGGCGTGCGGCTTCGGGCAGGCCGGCAAGCTGGCTGGCGCCGCCGGTCAGCACCACACGCTTGCCGACCGCGTTGCCGTAGCCGGATTTGTTCAGCCGGTCGCGCAGCAATTCCAGCGTCTCGTCGATACGGGCACGGATGATACGCGTCATCACCGAGCGCGGGATCTGCAACGGCACCTCGCCGTCCTCGCCGATCGGATGGATGGAAACCAGGTCGCGGTCGTCGGCACTGCCGGGCAGCGCCGAGCCATGCATCACTTTCAGCCTTTCGGCGGCATCGAGCGAGGTCGACAGGCCTTTGGCCATATCCAGCGTGACGTGGTTACCGCCGATCGCGATGGCGTCGCCATGGACGAACTTGCCTTCCGAAAATACCGAGATCGTCGTCGTGCCGCCGCCCATGTCGATGCAGGCCGCGCCCATTTCGAGCTCGTCGTCGACCAGCGCGGCAAGCCCGCTGGCATAAGGCGTCGCCACCATACGCTCAACCGACAGATGCGAGCGGTTGATGCAGAGCTCCAGATTGCGCAAGGGCGCCGCGTCGCCTGTCAGCACGTGCATGTCGACGCCAAGCTGGTCGCCAACCATGCCGCGCGGATCGCGCACACCGCGCTCGGCATCCAGTGAAAAGGCAACGGGAAGCGAATGGATCACCTCGCGCTCGGCCCGCAGCGCCTGCTTGGCGCCGGCGGCAAGCACGCGCTTGATGTCAGCCTCGTCGGCCTCATGGCCGCCGAGATTGATGGTGGCCGAAAAAGCCTCGCTCTTCAGCCGGCCGGCAGTCATGTTGACGATCAGCGAATCGACCGTCAGTCCCGCCATGCGTTCGGCGGCGTCGACGGCAAGACGGATGGCGTGCTCGGCGCGGTCGAGATCGATGACGACGCCCGATTTCACGCCTTGCGATTTCTGGTGGCCGATGCCGATCACCTGGACGCGATGCGAGCGTCCACGCAGCAGCTTGCCATCGTCGCGCGGCTTGAGTTTGGCCACCACGCAGCAGACCTTGCTGGAGCCGACATCCAGCACCGTCAGGATGCCGGACCGGCGCGACGAGGCATCGCTATTGCCGCCAAGCCAGCTCATATCTTCGTCTCCGGCTTGCGCTTCAGCATCTTGGGCTTTTCGTTGAGCGCGGCTTGGCGCTGCGTCGCCGCCTCCGGCGTCAACTGGACGACGAGACGATCGGACAGGCGCATGTCGACGGCGGCGATGTCGCGCGTCAAAAGCCCGTTCTCGTGGTCCATCCTGACCAGGTCGGTAATCGCCTGGTCCTCGCCGTCTTCGGGAAGCTTGATCGTGATGCCGTTTTCAAGCTTGAGATCCCAGCGCCGCTCGCCGATGCGGATATAGCCCTTGATCCGCGCGGCGAGCTCCGGATAATTCTTGATCTTGGCTAGGAAATCCGGCGCTGTGGCCGGTGCGCCGGTGCCGATGATCAGCGGCAGCAATATCTGCTTGCCTCCGGAGAACGGCGCAATGACGGTGCCGGACTTCTCGATGACCGAAAGCGCGCTGCCTTGCTGCCACAGCGCGAACGGCTTGCGCTCCTCGACGCGCACTTCCAGCGTATGCGGGTAGACCTTGCGCACTGCCGCGGCTTCGACCCAGGGTAGCGTGGTGATGCGTTCGCGCGCGGCTTCGGCATCGAAGCCGATGAGCGAGGTCCAGCCGTCGAGTTCCAGCCTGTCGAGAATATCGATCTCGGAAGTTTCGCGGTTGCCGACGACCTTGACCTGGTCGACAGCAAAGCCGGTACGGGCGGTGACACTCTGGACGATGGCGTCGGCATGTCCGCCAAGATAGGCGCCATAGGCACTGCTCGAAATAAGCAGTGCCGCCGACAGCATGGCAGCGCAATAGGGCGGCGCTTCGAAGTCGCCTTCGCCGAGGCGCGCCAGCACGCGCACCGGCCGGCGGAGCAGGCGCGGCAGCACGAAATGGTCGAACGACAACGGCATGCCGAACAGCGCCGGCCCAGCCGCGCCCTTCCCCTTGCCCTGTCCCCACTTCAACGCAGACACGAAGCGTCCTCCACCATCCAACTCAACAAATCGCCGAACGAGTGTCCCGCTTGCGCGGCGATTTCCGGCACCAAAGACGTCGGCGTCATACCCGGCTGGGTGTTGACCTCGAGCCAGACAATTTCGCCGTTTTCGGAGTGACGATCGTCATAACGGAAGTCCGACCGGGAAACGCCCCGACAGCCGATAGCTTGGTGAGCCTTGAGCGTCAGTGTCTGTATTTTTTGGTAAATATTCGGTGAAAGTTTTGCCGGGCATTCGTGTTTTGATCCTCCCTCGACGTATTTTGAATCATAGTCGTAGAAGGAATGGCCGGTCGGGATTATCTCGCAGACACCGAGCGCCACATCGCCCATCACCGCGCAGGTCAATTCCCGTCCATGCACATAACGCTCGACCATGACCGTATCGCCGTATCTCCACTCGGACGAGCCGATGATCTGCGGCGGATGCGACTGGCCTTCATGAACGATGACGACGCCGAAGCTCGATCCTTCGTTGACCGGCTTGACGACATAGGGCGGCTTCATCGGGTGCTTGTTCTGGATGGCGAAGCGATTGGCCACCTTCGATTCCGCCACCGGAATGCCGGCCGCCTTGGCGACCTTCTTGGCCTGTTCCTTGTTCATCGCGAGCGCCGAGGCAAGCACGCCGGAGTGGGTGTACGGAATGGCGAGGTACTCGAGGATACCCTGGATGGTGCCGTCCTCGCCGAAGGGGCCGTGCAGCGCATTGAAGACGACGTCAGGCTTGAGCGCGCTGAGCACCGAGCCGATGTCGCGCGAGACGTCGACGCGGGTGACCCGGTAGCCCTCTCCCTCGAGCGCATCGGCGCAGGCTTTACCCGACGACAGGGACACAGGCCGCTCGGACGAAAATCCCCCCAGAAGGACGGCCACGTGCTTGCTTGTCATTCCCCGTCATTTCCTCTCACAGCAGGCCTGCACCATCGTACATGGCCCGAAAAGCATCGCACGCACTCAAATACACCGAGCAGCTTTGCTCCCGTGTTTCCGCAACATTGAGTCCGAGTCTCCCGGCAGGTTGCCCCCCAGACGGAAACGCGAGTAACGCGTCGAAACGACTCAAATCAGGAAACGCTTCAGGGCAGAGAATCAGAGAGTTGATTCGCTGGCAAGTGCTTACGATTCCGATGGATTCACTTTCCGCAAAAACGGCAGCAAAATGTGAATTCATGAGTCCGAAAGGCAACGGCGGTCGGCTTGCCTAAAGCAACTGCCCGAGAAATTCCTGGACGGCATGGCCCGGCCGAAAATTACCGATGCGCTTGATCTCCCACTGCAGCCGGATGCCCGATCTTTCGAGCACACGCGCGCGCACCGTCTCACCGAGATATTCAAGCTCGTAGCCTGTGGCCGTTCCGGTGTTGATCATGAAGTTGCAATGCATCGGCGACATCTGCGCCCCGCCGACCATCAGGCCGCGGCAGCCAGCCTTGTCGATTTCCTTCCAGGCCGAGGTACCTTCGGGATTCTTGAAGGTCGAGCCACCGGTCTTTTCGCGGATCGGCTGCACGGTCTCGCGATGGTTCTGGACAGCATCCATCGCGGCCTTGATCGCCGCCTTGTCCTCAGGAATGCCTTCGAGCAGCGCCGATGTGAAAATCAGCCCGGACGGCGCCGCTGAATGGCGATAGGCATAGCCCATATCGGCATTGCTCAACGTATGAACATTGCCCTTGCGGTCGAGTGCCCGCACCTCGACCACGCGCTCGCGCGTCTCGACGCCATTGGCACCGGCGTTCATCCTCAGCGCTCCGCCAACGGCGCCGGGAATGCCGTGGTAGAAATGAAAGCCACCGATGCCGGCCTCGTAGGCGACGGCCGCAAGGCGCTTGTCGGGTGTCGCAGCGCCTGCCTTGATCGTGGTCGGCGCAATCACTTCGGTCTCGCCAAAGCCTTTGGCCGAAAGCCGGATGACAAAGCCCGCAATGCCGCCGTCACGGACAAGCAGGTTCGAGCCGACGCCAACGATGGTCAGCGGAATTTCCTCCGGCACCGCCTTCAGGAATGTGGCAAGATCGTCCTCGTCGGCCGGTTGGAACAATGCGTCCGCGAGCCCGCCGGCTCGAAACCAGGTGATCTTGTCCATCTCGGCATTGGGCGTGATGCGGCCGCGCAGTCCGGCAAGCCGGTCGCCAAGCTTCTCGATCAACGCCTGGCCGCGCATCATGAGATGGTCCCGCCGAGTTCCCTGGGCAGCGCATAGGCCCATTGGGTGATGTTGCCGGCGCCGAGGAAGACGACGAAATCGCCCGGCTTCGCCACCTCGCGCACGATCGGCGCTATCGCCGCCGGACCTTCGATGTACCGTGCGTCGCGATGGCCGCCGGAGCGGATTCGCGACACCAGTGCGTCGGACGTAACGCCATCGATCGGTTCCTCGCCGGCCGCATAGACGGGCGCCACCATTACCGTGTCGGCGTCGTTGAAGCAGACGGAAAACTCGTCGAACAGATCGCGCAGCCGGGTGAAGCGGTGCGGTTGGGTAACGGCGATGATGCGGCCCTTGGTAGCGCTGCGCGCCGCCTTCAGCACCGCCGTGATCTCGACCGGATGATGGCCGTAATCATCGAAGATATCGACACCGTTCCACGAGCCGGTGCGGGTGAAGCGCCGCTTGACGCCGGCGAATGACGACAGGCCCTTCTTGATTGCCTCAGCCGAAAGGCCGAGCTCATGCGCGACGGCAATCGCCGCCGTCGCATTGGAGACATTGTGGCGCCCGGGCATGGGCAGCCGCAGACCTGATATCCTTATCTGGCCGTGCGTCTTGCGGTCGCGGATCACCACGTCGAATTCCGAGGTCGGGCCGTCCATGCGGTGATTGGTGAAGCGCACGTCGGCCTGCGCATTTTCGCCATAGGTAATGACGCGCCGGTCCTCGATGCGGCCGACCAGCGCCTGCACCTCGGGATGGTCGGTGCACATCACGCCGAAGCCGTAGAACGGCACATTCTCGACGAACTGGCGAAACGCCTCGCGCACTTTGTCGAAGGAGCCGTAATGGTCGAGATGCTCGGGGTCGATATTGGTGACGACGGCGATCTCGGCCGGCAGCTTGAGGAAGGTGCCGTCGCTCTCGTCGGCCTCGACCACCATCCATTCGCCATCGCCCATGCGGGCATTGGTGCCATAGGCATTGATGATGCCGCCATTGATCACCGTCGGGTCGAGCCCGCCGGCTTCGAGTAGCGTCGCCACCATCGAAGTCGTCGTCGTCTTGCCATGCGTGCCGCCGATCGCGACCGCTTGGCGGAAGCGCATCAGCTCGGCCAGCATTTCGGCGCGCCGTACGATCGGCAGCAACTTCTCTCTCGCCGCCTTTAGCTCAGGGTTGGATTTCTTGATTGCGGTGGAGACGACGACCACTTCGGCCTCGCCGAGGTTTTCGGCCTGGTGGCCGACGAAGCATTCGATGCCCTTGTCGCGCAGCCGCTGCACATTGGCGCTGTCGGCCTGATCGGATCCCTGCACCTTGTAGCCAAGATTGTGCAGCACCTCGGCGATGCCGCTCATGCCGATGCCGCCAATGCCGATGAAATGCACGAGGCCGATCGTCTGTGGCATCTTCATGCGTGCGTCTCCTTCCTGAATTCCGAAACGGATTTCCTGGACGCAATAGCCTCTGTCAGATCGGCGAGCAACCGCGCGGCATCCGGTTTACCGGACGATTTCGCCGCCGCGGCCATTGTCGCCGCCCTGCCTGGATCATCCATCAGCCCGCCGACAAGCGCAGCGATCCGCTCCGCCGAAAGCGTGGATTGCGGATGCACCTCGGCGCCGCCCGCTGCGGCAAGGGCGGCCGCATTCGCCGCCTGGTCGTGGTCGAGCGCGTGCGGATAGGGCACCAGCAGCGCCGGCCTGCCGATCACTGCGATTTCCGATACGGTCGACGCGCCGGAGCGCGACATCACCAGATGCGCCGCCGCGAGCCGCGCCGCCATGTCGGTGAAGAAGGGCGACACCTCGGCCTCGATGCCAAGCGCGGCATAGGCGGCTTTCACCCGCGCCACATCGTCGGCGCGGGCCTGCTGCGTGATCGCCAGTCGCCTACGCTGTGCATCGGAAAAACGGGCGATGGCCGCCGGCACCGCATCGGAAAAGAACTGCGCGCCCTGGCTGCCGCCAAACACCAGAAACCGGAACGGCTCTTCGCCGGGCGATGCAGCATAGGGTGTATTCGCCGCTTCCAATACTTGCGGCCTGACCGGATTGCCGGTGGTCACCGTCTTGGCGCCAGTGGCACCGATGTCTTCCGGCAGGAACCCGCCGGCAACGGCATCGACGCGGCGGGCGAGCGCCCGGTTGGCGCGGCCCATGACCGCATTCTGCTCGTGGATCAGCGTCGGCACCTCGCGCCGGGTCGCCGCGTAAAGCGGCGGCAGTGTCGGATAGCCGCCGAAGCCGACCACGATGGCGGGCTTGATGTTGGCGATGACGGCCGATGCCTGCCGCACCCCGCGCCAGATTTTCCAAAACGCGGCGAGCACGGCAAAAGGATTCTTCGACCCCATCGTGGCCGACTGGATCGGATGGATGGCGGCCGCCGGGAACTGCCCGGCAAAGCGCTCGGCCCGGTCGTCCGTCGCCAGATGCACCGTCCAGCCGCGCCTGATCAGTTCATGTGCCAGCGCCTCGGCGGGGAACAGATGTCCGCCCGTTCCGCCTGCCGCCAGAAGGACAACCCCCTTCGCCATCTCACTCCGCCGGCATCGCGCGCGGTGACGGCATGAAGCCCAGCTGCTTGCGTTTTTCCGGGCGCTTGCGCGTCAGCGCCAGCACCATGCCCATCGAGATGGCGATCGCGATCTGCGAAGAGCCGCCGTAGGAGATGAACGGCAGCGTCATGCCCTTGGCCGGCATCAGCTGCAGATTCACGGCCATGTTGATGACCGACTGCAGGCCGAAGACCGTGACCAGCCCGCCAACCGCGTAGCGGGTGAAATCGTCCTGCTCCTTGAGCGCCGTGTTGAGACCGCGCAGCACGATGAAGCCGAAGATGGACATGATGAAGAAACACATGATCAGCCCGAATTCCTCGCCAGCGACCGAGAAGACGAAGTCGGCATGGCTGTCGGGGATGACCCGCTTGACGGTACCCTCGCCCGGCCCGACGCCGAACCAGCCGCCATTGATCAGCGCCTCGCGGCCCATGTCGACCTGGAACGTGTCGCCCTCGCCGGTCATGAAGCGGTCGATACGGCCGGCAACGTGCGGGAACACCGCATAGGCGGCGAACACGCCGCCGACGCCTGCAGCACCCAGCGCGACGATCCACAGCCACGGCAACCCGGCCATGAAGAACATCACCCCCCAGGTGCCGAGCACCAGCATGGTTTGCCCCAGGTCAGGCTGCGCCACCAGCAGCGAGATGACCAGCGCAAGCAGCAACATGGCGAACAGATTGCCTGGAATGTCGGGCTGGCGCTTGTGCTCGGCGAACAGCCAGGCGCAGATGATGACGAAGGCCGGTTTCAGGAACTCGGACGGCTGGATCGACAGGCCGGCAAGCGACACCCAGCGCCGCGCGCCCTTCACCTCGACGCCGATATAGAGCACCGCCACCATCAGAAACAGCGTGATGCACAACATAACCAGCGCCATGCGCCGGATCTGCCTGGATTCAAGGAACGAGACGGCCAGCATCACCCCAAGTGCCGGAATGGTGAAGATGATCTGGCGTGTGGCGAAGTGGAAACTGTCTAGCCCGATGCGTTCGGCCACCGCCGGGCTTGCGGCGAAGGACAAAACGATACCGAGCCCCATCAGCGAAAGGAATGCCGCCAGGAACCAGCGATCGATCGTCCACCACCAGGTCGCAACCGGGCTTTTGTCGAGACGGCTTTGCATTATCGTGTCCCTCCGATGGGCTTCACGCCATCAATGGCGGTTGCGGCTTGCCTGAACGCCTCGCCGCGCACTTCGAAATTCTTGAACTGGTCGAAACTGGCGCAGGCCGGCGACAGCAGCACCACTGCCTCGCCGCTACTATCCCTGGCAGCATCGCGGGCGGCGTGTTCGACTGCCGCAGCCAACGTGCCTGATATCTCGTAGGGCACCGCCTCGCCCAGCGTTGCGGAAAAAGCTGGTGCAGCTTCGCCGATCAGATAGGCTTTGGCGATGCGCGGGAAGAAGCCGCGTAACGGCTCGATGCCGCCCTCCTTCGGCAGGCCGCCGGCAATCCAGTAGATACGCGCAAAACTCGACAGCGCTGGTGCAGCCGCATCGGCATTGGTCGCCTTGGAATCGTTGACGAACAGCACATGCTCTTTACGGCCGACCTGCTCCATGCGGTGCGCCAGCCCGGGAAAGCCCTCCAGTCCGGATTGGATCTCGCCGAGTTCGAGTCCGACCTTGAGGCAGGCGGCGACGGCGGCCAGCGCATTCTGGGCATTGTGCTGGCCGCGCAACGAGCCGATGCCTTCGAGGAAGGCGACCCGGCTATAGCGGCCGTGCACGGCTTCCATTAACTTCATGCCATCGGCGAAATAACCGTCGGTCAGCGGCAGGCGCTTGGATATCCGGATGACCTGCCGGCCCGCCCGCTCCAGCCGGTCGGCGATCTGGGCGCACCAGGAATCGTCGACACCGATGATTGCCGTCTCACTGCCGGCTACCAGCCGCTCCTTGATCGAGGCGTAGTGCTGCATCGTGCCGTGGCGGTCGAGATGGTCCGGCGTCAGATTGAGCAGCACACCGGCCGTGGGATTGATCGAGGGGGCAAGATCGATCTGGTAGGAAGAGCACTCAACCACATAGTGCCGCTCCGGCTGCGGCGGATCGAGCGTCATCACCGCGCGGCCGATATTGCCGCCCATCTGCGTGTCGCGCCCCGCCGATTTGAGGATGTGCGCCGTCAATGCCGTGGTCGTCGACTTGCCGTTGGTGCCGGTGATGGCAATAAAGGGTGCTGCCGGCGCCCTCGCCGTCCGCTCGCGGCAGAAAAGCTCGATATCGCCGATGATCTCGACGCCCGAGCCCCGCGCCAGCTCGACGGTCCAGTGCGGCTTCGGGTGCGTCAGCGGCACGCCGGGCGACAGGACGAAGGCGGAAAACCTTGTCCAGTCTGCGCCGCGCAGGTCCGCTGTCATGATGCCGACCGCGCCGGCCTTGGCAACGCTGTCGGGATTGTCGTCCCAGGCCAGCACATCCGCCCCGCCCTCGATCAGTGCGCGCGCAGTGGCAATCCCCGAGCCACCGAGCCCGAAGAGCAAAACGCGCTTGCCTGAAAAGGATGCGGCGGGGATCAAGCGGCCTCCTATCTGAGCTTCAGGGTCGACAGGCCGACCAACGCCAGGATGACGGCGATGATCCAGAAGCGGATCACCACCTGGCTTTCGGTCCAGCCGAGCTTTTCGAAATGATGGTGGATCGGCGCCATCAGGAAGACGCGCTTGCCGGTCATCTTGAAGTAGCCGACCTGGATGATGACCGAGAATATCTCGACGACGAACAGGCCGCCGACGATGACCAGCACGATCTCGTGCTTGGTCGCCACCGCGACCGTGCCGATCAGCCCACCCAGCGCCAGCGAGCCGGTGTCGCCCATGAAGATCGCCGCCGGCGGCGCATTGAACCAGAGGAAGCCAAGCCCGGCGCCGATCACCGCTCCAAGGACCACCGCAAGTTCACCGGTGCCGGGCACGAAATGGATCTGCAGATATTCGGCGAATACCGCGTTGCCGGAGAGATAGGCGATGACGCCGAAAGATGCGGCGGCGATCATGATCGGCACAATCGCCAGCCCGTCGAGGCCGTCGGTCAGGTTCACCGCATTGCCGGCGCCGACGATGACGAAGCACGAGAACGGAATGAAGAACCAGCCGAGATTGACAAGAAACTCCTTGGCGAAAGGGAATGTCAACGATGACGAGAACGGCGCCTGGCCGTTGTGCATGATCACCCAGGCAGCGATGCCGGCGATGATGAATTCGAGCCCGAGCCGCGCTTTGCCGGAAAAGCCGAGATGCGATTGCTTCGTCACTTTGAGATAATCGTCGTAAAAGCCGATCGAGCCGAACCCCAGCGTCACCAGCAGCACCACCCAGACGTAGATGCTCGACAAGTTCGCCCACAGCAGCGACGAACCGACGATGCCGGACAGGATCATCAGTCCGCCCATTGTCGGTGTTCCCGCCTTCTTGAAATGCGTCTGCGGCCCATCAGCGCGGATCGGCTGGCCTTTGCCTTGCCGCAGCCTCAGCGAATTAATGATGGTCGGTCCGAAGATGAACACGATCAGCGCCGCTGTGATCAGCGCTCCGCCGGTGCGGAAAGTTATGTAGCGGAACACGTTGAAGACCGAGATCTTGTCCGCAAATTCGACGAGCAGTGTTAGCATGCGCTTGCGTCCCCCGGACCGATCCTAGGTCTGTCTGCTGGTTGTGGCTTCCGCCGGAAACTTGCCGAGCAACGTCTCGACCAGCTTTGAAAAGCCTATACCCTTCGACGATTTGATCATGACCACGTCGCCGGGCTTCAATTCCGATAGAAGAACCGGTTTCAGATCTTCCGCGCCGGCGCGGTACTCCGTCCTGATCTCGCCGGGCAAGACGTCGGCCAGCGCCCGCATTTCCGGGCCGCCGAGAAAAACCGTGCGGGTGTCGGTGCCCACGATCAGGTCGGCGAGCGCGGCATGCAATTTCGCCGAATGGCTGCCGAGTTCGAGCATATCGCCGAGCACGGCAATGCGCCTGCCCTCGCCCGACACCGGCGTCGTGTTGAGCAGCGCCATTGCAGCGCTCATCGACGCCGGATTGGCGTTGTAGCTCTCGTCGATCAGCGTGATCGGCCCCTTGGGGTGGCGCAACACATAGCGCTTGCCGCGTCCGCGTTCCGGCGAAAGATCGGCCAACGCCTGCGCAACCCTTGTGACGTCGGCGCCAACCAGGTGCGCGGCACCAAGCACCGCAAGCACATTCTGCACCATGTGGCGGCCCGGCGCGCCGATCCTGGCGACAATCTCGTGCCCGCCAATCTTGGCGGTGATGACCGAGTGATCGGCATTGAGCTCGCCTTTGATCAGTTTGAAAGTCGCCCGGGCATTCTCGCCGAACCCGTAGACATGCTCGACGCCGGCCTCGTTGGCCATCTTATCCAGCAGCTTCCAGCGCGCATCATCGCGGTTGAGAAGGGCAGCGCCACCGGGCTCCAATCCCTCGAAAACCTCTGCCTTGGCCTTGGCGATCTCGTCCAGATTGCGGAAGAAGCCGAGGTGAGCCGCCGCGATCAGCGTAACGATGGCGACATGCGGCCGGACCATCTTGACCAGCGGCCGGATCTCGTCGGGATGGTTCATGCCGATCTCGAAGACGGCATAGTCGCAATCCTGCGGCATGCGCGCCAGCGTCAGTGGCACACCCCAGTGGTTGTTGAACGACTGGGCCGATGCATGCACCGTGCCGACCGCGGACAGAGCATGGCGCAGCGCTTCCTTGGTGGTGGTTTTGCCCGCCGACCCGGTCACGGCAATGACGCTCGCCCTTGAGCGCGCGCGCGCCGCAATGCCGAGCTTTTCCAGAGCGACGAGCACGTCTTCAACAACGATCATCGGCGCCGTCAGCCGCCCCAGCGACGGCAGCTTGCCCTCGGCGACGACAAGCACGCCCGCGCCCGCCTTGATGGCGGCGGTGACGAAATCATGGCCGTCCATCGCTTCGCCCTTGATGGCGAAGAAAGCGTCTCCCGGCTGCAGGCTGCGGCTGTCGATGGAAATGCCGGCGATGCCTTCAGGCATCGGACCGAGCGGCCGGCCATCCATGGCGGCAACCAGCGCCTCGGAGGTCCACAGATAGCTCACGCCGCTCGCTCCCGCAGCGCAGCGCGAACTTCCTCATGATCGGAAAAATGCAGCGTCTCGGTGCCGATGGTCTGGCCTTCCTCATGGCCCTTGCCGGCCACGATCAGCGTATCGCCAGCGTGAAGCAGCCCCACTGCCTCGTGAATGGCCTGGCGCCGGTCGCCGATCTCGATGGCGCCAGGTGCGGCCGCGAGGATCGCGGCGCGGATCGTCTCGGGTACTTCCGAGCGGGGATTGTCGTCGGTGACGATGACGACGTCGGCCAGCCTTGTGGCGATCTCGCCCATGATTGGCCGCTTGCCCCGGTCCCGGTCGCCGCCGCAACCGAATACAACAATGACGCGGCCGGTGGTAAAGGGGCGCACCGAAGCCAGCACGTTTTCCAGCGCGTCCGGCTTGTGCGCGTAGTCGACATAGACGGGGGCGCCGTTGGCGGCCGTCCCGACAAGGTCGAGCCGTCCCGGCGCGCCCTTCAATTTCTCCAGCGCTATCATGGCCTTGGCAACAGATGTTCCAGTCGAAATGGCAAGGCCCGCCGACACCAGCGCATTTGCGATCTGGAAGTCGCCGGCCAGCGGCAAGTCGACTTCATGGAGAACGCCGTCAACTTCGACCTCGGCGCGTTGGCGGTGGCGCTCGTGCTCGACCCGCTTCAGCCGCAGGAAATCGCCGTGGCGGCCGACCGTCAGCACGTTCAGTCCCGCTGCCCGCGCCGCCTGGATCGTCGGCTCCGACCACGGGTCGTCGGCAAAGACGACGGCCGGCGCACCCTTCGGCAACAGAGCATTGAACAGTCGCAATTTGGCCCGATGATAGTCCTCGACCGTCGGATGATAGTCCATATGGTCGCGGCCGAGATTGGTGAAGCCGCCGGCCGCGAGCTTGACGCCGTCGAGCCGGCGCTGGTCGAGGCCATGGCTGGACGCCTCCATCGAGGCGTGGGTGACGCCGGCCTCCGCCAACTCCTTGAGCAGCCTGTGCAGCGCCACCGGATCCGGCGTGGTCAGCGAGCCATATTCATTGCGGCCCGGCGCCACCACGCCGGTCGTGCCGATCGAGGCGGCGGCGAAACCCGCCTGCTCCCATATCTGCCGGGTGAATGCGGCGACCGAGGTCTTGCCGCTGGTGCCGGTCACCGCGACCATGGTTTGCGGTTGCTTGCCGAAATAACGGGCAGCACTGAGTGCCAGCGCAAGGCGCGGATCGTCTACGATAAGAACCGGAACCGGCAGCCCGGCGAGCGCACTGCCCTTGCCGACGACGATCGCTGCAGCGCCGCGGCTCGCGGCATCGGCTGCATAAGCTGCGCCATCCGCCTTGGAGCCGGTGAGCGCGAAGAACACCACGCCGGGTCTTACCTCGCGGGAATCCGACGAAATCCCCGTAACCTCCATATCGAGGGAAGCTGTTCCCTCGACAGGCAGGATACCGGCTAGATTTTTCAGCTTCATCGAATCCCGTTCATCGCAACAAAATAGCGCGCAGTTGCCGGCGCGCCCCAAGAATCACTGATAGGAAACCAGCGTTGCGCCATTTTCATGGCTGAAATCTGGCTTCACGCCAAGCATGGAAGCCGCACGTCGGATGATGTTTGCAGCCATGATGCCCGCGTTAGAGGCGGCCGTCCCACCCATACCGGGCTTTTCCGGCTTCGGTTCGTCGGCGATCGTCAGCACAATGTATTGCGGATCGTCCATCGGGAAAGCCGCAACGAAGGCGTTGAAATTCTTTTCCTTCGAGTAACGGCCGTTGACGACCTTCTCCGCCGTTCCCGTCTTGCCGCCCACCCGGTATCCCGGCACTCGTGCATTGCGGCCGGATCCCTTTTCGGCATTGAGTGCATAGAGATAGCGCATGCCCTCGACGGTCTTGTCGCTGACCACTTTCTTGGCCACCGCCATCGCCTGCTCCTGCGTGCGCGGCAGGAAAGTCGGGTCCATCAGATAGCCGCCATTCATCAGCACGGCGCAGCCGACCGCCGTCTGCAGCGGCGTCGTCGATACACCGTGGCCGAAGGCGATGGTGATCGAATTGACCTGCTTCCAGACCTTGGGCTCGGTCGGCCGGGCGACTTCCGGCAGTTCGGTCTGCATCTTTTCGAGGATTCCCAGGCGATGCAGGAATTCGCGGTGTCCTTCGATGCCGACCGCTTCGGCTTCCTTGGCAGAGCCGATGTTGGACGAGTAGATGAACACTTCCGGCACCGAGAGTACCCGGCTCTTGCCATGGAAATCATGAATGGTCTGGCGGCCGATCCTGATCGGGCGCGACGCGTCGAAACGGCTTTGCAGCGTTATCTTGCCGGAATCGAGCGCCATGGCGGTGGTGAAGCTCTTGAAGGTCGACCCCATTTCGTAGAGGCCAGCGGACATACGGTTGAGCCGGTCCTTGTCCTGCGCGTTATAGGGGTTGTTCGGATCGAAATCCGGAACCGAGGCCATCGCCAGCACCTCACCGGTCTTGACGTTGAGCACGACGGCGCCCGCCGCGATGGCGTGGTACTTTTCCATGCCGGTGGCGACCTCGTCGCGCACGATATGCTGGACGCGCAGGTCGATCGAGAGCTGCACCGGCTTCAAATCCTTGGCGACCGCCAGGCCCGACGCCTGAAGATCGCTCAAGCCCTGTTCGTCGATGTATTTCTCCATACCGGAGATGCCCTGATTGTCGATGTTGGTGAGGCCGACAATATAGGACGAGGTTTCGCCGGCCGGATAGAACCGGCGCTTTTCGGTGCGGAAGCCGAAACCGGGGATTCCGAGCTGCATGATGTCGGCCTGCTGCTTCGGCGTCAGTTGCCGCTGCAGCCAGACAAACCCGGCGCCGCTCTTCAGCTTGTTGTATGTCTGCTCGTAGTCGATCTCGGGAAGCACCGTCGACAGCTTTTCGATCGCCTCGTCGGCATCCACGATGCGGCGCGGCTCAGCAAACAGCGACGCCGTCTTGATGTCGGTCGCCAGCACTTCGCCGTTACGGTCGACGATGTCTGGTCGCGATGCTGTCACCCGGCTCTGTGGCCCGCCCGACAGGTCGGGATTCTGAAAACCCAGATAGACCAGCCGCCCGGCAATGGTCGAATAGATGCCGAAGAACACCGCCATCGTCATGACGATGCGGGTCCTGCCCTTGCCACCGGTCGCCTTGCGGGCACCTTCGACCACGATCGACCCGCCCGCACTGGGCTTCGAACCGCGCTTCAGCAGCCTCCCAACCTTTGGAAAGCTGGCGGCGATTGGAAATCCGGTGATCATTGGACGATGCCTCCGGTCACCACGGGATCCTTGCCGCCGATATCGGCCATGCCGCCCAGCCGCTGCGATGAAAGGTCCTCGATGTTGACGGGTTTCGCCGGCAGATCGTCCAGCCCGACGATCTGCCGCGCATTGACCGGTTCGAGTCCGAGTTGCGATTTGTAAATTTCGGTGAGCTTCTGCAGGCGCGACGGCTGGGTAAGCAGGCTCCAGTCCGCCTTGAGCAGGTCGATCGTGTCCTCTTCATAACGAATCTGCGCCTGGATCTTGTGCACCGCCGCCAGTTGCTCCTCGGCCTCACGCTTGGTCTTGTAGGTCAGGGCAGCCGCCGAAACCATGACGGCGATCAGGACTATGTCGCTGGTACGAAACACGTGCTCACCTCTCTCCCGGTCGATCGGCGCCGGGAAGCTTTGGGCCAGGCAGTTTTGGCAGGCCGAAAATCGAAAAATCGCCGGCACGCGCCGGCGCCTCCGTACGGATCGCGGCGCGCAGCCTTGCCGAGCGCGCCCGCGGATTTGCCGATATCTCGGCATCGCCAGGCGTCACGCCGCCGCCCTTCTTGGTGAAGGTGGCGGTGCGCGCCTGCGCCTCGGGCAGATGCCGCGATCCGGTCGCTGAATCGGCTCTGTCGGCAATGAAGCGCTTGACGATGCGGTCCTCGAGGGAATGGAAGGTCACCACGGCAAGCCGCCCGCCCGGTTTCAGCACGCGCTCGGCGGCAAAAAGCGCCTTGGCCAGTTCGCCGAGTTCGTCATTGACGAAGATGCGCAGCGCCTGGAAAACGCGGGTGGCCGGATGAATCTTCTCTTTCGGCGCGCGGCCGATATGCGTCTCGATGGCATCGGCAAGGTCGAGCGTGCGCTCGAAGGGGCGTTTTTCGCGACGGCTCTCGATCATGCGGGCGATGCGCCCGGCATGGCGTTCCTCGCCGAGAAAACCGAAGATGCGGGCAAGATCGCCCACCTTGAAGGTGTTGACGACATCGGCGGCACTTAGGCCCGCCTGCGCCATGCGCATGTCGAGCGGCCCATCGGCCCGGAACGAAAAGCCGCGCTCCGGCTGGTCGATCTGCATGGAGGAGATGCCGATGTCGAGCACGACGCCATCGGCGCTTTCAACCTGCTCGTCGAGGGTCGAGAACGGTGCCTGGACAAGCCTGAGCTTGCCGCCGGACTGCTGTTCAAGGGTCCGCCCCGCCGCGATCGCATCCGGATCGCGGTCGATGGCGACGACCGTGGCTCCGCTTGCCAGAATGGCCTTGGTGTAGCCGCCGTCACCGAACGTGCCGTCGACGATCACCTCGCCTTTTGTCGGCGCCAGCGCCTCCAGAACTTCGGGAAGGAGGACCGGAATGTGACGGGCTGGTCCGCCAACGGCATGAACTTCATCGCCGTCGCCCGCCATCATTCCGGCCGCTCCCCGGGCCTTTTCCCCTGCCGAAGCTGCAGAAGCCGGGCGCGTGCTTCCGTCCCGTAGGCGCTGAGCCGTCCCGGCTCCCAGATCTGAAAGAAATTGCCGCGGCCAACGAAGGCCACTTCCGCCGAAATGCCGGTATGCTCGCGAATGAAATCGCTCATCGTGATACGGCCGTCCTGGTCGAGCTTCAGAAACGTTCCATCGCCATGGCAGAAGAACGACATGTCGTCCGCCGTCTGCAGGAACGGGTCTTCCTGGGCGATACGCTGCTCGTAGCGATCGAGCAGGTCGAGCCCACCGACATCCATCGCCGGGCGATCCAGGCAGCGTAGCGCATAAAGTTCCGAATAGCCGCGTTTCTGCACAACGGCACGGAAATGCGCCGGCACGGACACCCGCCCCTTCGCATCGATCCTGTTCACCGCGTTCGACAGAAACCGGTCCATTACGCGTTGCGGCCGCTTGCGCCGCCGCACCCCTCTGCATCTTCCTGTCCGCGCCGCCCCGGCCCGGTCGCTGTCCCAAACTCACTTCGTTATGAGGGGCGAACGCAGGCAAACGCGCAGCCGCCGCGGCTGCCCGATTGGCGTACGCTTCACCCTGATACGGAACGAAGGCTTGAGTATCGGAATGGGATATCATGGGGTGTTATGGGCGTCAACGGGAACAGTCTTCAAAAACGCGCCTGCCACGACTGGGGAGAACAGCTTTGACGGCACTCCCGTCTTTATCCTCCATTAAGCCTAACGAAGCGTTTAGAGCCGTGTGGTCCAACCGGAGGCGGCTTGCTGCGGATCGCTGCCGCGCATAGCCTCGGCATCTTCTTTTCCGGTCAGTAACGAGGTTTGAAACCATGTCCGAAACAGCCAAGTCGCGCGCCGCGGCACTTCCCCATCTGCGTCGCGGCAGGCTTGCCAAGGGCGACCCGATCCCCTTGCCCCTGACGATGGCCGCGATCTTTCATGCGCCCGGCGACGCCACCGGCTTCGATCAATATGGCCGCTTCAGCAATCCGACCTGGGATGCGGTCGAGCACATGCTGGCGCATTTGGAAGACGCCCCATGCGTCGCCTTTCCCTCGGGGATGGCTGCCATCTCGGCGGTATTTTTCGGCCTGCTCAAGACCGGCGACCGTATCCTGCTGCCATCCGACGGTTATCATACGACGCGAGCGCTGGCAGACCGTTTCCTGAAGTCCTTCGGCGTCGCTTATGATGTCCGGCCGACGTCGAGCTTCCTCGACGGTGGCTTCGACGGGTATCGGCTTGCCTTCGTCGAAACGCCCGCCAACCCAGGACTGGACATATGCGACATCGCAGCTGTCGCCGAAGCGGTGCACAAAGCGGGCGCGGTGCTTGTGGTCGACAACACGACGATGACGCCTTTCGGCCAGCGCCCGCTCGATCTCGGCGCCGATATCGTCATTGCCGCCGACACCAAGGCTCCAAACGGCCATTCCGATGTGCTGTTCGGCCATGTCGCGAGCCGCGACGCGGACGTTATCTCGAGGGTGACCGACTGGCGCGAGACGTCGGGCGCCATCCCCGGGCCGTTCGAGGCATGGCTGGTGCATCGCGGCCTCGAAACGCTGGACGTGCGCTTCGACCGCATGTGCGCTTCCGCCGAAATGATAGCGCGACGGCTGAAAAACCATCGCGCGATCAGCGGCTTGCGCTTTCCGGGACTGGAGAGCGACCCATCGCACAATCTCGCCCGCGCCCAGATGGAGCGCTACGGATTTCTCATCTCGTTCGTGCTCGCCTCGGAGGACAAGGCCGAGGATTTCATCAACAACTGCGCCTTGATGCAGGCGGCGACATCGTTCGGCGGCGTGCACACCTCGGCCGAACGGCGATCAAAAAGGGGAGATGCCGTTCCACCCGGCTTCGTTCGCCTGTCGGTCGGCTGCGAGCCGGTGGAAGAGCTTTGGCAGGCGATCGAGGCGTCGCTAGACGCAATCGGTGGCTGAATCGGCAAACACGAATTCAGATCGTCGGCGTCGATCTTGCGCCGGCCGTGCAGCACGCGAACGATTTCGATCGCCTCTTCCCTGACACGATACAAGGTGAGGTATTCGCTGACGATCAGGTGACGGATGCCGAGCGCGATGTCTTCGCGCGGCGCGCCTGAGAAGGGATAAGTGACCACTTGCTGCCAACGGGCTTCGATCCGATCGAGCAACCGATCCGCTGCAGCCTCGCTGTCTTGCGCAACATAAAGCCAGATCGCGATCAAATCCTCTTCTGCATATGCAGTTCGGATGATGGGCAGCAAATTCATGCCGCGCTGTCGGGTTTCAATCGTCTCCGCGCTTCGGCCTTTATTTCGTCGATCGACGTAAACCGCCCCGGTCCGCTGTCGATCCCCTCCTGCACCAGTTTGCGCAATTCCTCGACCGTGTAGCCGAGCAGGTCGCGCCGATCCTTCCATTGCCTCAGCGCGTCGCGGATCACCTCGCTTGCCGAGGCATATTCGCCGGCGGCGACCACGTCGTCGACCGCCGCCGCCAGTTCCGGCGACAGCGTGATGCTGCGTTTATCGACCTGGCCCATGACGCGCTCCTCAGTACCGTCATCCAAATGGTACGATTTAATCGCACCATTTTCAAGGAATGCGCATTTTGGCTGCCGGTCGAGAATGAATCAACGGCTGCGCCCGAAGACGCAACCTGCTGATATCAGGAGATTTCCTTTTATCGGGAAAAACCGCCAGCTGGCCTGTAAGCCGGGTTCTGTATGGCCCTCGCCCCTTGCGGGGCGAGAACGTGGCGGCCATTCATCTTGGGCGCATGTTGCCATGCGCCTCACGCAACCTACCCGGACGGTGAGCCGGAAACAGCCCTCGAGGGGTTCCCCTCGCACCGCCCCTATTCGGTCTTGCTCCCGGTGGGGTTTACCGTGCCGCTCCTGTTGCCAGTCGCGCGGTGGGCTCTTACCCCACCCTTTCACCCTTGCCACGATCAGATCGTGGCGGTTTGCTTTCTGTGGCACTTTCCCTGGGGTCGCCCCCGCCGGCCATTAACCGGCACCGTGTCTCCATGGAGCCCGGACTTTCCTCACCCGCAGCCTTTCGGCTTCGCGGGTGCGGCCGCCCGGCCAGCTGGCAAGGCGTATAAAGGGGTTCAGGCCCGAAAAAGCAAGTTATCCCTTGTCAGGCGGGCGCTCCAAGTGCTGCCAGCTGCACCTTGACCTTGCCGCAATAGGCTGCGGACACCGGATTCATCCGTGTGGCGCCGTGGCCGGCATTGTATTTCAGGATTGTGCCGCAGGTCGTGCCGCCGCCGAGGTCCCGCGCCATGGCAAGGTACTTCATGCCGTATTTGATGTTGGTATCGGGATCGTAGAGACCCTGCACCGAACCGCTATAGCCCATCATCCTTGCCGTCGCCGGCTTGATCTGCATCAGGCCGATCTCGCCGGCGCTGCCGACCTGGTTCGGCTGGTAATTGCTCTCGATCTTGATGACGGCATTGGCGAGCGACACCGGCACGCCATAGCTGGCGGCATAACGGGCAATGATCGCCGAATACTGTCCGCTGCCGCCGACAACCGCCGCCTGGGGCGCTGGCCTGCTCTTGGGAGCGACTGAAGCCGTTGCCATGCGGTCGATGCGTTTGCGGTTACGCTTCACATGCGGTTTGGCGATTGTCTTTCTCGCAGCGGCTGGCTTTTTTGCAGAGGCTGGCCTTTTCGTCTTTACCACGGCCGCTTTTTCCACTTTTGCGGCGGCGGTCTTCTCTATTTTTGCACCACCTTTCGGCATGGCGGTTTTGCCGGCTGCGGCACTGAAGCCCTGATCGGCCCGCTGGCTCAGTGGTGCGCTGTTCGCTGCACTGAAGGCAAAAGTCATTACGCCGGCAGCAATGGCTGCCGTTAAAACGGTCAATTTCTGCATGTGATCCTGTTCTGTCTGATCGGCACAAAGAACTTCGCGCAGATACCCTCAATCAACATCTGAACATCTGGGGGATAGAGGTCCAACAATCTGTACGGATCGCCTTTGACAAAGGAATTGGCGCCAAAGAAGGCGAGACAAGTCACTTTGGGTAACAGATTGTAACTTTGAAGCTTGGGAAAGACTATTTGAGAGAGGCTATCCTTGCGGAAGCGAGCAGCCTTTCCAGCGTGCGGATCGTCGACCTGTCAGCCATGCCATCGACCAGGCGCTGCCGGAAATGCCGCTGAAATGCCTCGACCACGACTCCGGTCTGCCGGTCGAAAGCGCCGGTGATCTCGACGCCATAACCATAGAGCGCCAGCATCGACTGCAGCGCCTCGACCTCGGCGCCGGTATCGCCTGGCTTTAGCACGGCGCCGCGGCGGATCGGTGCTGCCGGCACAACATGGCCGATACCGGCGGCAAACAAGGCTTTCCATGGAAATTTCTCGCCCGGATCGACCTTGCGCCCCGGTGCCACGTCGGAATGGGCGAGCAGCCGCTGCGCCGGAATCGAATGGCGCTCGACGATGCCGGCGCACAGGCCGATCACCGCGTCGATCTGCTGTTTTGGAAAGTTGAGATAGCCGAGCGTATGCCCCGGATTGACGATCTCGATGCCGATCGAACAGGAGTTGATGTCGCTCTGTCCGAACCACGAGCTCTTGCCGGCATGCCAGGCGCGGTCGCTTTCCCTTACCATCTGAACAATGCGGCCGTCGTCATGGACCAGGTAGTGCGACGAGACCTCGTTTGCCGGATCGCACAACCATGCCTCGGCACCGGCGCCGGTTGCCATGCCGGTGTAGTGCAGCACGATCATATCGGGTCGGAGCGTCCCGCGCCGTGGTCCGAAATTCGGCGATACCCTGACCTCGGCGCTCGGCTCGTCGGGCGGAAAGCCGCTCATGCGTGCCGCAGGCCTCGCTCGATCATTTCGTAGGCCGCGTTGATCGCGGCCAGCCTGGTCGTCGCGATCTTGATGAATTCCTGCGGCAGGCCGCGTGCGATCAGCCGGTCCGGATGATTGTCGGAGACCAGCTTGCGGTAGCGCCTGCGGACCTCCTCGAACGGCTTCCCACGCTCAATGCCGAGCACGACATAAGGATCGGCGGCGCCCAGATCGACATGCCGCGCCAGGATGCTCTGGTAATGCGCCTCGTCGATGCGGAAGATCTCGGCGATGCGATGCAGGAATTGGCCCTCGCGCTCATGCACCAGCCCGTCGGCCTTGGCGATGTGGAACAGCCCGTCAAGTATGTCCTCGAGCATCAGGCAGTTCGAATGGCCTGAACCGCAAAGCTGCGCCATCCGCTCGGCATAGGTCTCGAAACCGGCAATGTCGCGTTTGGCCAAATCATAGAGCCGCGCCACATTGCGCCTCTGTTCCTTCGGCACCTCGAATATCTGCTGGAAGGCGCGCACCTCGTCTTGCGTGACGATGCCGTCTGCCTTGGCCATCTTGGCCGACAGGGCGATCATCGCCACCGAGAAGGCGACGCGGCGGCGCAAATCGGCATCGCCGGAGAAAACCGTGCGCACGGCCTCGACCACTTCGGCGACGCCTGACGACGCTGAAGATGAAACGCGTGTGACGAAGTCGCCGAGGCGGTCCCAAATCGACATGAGGGCTTCATAGGGCCAACCACCCATCGCTATCAAGCCAAGACAGTGCCGCAGGGCCTGGCCCAATCGATTTGGCGGAATGCCTGGGGCGGCTGGCGCTAGTGCTCACGTCGTCACAGTCGGCCGCAAGGCGCTGGTATCGTAGGCAGCAGAAAGGCCGGCCTGTGAGGCCGGCCTTTCCTTGGTTGTCACGTTGACTACTGAGCCGGAGCAGCCGGCGCAGGAGCAGGTTTTGCCGGAGCCGGCTCGGCAGGCTTGTTTGCGTCAGGAGCGGCCGGTTTCATCGTCTGGTCGGATGCGGGCGGGTTGGTGCTCTGCGTCGTGGTGTTGTCGGTGCCGCTGTTGCTGCAGGCCGCAAGGCCAAGCAAGGCAAGCGCCGAGACCGACGCAAGAATGAGTTTCTTCATGATATCTCTCCTCTGATCACGCCACCGTTACCGGCGACGATCGAGGACACAATGCATCAGGTCATGATGAGTTTCGTAACGTTGCGTTTCCGCGTGTAACATCAAGCGCTTGGCCGTACAAAGCGTTGAGCACTAACAGGATGCCTAAATGAAAATGCCCGGAGGCGCTGTCATGACTGCAAAATGGGATTTCTGGATCGACCGTGGCGGTACCTTCACCGATGTCATCGGCCGGGACCCGGAAGGCGGGCTGCATCCGAGGAAACTGCTTTCGGAAAATCCCGAAGCCTATGCCGACGCTGCCATCCAGGGCATTCGCGAACTGCTCGGCGTCCAGCCCGGCGCCCCAATCCCCCCCGCGCTGATCGGCGATGTCAAAATGGGCACTACGGTCGCCACCAATGCGCTCCTGGAGCGCAAGGGCGACCGCGTGCTGCTGCTCATCACCAAGGGCTTTCGCGACGCGCTGAGGATTGCCTACCAGGCCAGGCCCGACATCTTTGCCAAGCAGATCATCCTTCCCGAACAACTCTACGAGCGTGTCGTCGAAATCGACGAAAGGGTTCGCGCCGACGGCAGTGTCGAGCGCCTGCTCGATATCGCCGCCGTGCGCCCGGCCATTGAGCAAGCCAAGGCGGACGGCATCGATGCGGTCGCCATCGTCTTCATGCATGCCTGGAAACATCCCGAGCACGAAAAGGCGGTCGCCAAAGTCTGTCGAAAGCTCGGATTCTCGCAGGTCTCGGTCAGTCACGAGGTCTCGCCGCTGATCAAGTTGGTCGGCCGCGGCGACACCACGGTGGTCGACGCCTACCTGTCGCCGATCCTGTCCAGGTATGTGCAGAAGGTGGCGACGGAACTGGGCGTTTTCTCCCCCCTCGAGGGGGAGATGGCCGCAAGGCGGCCAGAGGGGGTCATCTCAGAAGGCACCGCAAGAACGTCGAGCACTGCCGCAGCGACCCCACCCGGCGGCTTTGCCGCCACCCTCCCCTCAAGGGGGAGGGAAAGCCCTCGCCTCATGTTCATGATGTCGTCGGGCGGCCTCACCGCCGCCGACATGTTCCAGGGCAAGGATGCGCTGTTGTCCGGTCCGGCCGGCGGCGTCGTCGGCATGGTCGAGACGGCAAAACTCGCCGGTTTCGGCAAGGTCATCGGCTTCGACATGGGCGGCACCTCCACCGATGTCGCGCACTATGATGGCGACTACGAGCGCGCCTTTGACACCGAGGTCGCCGGCGTGCGCATCCGCGCGCCGATGATGCGCATCCACACGGTCGCCGCCGGCGGCGGCTCGATCCTGGATTATGAGGCCGGCCGCTTCCGCGCCGGGCCGGATTCGGCCGGCGCCAATCCCGGCCCGGCCGCCTATAGGCGCGGCGGTCCGCTGGCGGTCACCGACGCCAACGTCATGCTGGGCAAGCTGCAGCCCGAGTTCTTCCCGGCTATTTTTGGACCGGGCCAGGACGAACCGCTCGACGTGCGGACGGTTCGCGAGAAATTCAGCGCACTTGCCGCCGAGATCGGCGACGGCCGCTCGCCGGAAGCCGTTGCCGAAGGGTTCATCACTATCGCCGTCGAAAACATGGCCAATGCCATCAAGAAGATTTCCGTGCAGCGCGGCTACGATGTCACCGAATACCTCCTGAACTGCTTCGGCGGCGCCGGCGGCCAGCACGCTTGCCTGGTCGCCGATGCGCTCGGCATGGAGGCGGTGCTGATCCATCCGTTCTCTGGCCTGCTCTCGGCCTACGGCATCGGACTAGCCTCTGTATTTGCGTCACGCCAGCAGGCGCTGCTGAAGCCGCTGGCGGAAGATTCCGCGCCGGCGATCGACGATCTCATCGCAACGCTGCGCAAAGCCGTCATCGACGAACTCGCCGCGCAAGGCATCACCGAAGACGCGGTCGCCTCGAGGCCGGTGCTGCAGATCCGTTATGACGGCACCGATACCGCCCTGCCCGTGAATTTTGGGCATGGCTCGACCGCGCAGGCCAAGGCGGACTTCGAACTGGCGCACAAGGCGCAGTTCGGTTTCATCTACGACGACAAGCCGATGATCGTCGAATCGGTCGGCGTTGAAGGTACCGATACCGGCGGCACCGGCCGCGACGAAAGCGATTCAGCTGTTGAAGACATGGCCGTAAGTCCTTCCGGGACCCGGAAAATCTTTGTCGACGGCGTCTGGCGCGGTGCCGGCATCTTTCCTCGCGAAACGCTGAAGCCCGGTAACAAGATCGCTGGCCCTGCTTTAATCATCGAGCCGAACCAGACCATTGTCGTCGAGCCCGGCTGGCAGGCCGAGATCACCGCCAAAAGCCACGTGTTGATGCGCCGCGTCGAGAAGAAGCGCCGGCACGCCGCACTCGGCACCGAAGCCGATCCGGTGATGCTGGAGGTCTTCAACAATCTGTTCATGTCGATCGCCGAGCAGATGGGCGTGACGCTGCAGAACACCGCCTACTCGGTCAATATCAAGGAGCGGCTCGACTTTTCCTGTGCCGTTTTCGACCGGAATGGCGCGCTGGTCGCCAACGCGCCGCACATGCCGGTACATCTCGGTTCCATGGACCGCTCGGTGGAGACCGTCATCCAGCTCAACTCCGGTGACATCCATCCCGGCGACGTCTTTGCCCTGAACGCGCCTTACAATGGCGGCACGCATTTGCCTGATATCACCGTGGTGACGCCTGTCTTCGAGGAAGAGCGCCCAATCTCCCCCCTTGTGGGGGAGATCGGCCAATCGCCGAATATCCTCTTCTACGTCGCTTCGCGTGGCCACCATGCCGATGTCGGCGGCACCGCGCCCGGCTCGATGACGCCACTTGCCACTACCGTCGACGAGGAAGGCGTGCTGTTCGATAATTTCCGCATCGTCGATCGCGGCCGGTTCCGCGAGCAGGACCTGGAGACGCTGCTCACCGACCACCCCTACCCAGCGCGCAATCCGCACCAGAACATCGCCGACCTCAAGGCGCAGATCGCCGCGAACGAAAAAGGCGTTGCCGAGCTGCGCAAGATGGTCGCGCATTTCGGCCTCGGCGTGGTCGAAGCCTATATGGGCCACGTCCAGGACAATGCCGCCGAAAGCGTGCGCCGCGTTCTGGAGCGGCTGCCCGACCGTTCCGAATACGAATATCCGACCGACACCGGCCAAATGATCAAGGTGAAGATATCGGTCGACCGGCGGAAGCGCGAAGCGACCGTCGACTTCACCGGGACATCGCCTGTGATGAAGAACAATTTCAATGCACCAGAGCCGGTCGCCCGTGCCGCGGTGCTTTATGCCTTCCGCGTCATGGTCGAAGACAACATCCCGATGAATGCCGGATGCCTGCGGCCGATCAACATCGTTATCCCGGACGGCTCGATGTTGAAGCCCGCCTATCCCGCGGCAGTCGTCGCCGGCAATGTCGAGACCTCGCAGCACGTCACCAACGCGCTGTTCGGCGCGATGAGGGCGATGGCCAATGCGCAAGGCACGATGAACAATCTCACCTTCGGCAACAAGCAGTACCAGTATTACGAGACGATCTGCTCGGGCTCGCCGGCCGGCCGGATGAACGACGGCCGCGGCTTTGCCGGCACGTCCGGTGTCCACACCCATATGACCAATTCGCGCCTGACCGATCCGGAAGTGCTGGAACTGCGTTTCCCGGTATTGCTCGAGGATTTTCATATCCGCGAAGGCTCCGGCGGCAAAGGCAAATGGAATGCCGGCGATGGCACCAAACGCACCATCCGCTTCCTCGAAAAGATGGATTGCGCGATCCTGTCCTCGCATCGCAATCGCCCGCCGCGAGGGCTGGACGGCGGCGGCGATGGCGAAGCCGGTTCGACCAAGGTCCGCCGCAAGACCGGCGTGATCGAGACGCTGAAGGCGTGCGACCAGACCGTGCTCGACGCCGGCGAGGCGGTCATCGTGACGACACCGACGCCGGGTGGGTTTGGCAAGGCCTGAACTCGCGTCAACAGGCTGTCACTGGCCTGTCATGACCCTGCGCTACCCGCTTGCGGCAAAGCAAACGGGGAATCGCCTTGCCATGACGGACATTTCTGGGGAACTGGTTTTTCGCCGCGGCAAGGAAGTCGGCAAGGCCGTCTACCAGAACCGCCCGCTGTCGAAGGCCGGCATCTCCGAGCGGCTCTTTGCCTTTCTGTTCTCCGGCCTCGTCTATCCGCAGATCTGGGAAGACCCCGAAATCGACATGGACGCGATGCAGCTCGGGACGGGCCACCGTATCGTCACCATCGCCTCCGGTGGCTGCAACATCCTCGCCTATCTCACCCGGTCGCCGGAAAGGATCGATGCCGTCGACCTCAACGCTGCCCACATCGCGCTGAACCGCATGAAGGTCGAAGCCGTCCGTCACCTGCCGTCGCAGGGCGATTTGTTCCGTTTCTTCGGCGCGGCTGAGACCGGGCACAACTCGCAGGCCTACGATCGCTTCATCGCACCGCATCTCGACCCGGTCAGCCGGAATTATTGGGAGCGCCGCAACTGGCGCGGCCGTCGCCGCATCGCCGTCTTCGACCGCAATTTCTACCAGACCGGCCTGCTCGGCCTGTTCATCGCCATGGGCCACCGCACCGCAAAAGTCTTCGGCGTCGACCCGGCCGGCATCATGGACGCCAAGAGCATCGCCGATCAGCGCCGCTTCTTCGACGAAGAGCTGGCGCCGGTCTTCGAAAAACCGCTGCTGAAATGGGCGACCTCGCGAAAAGCCTCGCTGTTCGGCCTCGGCATTCCGCCGGCCCAGTACGATTCGCTGATCACCTCGGGTGACGGCACCATGGCCAGCGTCCTGAAGGCCCGGCTGGAAAAGCTCGCCTGCGATTTTCCGCTGAAGACCAACTATTTCGCCTGGCAGGCTTTTGCCCGCCGCTACCCTAATCCGGGCGAGGCCGCCCTGCCCGCCTATCTCGAAAAGCGCAACTACAAGACGATCCGCAACAATGTCGATCGCGTCGCCATCCACCACGCCAATCTGATCGAGTTCCTTGGCGGCAAGGATGCCGGTTCCGTCGATCGCTTCGTGCTGCTCGATGCACAGGACTGGATGACCGACGACCAGCTTAACGGGTTGTGGGCCGAGATCACCCGAACCGCCTCCACCGGCGCCCGCGTCATCTTCCGCACCGCGGCTGAACCGAGCCTGTTGCCCGGCCGCGTCTCGAATTCGCTGCTCGACCAGTGGCGCTACGAGAACGACGCCTCGCGCGAGTTTTCGGCCCGCGACCGCTCGGCCATCTATGGCGGCTTCCATCTCTACGTGAAGCAGGACGCATGAGCGCGACCGAGTTGCCGGCCAGCCATGCCGAACTAATGGACGGCGTCTACCGCTGGCAGCGTCATATCTATGACCTGACCCGCAAATATTATTTGCTCGGCCGCGACCGGCTTATCGCCGGCCTGGATGTGCCGGCCGGCGGCACCGTGCTCGAGCTCGGCTGCGGCACCGGCCGAAACATCATCCTCGCCGCCCGCCGCTATCCCGGCGCTCGCTTCTTCGGCCTCGATATTTCGGCCGAGATGCTGGAGACGGCCACCGCCGCCCTTGCCCGTGAGGGCCTGTCGGGCGGCGTCACCCTGGCGCGCGGCGACGCCACTGATTTCGACGCAAAGGCGCTGTTCGGCGTCGAAAGTTTCGACCGCGTCTTTGTCTCGTATTCGCTGTCGATGATCCCCGGCTGGGAGAAGACGGTATCAGCCGCACTTGCAGCCCTGTCGCCCGGCGGCTCGCTGCATATCGTCGATTTTGGCCAGCAGGAGGCCCTGCCTGGCTGGTTCCGCATGCTGCTGCGCGGCTGGCTGAAAAAATTCCATGTCGAGCCGCGTCAATCGTTGCGCGCGGTTCTGGATTCGGAATCTGCAAGAGTTGGCGCAAGCTTCCGTTTCCAAACGCTTTATCGCGGCTATGCGTGGCTGGCCGTGATCGGCCCAGGTCGATAGCCAGGATGTATCGAGATTCAGGTCAGGCCGAGTCGAAAACGGTGGGTTCCGAGAACCGGAGCGGAGCGTAACTTTTGAGTACGTGAGCACCGGAAGCGCAGGAAACCGCCGTTTGCAGGCCGGCATCACCTAGATATTGATACAGCCTAATGCAGCGCCTTGACCAGCGCCGCCACCATAGCCTGCGGCCGGTAGCCGAGCCTGGCCGGCGTCAGTCCGAGCCGCACCACAACCAGTCGCTCCGAAGGGACGATGGCGACCGTTTGTCCGTCATGCCCCTCCATCCAGTAGGTGTCCTTGGGCAGGCCGGCGGCAATGCCGGCGCCGGGGTTTTCTTCGTCGCCGGGCCCTTCTATCCATAATTGTCCCCTGCCGTAGACCTTCGAGGCAGTTGCCGGTTCTGTCATCCAGTCGACGAAGCCGGCGGGCAGGATCTCCTTGCCGTTCCAGACGCCCCCCTGCAACAGGAACTGGCCGAAGCGCGCCCAGTCGCGTGCCGTGGCATAGAGATAGGATGAGCCGACGAAGGTGCCGTGCTCGTCGGCTTCAAGCACCGCGCTGTGCATGCCGAGCGGATCGAACAGCGCGGTCCTCGGCCAGGCCAGCGCCTTGTCCTTGTCGCCGATCGCGTCCTGCCACAATCGAGACAGCATCATCGCCGTGCCGCTCGAATAGGAAAACGCCTTGCCGACCTCGCCGGTCAGCGGCTTGGACCCGGCAAAGTCCGCCATGTCCGGTTCGAGATAGAGCATCCGCGTTACGTCGGCGACGTCGCCATAATCCTCGTTAAATTCCAGCCCGCTCGACATCGCCATCATGTCGGCGAGGCTGATCATGGCGCGCCCATCTCGCTTCCAGGGACCGAACAGGCCCTGGTTGGTCATCGCCAGCTTGCCGTCCTTCACCAGCGTGCCGATGATCGCCGCATTCACCGTCTTGGTCATCGACCAGCCCAACAGCGGCGTCTTTTCGGAAAAGCCGTCGCCATAGCGCTCTGCGACGATGCGGCCGTTCTTGACCACCACCACCGCCCGCATCCCGGCGCCGGTCATTGCTGGATCGTCGAGGATCTTCGCGACCTCAGGATCCTGCGAGGCACCGACATCGTCGCCTTCCGCCCAGATCGTATCGGGCAGCGGCGCCGGCGTCGGTGCAGCTCCCGCGATGACCTTGGCGGCGGCAATATCGCCGTCCGGAACCGAGGCGCAGCCGAGCCCGTCGCGCGCAACCGCGACACTCTTGCCGAGCACGCCGAACAGGCCCGCCGAAACCGTTGCTTTCTCCTTGTCGACCGACACCCTCATCAGCTTCAGCAGCGGATGACCCGGCGCCTGAACATCGACGGCAAGCACGTCGTCGGCGTCTCGGCCTGCGATGAAGACGTTCGAACAGACGATCTTGGCCGCATAGCCGGAACCGACGCGGATCAGTTCCGGCGGCGCGAAAAACAGCCAGGCGGCGAGTATCGCGGCGGCCAGCACAGCCAGGCCGAGCAGCCATTTGACGAACTTCAAAAGGATCTGCATTTCGAGTTCCCCCCGGCGCGCTCTATCTATGTCATCGATTTGCCGCCATTGTTTCGGCAAAATCGCGGCTCTTGTCGAGCGCCGTCAACCGAATATCAACCATCATCGGCGATCACAGATGCATGTCGCCCAAAAGCATGCCCTTCCGAGCGTGCGCAGCGGTTTTGGGACAACGACATGCACAGATAAATGAGCCAAGCGCGTCGAAGCGACGCGCTTGGGACAGACCGGGCGATCCTGTGGGGTGACCGTCCGGCGGGGCTTGAATGCATGCATCCCAAACCGCGCAACGGTTTGGGAACGCATGAAACGAAGATCAAGGCGCATCGCGTAGGTCGGTTTCAGACACGCTGCGCCCGGTCGAGGGGCCACCCGCGGAAAGACCCATCAGCGGCCGGCTGAAACCGGCTCGGGAAGTAGCGATGCGCCGTTTCGCGGTTCTCATCACGCTGACGCTGCTTGGTGGCTGCTCCACGGTCGAGGATCTGACGCCATCGCTGTCGTCATCCAGCGCCCCGACGGTTGCGGTACGCGCGCCGCGTTTTGCCGATTCCGACCCGCATGAATGGGACAGCGGCGCACCGTGGAGCTATGCCGTCCACGGCACCGACGTCTCCAAATACCAGACATCAATCGACTGGCCGGCGGCCAGGGCCAGCGGCATCTCCTTCGCCTTCATCAAGGCAACCGAGGGCGGAGACCGGTTCGATGAAGCTTTCAACGAGCATTGGAGCCGCACCAAAGCCTCAGGCATCCCTCGCGCCGCCTATCACTTCTTCTACTTTTGCACGCCGGCCGCTACCCAGGCGCGCTGGTTCATCCAGAACGTGCCCAGAGACAGCTCGGCCATGCCGCCGGTTCTCGACATGGAATGGAACCCGAAATCGCCGACCTGCAAGCTGCGGCCCGATCCCGCCACGGTACGCAGCGAGATGAGCACATTCCTCGAAATCGTCGAAAAACACTACGGCAAGAAGCCGATCATCTACACGTCGGTCGACTTCTTCGAAGATAATGGTTTATCGGGTTTCCGCGGCTACCCCTACTGGCTGCGTTCCGTCGCCGGGCATCCGCGCCAGAAATACGGCAGCCATCCCTTCACCTTCTGGCAGTATACCGGAACGGGTGTCGTGCCGGGCATGGCCGGAAACGCCGACATCAGCGTCTTCAACGGCTCCGAAGCCGCCTGGAAGAAGTGGCTGCGGCAGAACACCCGTTGACACCGGGCCTGTCGCCTGCTTTTCGACACAGCCAATGACGAATGCCTGCAACCGCCGGTAATCTTCTTGGAAGGATAGCGATGCGATTGCGCTTTGGAATTCTCGCGGCGCTGCTGCTGACCGCCGTCCCGGCCGCGGCACAGCAATGCGGCGGCGATTTCGAGGCATGGAAGCACGGCATGGCGGCGGAGGCCAGGGCGGCCGGGGTCGGCGCTGCCGGCCTTGATGCGCTGGAAAACGCCACTCTCGATGAGAAGGCATTGGCACGCGACCGCGCCCAGGGCGTCTTCACCCAGACCTTCATCGAATTCTCGAACCGCATGATCTCGTCGCATCGACTGAAGCAAGGTGCGGCCAATCTGCAAAAATATGCCGAGGTCTTTGCCCGCGCCGACCGCGAATTCGGCGTGCAGGCGCCGGTCATTTCCGCTTTCTGGGCCCTGGAAACCGATTTTGGCGCCGTGCAGGGCGATTTTCATACGCTGAACGCGCTGGTGAGCCTCTCGCATGACTGCCGCCGCCCGCAGCTGTTCCGGCCGCAGATCGTGCCGCTGCTGATGTTGATCGATCGCGGCGTGGTGCCGGCCGACGTCACCGGTGCCTGGGCCGGCGAGATCGGCCAGACGCAGATGTTACCTTCCGACTATCTCGGTCACGGCGTCGACGGCGACGGCGACGGCCTGGTCGACCTGCGCGGCAGCGCGGCTGATGTGATCATGAGCACGGCCAGCAAGATCCAGTCGCGCGGCTGGAAGCGCGACCAGCCCTGGATCGAGGAAGTCCGTGTGCCCGAGGATTTGCCGTGGGAGCAGACGGGGCGCACCAACAAGCTGCCGTTGACGCAGTGGGCCCAATGGGGCGTTACCAGGCCCGACGGCACACCGCTTCTCGACAACGGCCTGAAGGCCGGCCTGGCGCTGCCCATGGGTCGCAACGGGCCAGCCTTCCTGGCCTACGACAATTTCGACGTCTATCTCGAATGGAACCAGTCCTTCACCTATGCCCTGACCGCGGCAAATCTTGCCGCCCGGCTTGGGGGCGCGCCGCGATTCGATCCGCGCGACCCCGAACCCGGCCTCAATGCCGACCAGATGAAGGCGCTGCAGACCAAGCTCGAGGCGAGAGGCTATGACGTCGGCACCGTTGACGGCATCCTGGGCACCAACACCCGCGAAGCAATCCGAAAGGAGCAGATGCGGCTGGGCTTGCCGGTCGACGGCTGGCCGACGCCGGAGCTGCTGGCGAGGCTGTGAGGTGGTGAGTAGGGAATGGGGAATGGGGAAAAGAATAGCACCGGAGCCGCACAGAACACCAGAGCTACTACTATTCACTATTCACTATTCACTATTCACTATTCACTATTCACTATTTCACATCACCGCCTCGCCAGCAGGAAATCGATGAACGCTCGCAGCGGCGGGGGAACCTGCCGGGAACTCGCGTGATATAGATAAAAACCCGGAAATCTCGGCGACCAGGCTTCGAGAAAACGGATGAGCCTTCCCGCCTCGATCCACGGCCGGACCTGATATTCCAGCATGTACGCCACGCCGACCCCATCCAGAACCGCCCCGATCATCAGGTCCGTATCGTTGACCGTCAGGCCGCCGCTGACGGCCACTTCCAAGGCACGTTGGCCTCGGGCGAACTCCCATCGATAGAGATTGCCGCCGCTCGGCCACTGGAAATTGATGCACTGGTGCTGATGCAGGTCCGCGGGGTGACGACGGGGCATCGGATGATGCTCCAGATAGCTCGGCGCCGCCACGGCGGCCATCTCGAGTTCCTCGCTGAGTTTCACCGCCACCATGTCCTTGTGCAGCCGCTCACCCAATCTGATTCCGGCATCGAAGCGGCCCTCGACGATGTCGGTGAGCATGTCGTCGACAATGATCGTGAGGGCGATGTCGGGATAGGCGCGGCGGAAATCGCCGAGGATGGGCGCGATGAAACGCGTGGCGGCAATGCGCGGAACGTTGATGCGCAGCGAGCCTGCCGGCCGGCCGCGTGATGCATGAGCATCCGCGACGGCCCCTTCCAATTCGCTGAATGCCGATGCGATGCGGGCAAACAGCTTCTCGCCCTCGGCGGTCGGCGACATGCTGCGCGTGGTGCGGTTAAGCAGGCGGACACCGAGACGCTCTTCCAGCCCGCGTATCGTCTGGCTGAGTGCTGGAGGCGAAATCCTGAGCTTGGCCGCGGCGCGGACAAAGCTTCCCTCTTCGATGATTGCTGCAAATGCCGTGAGTTCGGAAAACTCGGTTCCTCTCATTATGTACCTCAGGCCTAACAAGTCATTTAAATAATAGGCTATTTTCTGAGCAATAGCATGGCCCTAGCTTTCCCTGGAACGCCGCTCGATCGAGGCGGCCGCAGTCAGACGAAGGAACAGCCATGCATCGTGCACTCGAAGGCAAGACCGCACTTGTGACCGGCAGTTCGCGCGGCATCGGACGCGCCGTCGCGGAGGGGCTCGCAGCCAAGGGTGCTGCCGTGGTCGTCAACTATGTCGGCAACGAGAAGGCAGCCCGGGAAGTCGTTGCCGCCATTGAAGGGAATGGCGGCAAAGCCATCGCCATGCAGGCGGATGTCTCCAGCGTCCCCGACATTCGCAAGCTGTTCGACGAAACCGAAAGGCAGATGGGGCCGATCGACATCGTCGTCGCCAATGTCGGTGTCGCCGTCATGAAGCCGCTCGTCGAGGCCACAGAAGCGGACTTCGATCATGTCTTCGGCGCCAATGCCAAGGGTACCTTCTTCACGCTTCAGGAAGCCGCGCGCCGCGTTCGCGACGGTGGGCGCATCATTGCCGTCTCCACCGGTGGAACGAAGATGTTCTTCACGCAGACGGCGCTTTATCTCGGCAGCAAGGGAGCCGTCGAGCAGTTCGTCCGCGTTCTCTCGCGCGAACTCGGCCCGCGCGCCGTTACCGTGAATGCGCTTTCGCCAGGCTTCACCGACACCGACCTGCTTCCGGAGCGGGACCGGACCGTGGCCGCCGGCATGTCGCCCTTCGGCAGGATCGGAACGCCGCGCGACGTCGCCGACGTCGCGGTTTTCCTCGCTTCGGACGAAGCTCGCTGGCTGACCGGCGAGAATATCAAGGCAGGCGGCGGAGTAGCGTGACTAGTGGAGTAGTGAGTAGTGAGCTGCTTCTATTCACTATTCCACTCTTCACTAATCCGCCATCGTCTCCAGGCTGGCAAACCCCTGCGGGGCATCGCCTTCGTCGAATGGCGTCGCCACCTCGACGAAGGTGTCGGGATAGAAGCCGTTGAACCGTGTCCGGAGCGACAGCGAATAGGCGCCGATATGGCCGATCTCGATCCAGTCGCCGGTATCGACGGTTTCCGGCAGCCAGAACGGCCGCGACAATATATCGACGGAATCGCAGGTCGCGCCGCAGACCTTGAACGGCACGATGGTCTTGTCCTCGCCGTTGCGCGAGCGGATCGCCGGATCAGGGATGAAGCGCGCCGGCAGCGTGATCTTGCCGGTCCATGAATCCGACAGCGACGCCCAGATGCCATCATTAATGTAGAGCCTTTTGCCCTTGCGCAGCAGCACGCGCACGATCAGCGACAGGCAGCGTGCCACGATCACCCGGCCGGGCTCGGCCACCAGCGGCATCTGGTCGAACTGGTACTCCTGGAGGTCGCCCGATAATCGCGACATGATCTGGCCGAGCGATGGCATGTCCGGTTTGCGGCTGTTTGGATCATGACCGTATTCGGCGGGAAAGCCGCCGCCGACGTCGAGCCCGGCAATGTCGAAGCCGACGCGGTTGCGCACCCAGTCGGCCGACGCCAGCGCCCGCTCATAGGTGTCGGGATCCTCGATCTGGCTGCCGACATGAAAGCATAGCCCGACCTTATAGCCGGTCCGGTTCAGCCGTTCGGCGAGTTCCACCGCATTGGCCGGTCCGGCGCCGAACTTCTTCGACAGTTCGTAGGCCGCCGAGCCTTTCGTCTGGATGCGCACGAACACTGTGATCGCGCCCGGATCGATGTCGAGCGCCCGCACCACCCTGGTCAGCTTGGTGATCTCGTCCTCATGATCGAGCGAAATGACGCGGATGGCGTATTTTTCCAGCGCCAGCCTGATGTCCGACTGCGCCTTGACCGGGTGCATGTAGAGCATCTCGGCGTCCGGCGAGACGGCGCGCACGGCGGCGAATTCGCCGGGCGAGGCCACATCGAAGGCGCTGACGCCGGCCTCGACCAGGGCGTTGAGCACGATCTGCTCGCCATTGGTCTTGACCGCATAGGCGGTCTTGCCGGGAAACATGCCCATGAACTGTTTGGCGTCCGCCTTCAGCACCTGCGGGCGGAAGCAATAGATCGGATCGTCCGGGCGAAGCGCCAGCGCCGCCTCGCGGGCATTTTCGAATCGCTGCATGGACGAATCCCTTGACTGAGGCTGCGCACAATTAATCCAAGCTAGCGGCTAATGAAAACAATTCTATGTCTCGCCGCCCCGGCTTCGCGGCGCTACGCCGTTTGTACGCCGGTTGTGAGCGAGCTAGGCCATCGCTCAGGTTTCGGGTGGCCCTTGCCGCCGGATCGGGTATGGCGTGAACAGACGCCTGAAGAGCAAGCATCTCGTCTGGGAGGACGACCAATGGCGATAGCCGTCACCACCACAATGCGCGGGCCGATGGTGCTCAAGGACTGGGCGCAGCTTCTGCTGCTCAGCGCCATCTGGGGCGGTTCGTTCTTCTTTGCCCGCATTGCGGTGGCAGAACTTCCGCCGCTGGTGCTGGTGCTGTTCCGCGTCACCATCGCAGCGGCGGCACTTCAGCTCTATCTTGCGGTTCGCGGCCCGTCCTTTCGCCTCGCTTTGCCGCATGCCGGCCTGTTCTTCCTGCTGGCGCTCGCCAACAATGTCATCCCTTTCTCGCTGATCTTTGCCGGCCAGACCGAGCTTGGCGCCGGCGTCGCCTCGGTGCTCAATTCGACGACGCCGTTCTGGACACTGATCCTCGCCAACGCCCTGACAAGCGACGAAAAGCTGTCGTGGAACAAGCTTGCCGGCATCGCCCTCGGCATCTCGGGAACGGCGGTGATGATCGGTCCCGGGCTGATTGCCGGGCTCGGCGGTCCGGTCTGGGCGAAATTCGCGCTGATCGGTGCCTCGGTTTCCTATGCGGTTGCGCTGATGATTGCCCGCCGCTTCAAGGGTGTGCCGTCACCAGTCATTGCCACCGGCCAATTGACTTGCTCGACGATCATCATGGTCCCGGTCGTGCTGCTTACCCATGGCCCCGCCAATCTGTTTTCGGCCTCGCCGCCGGTGTGGGCGGCGGTGCTGGCGCTGGCGCTGCTGTCGACCGCTTTCGCCTATATCCTCTATTTCAACCTTGTCGCCTCGGCCGGCGCCACCAACGCCTCGCTCGTCACGCTCATCGTGCCGGCCAGTGCCATCCTGCTCGGCTTCCTGTTCCTGGGCGAACGGCTCGAACTGTTCGAATTGGGCGGCATGGCGCTGATCGCGCTCGGCCTCGTCACCATCGACGGTCGCCTGTTTGGACGGCGCTAAAGCATGTTCCCAAATGTCTGCTCGAAATCGATTCGATTTTGCCGCGGTAGCGCTGCCATTCTCGTCACTGCCCCGGCTTTGCCACAAATTATTCACAGGTCCCGCGCCGGCTTTTGATCAAGAGTTTCAACGCCTAACGGCAAACGGCAGGTCGCAAATTCCACAATCTTGTCGCATTGCAGCAAAGTTTCTGCTTGCCTGTGGCACAAATGACCCTAGACTCTCGCCATAGCTCTTTAAGAGGAGGCTATGACATGGGACTGACGAGGCCGATCAACGCATTGATGATTTGTGCTGCGTTTGCATTCATCGGCGCCCTCATTATGGGCGTCCTTCCATAAGGCCGCTGAGCGGGGGAAGACCAGCACCTGATACTCCAAACCATTGAAAAGGCCGGGCATTTTGCCCGGCCTTTTGCATTCCCGATCTTTGACATTTCAAAAAGGAGCTTGCCGCTTTAGGCTGCGGCGGATCCGGCCGCCTCGACTTCGTGCGACCTGATGCCGATCATGTGGCAGATGGCAAAGACCAGATCGGCCCGGTTCATCGTGTAGAAGTGGAAATCGCCGACGCCGCGTTCGACAAGGTCCAGTACCTGCTCGGCCGCCACGGCCGACGCCACCAGCGCATGCGTTTGAGGATCGTTCTGCAGCCCATCGAAACGCTCGGCCAGCCATGCCGGCACCAAGGCGCCGCACCGCGCCGAGAAGTTGGCGACCTGAGTGAAATTGTGCACCGGCAATATGCCCGGCACAATCGGTATGTAGATGCCGGCCCGCCGTGCCCGCTCGACATAGCGCTCATAGAGATCGTTGTCGAAGAAGAACTGGGTGATCGCCCGCGTCGCTCCGTTGTCGGCCTTGCGCTTCAGCATGTCGAAATCGGTGGCGAAATCCGGGCTTTCCGGATGTTTTTCCGGATAGGCCGAGACCGATATGTCGAAATCGCCGGCGCCCTTCAGCGCATCGACCAGTTCGGCGCCATTGGCATAGCCTTGCGGATGCGGCCGGTAGGCCGCGCCGACGCCCTCGGCCGGATCGCCGCGCAGGGCGACGAAACGCTTTACGCCCATATCGGCGAACTCCCGGATCACCGCGTCGACCTCGTGACGCGCCGCGTCGACGCAAGTCATGTGCGCCGCCGGCGTCAGCGTCGTTTCGTTCAGGATACGCTTGACGGTGCGGGCCGTGCGCTCGCGGGTCGAACCACCGGCGCCATAGGTGACGGAGACGAATTTCGGCTTGAGCGGTTCCAGCCGGGTGACCGTGTCCCACAGCCTTGCTTCCATCTCGTCGTTTTTCGGCGGAAAGAACTCGAACGAAACCCTGACCTTGTCGCCGATATCGGGGCGGCGGGAGAAGCGGAACTGGTTCATCAGGCGGTTTCCCCTATCGGATACGCATTGGCCGGTTGTCTGTCGTTGGAAGGCTCGGCAATCAGCATGCGCCGATCGCGGCCGAGCCAGAGTTTGACGGTGAGCTTGGCCTCGTTGCCGCCGCGCGGCTCAAATTCCTGGCTGTCCTCAAGGTCGAGGCCGGCCTCGGAAAACCAGTCGCCAATTTGCCGGTCGGAAAAGCCGAGGCGCATATGCGCGTGCTCCTCGCGCAAGAACTCCAGCGTGTGCGGCGCGAAATCGACGATCACCAGCCGGCCGGCCGGGCGCAACAGACGCGCCGCCTCGCGGATGGCGCGGGCGGGATCGTCGAGATAATGCAGCACCTGATGGATGGTAACGAGATCGAAGGCGTCGCGCTCCACCGGCGGCGCAAAAATATCGCCCTGCCGCACCTGCGCATTCGAAACGCCGGCCTTGTCGAGATTGGCGCGCGCCACGGTCAGCATCTCGCGCGACATGTCGATGCCGACACCGCGCCGATAGAGCGGCGAAAATATCTCGAGCAGCCGTCCGGTGCCGGTGCCGAGATCGAGCATTGACTGGAACGGCCGCTTGCCGACGAGCTTGACCAGTGCTGCTTCGACGGCGCGGTCCGGCACATGCAGCGAGCGGATATGGTCCCAACTTGCGGCGTTTACCGAGAAATATTCGGCAGCCCGGTCCTGCCGCTTGCGCTTGACCGCGGCCAGCCGTTCGAGATCACGCTCGACCTGCGGATCGGCGCCGCGGATGCCGGAAACCAGCCTGAGCACGAAATCGCGCGAGGAGTCGGAATCCGAAAGCCGGAAGAAAGCCCACGAGCCCTCCTGGTAGCGGCCGATCAGCCCGGCCTCCAGCAGCAATTTCAAATGGCGCGAGACGCGCGGCTGCGACTGGCCGAGGATTTCGGTGAGATCGGACACGGTCAGATCGCCGCGCGACAGCAGCGCCAATATGCGCAGCCGGCTGGATTCGGCAGCCGCCTTCAATGTATCTACCATCGTGTCGAGAGCGACATGCATGCGAGCATTCTCTTTGAAAAGATATAAACATATGTTTATGTCGGTTTTGATAGGCTTGCAAGGGCTATGTCGCTTCCGGACAAGAAAATGACGCATGCGTGGCGGACCGCGCAAGGCCGCAAGAATGATTGAGGCGGGACCCATGTTCGAAACGCGCAGCGGCGAAAAACTTCTGGAAACCGACCCGGCAACGATGCCGCCGGATGGCCATGTCGTCTTCATCGGCCGCATCGCCTCGCCCTGGACGACACGGGAAACCTGCCCCAAAAACATGAAGGCCGCGCGGGAGACGGGACAGCCGGCGGCTCTCGTGATCGACCCGCATTATCGTGATGGCCTGCTTGGGTTGGAACGTGCCAGCCACGTCACCATCCTGTCCTGGCTGCACCATGCGCCGCGGCAACTGATTGTGCAGAAACCCCGCCATGCCACGGAGCCGAAAGGCGTCTTTTCGCTGCGCTCCCCTGCCAGGCCGAACCCAATTGGGCTGCATGTCGCCAGGCTGGTTGCCGTCGACATCGACACCGGCCGCGTCGAGCTTGACGCCATCGACGTGCTCGACGGCACGCCGGTCATCGACATCAAGCCCTATTTCGCCTCGACCGATGCCTTCGCCGAGGCGACCATGGCGGGGCGCGACGAGTCGTCCAGATCGGACGGGCAGTGAGCGCCCCGACCGGGCGCCGCCGCGCCATCGCCAAGGCGCTGACAGCGCTTCTGCCGCTGGCGCCCTATGCCGACATGGAAAGGATCCGTGCCGATGCCGGCGCCGTGCACATGAAGACCTTGCCGCCGAGCATTGCCGTTTGGCTGGCGACGATTGCGCATATTCGCCACGCCCACACCGACTACGAAAAGCTGCTGGCCGAAGGCTATGATCGCGATTCCGCGCGGTTCTTCGTCATCGAACAAACCAACATCGTGCTAACCCGCTGGCGCGCCACCCGTTTGCTCGACGATGAGGATGAGGCGTAGAGGATGGCAAGCACACGCGTCGACTTCTGCGGCGCCCCCTCTGTCCCGCCGACGTCAGGCACCAAAAAACCCGCCTCGATGGGCGGGTCGTTGGAGCCAATTAGCACCATACCCAGATTAGTAGCATAGCTGCCGGCACAAAGCAAGAACAAAATTGCTTCTTCAGCGAAGAATCGTGGCTTCATTCCAGCTTGGGGTTCCTCGCCCCCACGAAAGTGGGGAGAGGTGGCTCGGCGAAGCCGAGACGGAGAGGGGGACTGCGCTCTACGAAAGAGCCCCTCTCCGGGCGCGGGGCCGCCCCCCCCCCCCCCCCGGGGGGGGGGGGGGGGGGCCCCGGGTTGGTGGGGGGGGGGGGGGGGGGGGCCCCCGCCCCGGGCGGGGGTGGGGTGGGGTGGGAAC